>JBPCJW010000047.1:0-36605 GCA_051004915.1 Ilumatobacteraceae bacterium
CCGGCCGTGCACGGCGACGCGCGATTCCGCCGCCGTACACTGCCGGGTCCCAAGCGCCTCTAGCTCAACGGCAGAGCAGTGGACTCTTAATCCATTGGTTCAGGGTTCGAATCCCTGGGGGCGCACCAGCTCAGAGGCCATTTCCGTCCCTTGGAAGGAATCCGAGGTGACCAACCGGCGGCCAACCAGCGGAGCTAGGTGCCTTCATCGAGGCGCGCCGGCAGTTGCAGCCACCGACACCGTCCACATCCGCGATCCGAGTGTTCAGAGGGACCGATGATCGTCGCCGAGCTCAACACCCCTGCGGGCCCGTTCCTGGCGGCTCTCCACGGTCATCGTGCCGGTACGGGCGGGGAGGCGCTTCTCAGCGCTTGAGGATCGCGGCCAGCTCGTTCAGCCCTTCGCGGGTGCGGCCCTACATCGGCCGCAACTCGGCGAGCTTGCGCTCCAACTGGACACGCTCGACGAGGACGTCCGACAGCGGGGTCTACGACATCGGCGCCAACGAAGGGTGGGTCAACGTCGGCGACGACCACGACACCCCGGCGTTCGCGGTCGCTTCGATCGCCCACCTCCTCCAGGCCACGGGCGGCCAGCCAGTCCCGCTGCGCCCGAAGCAGTCTCCGCCGACGATGGCTCCGAGCTCCTTGCCGTACTGGCCGAGGGCGTCGCCGACTCGATGCCTCGCTGGCGGATCGGCGAGGACCCACCGCCGAAGTAGCCGGCGTTTCCGGGCAGCCCGCCTGGGGCTATTCCCCGCGTCATCCGGATACCCCGACCTGATCTGAGCGCGAGGGTGTAGCGACACTTCGGCCGCTCGGAGCCGCCACCTCCCGGGGGCGCCGCAAAGGCGGACCGCGACAACTACAGTTGTCGCTGTGGTGATCCTGTCGAGTGCGCGCAAGCACGGGATCTCCGACGACGACATCCGCCACGCCTGCACGAACGCCGTCGCCGCCATCACGACGCCGAACCAACCTGACTTCACCATGTTGCTCGGCCCCGACCGTGCCACACAGCTGGTGGAAATCGGTGTCGTCGCCGCTGACGACAACGACTACGTCATCCACGCGATGCCTGCCCGACCCAAGTACCTGAAGATGATCACACCGCCACGAGGTGACCAGACATGAAGACCACGAAGCATCCACGGGATCTCACCGACAGCGAGGCAGCGACCATCGTCGCGACCTTCGACGACAGGACTGACACCGAGTTCTCGGTGACCGACGCCGCGACCTTGGCCGAGCTTCGAGCCGCCGCCGCCGCACGGCGCGAGGCCGAGGGTCGGATCGAGGCCGCCGCTGTGGCTGCCCATCAGGCCGGACTGTCGTGGGGCGTGATCGGGGCGCAGCTCGGCATGACCCGCCAAGGCGCACGCCAGCGCTTCGAGCGCCTCACGGAATGAATGACCCTGTGCCCACCCGACGGACGTGAGCCGAGCGTCTCGTCGAGCAGCACCGACCGACACGGTCTGTGCCAACAGCCGACACTGCCACGAGTCGACGATCGACGACACTGGTGTCGCGCGCTATCGGATGCCATTACCGGATACCCGCCGCGCTCCCCCGGCCCTGGTACACGCAACCCTCGAGTGCGAGCCCGGCTGTCAGGTTGACAACTGTTGATAGCGACGGGGATGGTGAAGTGAGCCGTCGTGCTCAACCTGGGCATGGACCCGCCGGTAGCCGGTGCTGCCACCGGCAGCGCCGTCGGCTTCGGCGTCGGCGTCGGCGAAGATCAGCTGGATCCGCACCGTCAACGCAGCACGCCGCTCGGTGGTGGCCGAGGCTGGCCGGTCGAGCCACTCGTAGAACCCGGACTGATCAACAACCGGTCGGCGTCAGGAAAGCGGGCCCGGCCCATCTGGTTCCACCATCGGCGGATCGACGAGACGGCGAACTCGGCGGTGTCAGCGACGTCGCCGACGGAGTGAGGACTGCCCTCTCGACCTTGGCGTGCCAACAGATCTCTTCGTCAGTTTCGGTGACCTCGATGGGTACAAGTGGCAGCGCATCGACCTCGACCCCGGGCCGGCTCGGCTCACGCCGACTGAGCCGCCGTGGTGACGCGGCTGCCGCCGACGAGTCGGCGGCAGCCGTCGCGGATTGGTCACGGACTTGTGACCACAGGGCCGTATGGGACGTCATGACGGCAGGCCCGCTCACCAAGATTGTGCCGTCTACCTTGACTGATAGCCACGGAGCGTTCTTGCCCGTCACCACCGTCGCACGGTTCGAATCCCTGGGGGCGCACCAGCTCAGCCCCGGATTTCGCCAATGCAAGCGTGCGGTGACCAACCGGGTGATCGACGAGCCGGCCATGCAACCGGTGGGTTGCTCGGCACCTCTTCAACGCCCTGAGGCGTCAACGACGTGTGGGGCGGCTGCAGTCGAGTTCACGACTGCAACCGCCCCACATGGGATCGGGATCAGGCGGCGATGAGTTCGCCCTCGGGCTCGCTGCCCACGCCCGCTGCATCCTTCGGTGCGCCCTCAAGGTCGAGGCGCGGGAGGAGCCGGTCGAGCCATGCCGGCAGCCACCAGTTGGCACGACCAACCAGGCTCATGGTCGCCGGCACGAGGACCATGCGGACGAGTGTGGCGTCGAGGAGCACGGCGACGGCGAGGCCGACGCCGAACATCTTGCCGACGGGATCGTCGCCGAGGACGAAGGCGCCGAACACGCTGATCATGATCAAGGCGGCCGAGGTGATGACCTTGGCGGTGCTCGAGAGGCCGGCGACCACTGACGTGTGGCTGTCGCCGGTCGCCAGGTACTCCTCACGTACCCGGGACAGGAGGAACACCTCGTAGTCCATCGAGAGACCGAAGAGGATGGCGAACATGATCAGCGGTGCGAACGGGTTGATCGGCATCGTGTGCTCCACTCCGATCAGCTCGTTGCCCCAACCCCACTGGAACACCGCGACGATCACGCCGTAGGCCGCCGCGATCGACAGCAGGTTCATGATTGCGGCCTTCAGCGGGACGAGGATCGAGCGGAACACGATCGTCAGCAGCACGAACGACATCGCCACGATGGCTGCGATGAAGATCGGGAGGCGACTCGTGATGCGCTCGGTGAGGTCGGTGACCAACGCCTGGCCGGTGAGCAGCGCCGTGGCGTCGGTGTCCCGCACGGAGGCAGGGAGCACGTCGGCACGAAGGTGACGGACGAGCACGTCGGTGCTCTCGTCCTGTGGCGCCGTCATCGGGTTGGCGGTCATCAGCACGGTGTCACCAGCGGCGTTGAACAGCGGCGCCGTGACGGCGGCGACTCCGGTCTCGGCCTGCAGTGCGTCGTGAACACGATCCACTGCAACCTGATCCGCGGGCGTTGGGATCTCGATGACGACCTGGATGGGGCCGTTGAATCCGGCCCCGAAGCCGTCAGCCAGCAGGTCATATGCCTTGCGCTGCGTCGTGTCTGCGGCGGCGTTGCCGTCGTCGGGCGTGCCGATCCGCATGCTGAGTGCCGGGGCCGCGATGGCGCACAAGGCCACGAAGCTCGCCACCGCGTAGCGCACCGGGTGATTGCCGACGTGATTGGCCCAGCGGCCGGAGAACGTCCGGTTGGCGGGCTTGGTCACGTGCGTCTTTCGGTGGATCGACAGCTTGTCGATCTTCGTGCCGGCCAGACCGAGGAGCCCTGGCAGGAGGGTGATGGCGGCCAGCATCGCGACGGTCACGACCAGTGCGACGGAGACGCCCATCGCCGTGATCGCCGGCAGTCCTGCGAGGAACAGCCCGAGGATGGCGATGACCACCGTGGTGCCGGCGAAGAGTACGGCCTGTCCGGCGGTGGCGTTGGCCGTGCCGGCCGAGTCCTCGACGCTCATGCCGGCGTGGAGGTGCTGGCGGTGGCGGGTGACGATGAACAGCGCGTAGTCGATGCCCACGCCGAGGCCGACCATCATGCACAGGATCAGGGAGAACTCGGGCACGTCCATGACGGCCGACAGCACGCCGACAGCTGAAGCGCCGACGAAGAGACCGATCAGCGCGGTGAGGATCGGAAGGCCCATGGCGACGACGGAGCCGAACGCGACGAGCAGCACGATGACGGCGAAGCCGACGCCGATCAGTTCGCTGGCGGGTTCTTGCTGCGCGAGCTGAGCGAGCACACCGGTGAACTCGGTCTGGACGCCGGCGGCGCGGGCGCGGTCGGCCACCGTCGTGGCGTCGTCGAACTGTGTGACGGTCAGCTTGTCCACGCTGTACGCCACGTCGAGATAGGCCGTCTGCCCGTCCGCGCTGATGGCGGCGGACTGCGCGGTGAACGGATCCGTGACGTTGGCGACATCGTGGCTCGTCGACAGTTGCTCACGGGCGGCGTCGACGATTGGAACGTGATCGGTGTCGTCGAGTCGCCCGTCATCGGTGTGCAGGACGATGCGCGCCGATTGGCCAGCTTGGCTGGGGAACCGGTCGTGCAGGACGTCGGCGGCGCGTTGTGACTCGACGCCGGGGACGCGGAAGCTGTCGTCGAACTCGCCGCCGGCGCTGCCTTGCAGGGCCACGACGGCGAAGGCGGCCATGAGCCAGATGCCGATCACCCGGAACGGGTGGCGGGCGCAGCTGCGGCCAAGGCGGAACAGGAACGTACTCATTGGGTCCTCCTGGGGTGGCCCGCCGAATGCGGGTGAGGCCATGCTCCAGGGACCCGCTGACGTGTGACTGCACCACCGCTGATCTCGACGAGCGAGGCGAGTCAGGGCCTGCTCACGCAACGGTGAACGCGACATCGCGGCCGAGCCGGCCGCGCTGGCCACGTTCGAACGCGGCGAGGAACGCCTCGTCACCGAGGAGCGTGACGGCGGTGTTCCGAGCCCGATCGAGATCCACACGTTGGAACGTGGGCACGGGCGTGCCGGCATCCGTGCGGAGACGGTCAGCGTGCCCGAGCAGTTGCGCCGCTTGCTCCCCGTTGCCTTTGATGCCGGCAACGCTGCCGAGCACGGCGCAGCACGCCGCCGCAGCAGTGAGCACGTCTGCGTTCGGGTCGACCCGATTCGTGAGCCGGCGAGGACTGCCAACCAGAAAGAGTTCGAGCGCTTCGGTCCCTGCTGTGGCCGCTTCACCGTCGCGACCGTTGAGCCGGTGGAGCACGGCCAACCCGGTGAGCGCAAGGAAGGCCACTGGTGCGTGGTTCAGCCGACGGGCGAGATCGAGCGCCCGCCGGTACATCAGCTCGGCACGCGCCGTGTTGCCGGCGTGGAGCAGGACCCATCCGAGGCGCGCCAGCACCGCTCCCTGGAAGCCCCTGAGGCCGAGCTCGTCGTTGGTCTCGACGGCCTCCTCCAGCTTCTTGATCGCGCCCCGATGGTCACCGGCGCGCTCGTCGAAGTTTGCGACGACGTCCAGGCAGATCGCACGCATCATCGGCCTGTCGACCCGCGAGAACCCTGCGGCGGCCTCCCGGTACCAGCGCTCGGCGCGGGCGAGGTCGCAGTCCAACAGCCCGAGCTTCGCCTGCGAGTAGGCGCGCGCTGCGATGGCGAATGGTTCGTCAGGGAGCGCCATGTAGAAGGCGAGCACCTCGAGTCGTCGCGTGCGGGCTTCGTCGGTCTCACCTCGCGCCGCGGCGACCTCGGCGTAGAACGAGTACGTCAGCGCCATCGACGCCACGTCGTGATGGTTCCGGAACGTCGCCAGCGCCGCTTCCAGGTCGGCGTCGACGCGCTCCGGTGCGCCGAGCTGGAAGTCGATCAGTCCGCGGCCCGTCAACGCCAGCGCGCGTGTGGTCTCACGCGCCTCACCCCCACAGGAAAAGGCGTCGTCGAGCCAGCGCTTTGCCTCGACCATCGTGCCCGCCAGCCAGTGCGGCCAGCTGGCGCCGCCGGCGATCGTCAATGCCGTCTCGGCATCGTCGTTGGCGACCGCCCACTCGAGTGCTCCCCTCAGGTTGTCCTGCTCCTGGTCGACGGCCGTGAGCCAGGCCCGCTGCTGGTCGCCGATGAAGGCGGCCGCCGAACCCGCGCAGAGCCTGGCGAAGTGTGCGGCCATGGCATCGCGGATGCGCGCTGCTTCGCCTCGTTCGGCGAGCTTCTCGCGGCCGTACTGCGCGAGCGTCTGGAGTTGGGTCACGCGTAGCGCGTCCGCCTTGGGCGTGGCGATGACGAGCGACTTTTCGACGAGGGCGTGGATGATGTCCTCGACGTCGGGGCCTGGGAGGCTCTCGTCCCCGCAGACAGCCTGGGCGGTGGCCAGGTCACAGCCACCCGGGAACACGGACAGTCGTTCGAAGACGCGCTGCTCATCGTCGAACAACAGCTCGTAGCTCCAGTCGACGACTGCCCGAAGTGTCTGCTGTCGGGGCAGCGCGGTGCGTGACCCACCCGTGAGCAACCGGAAACGGTCGGTCAGGCGGGACAAGATCTGTCGGATCGGGAACGCTCGCGTCCGGGCGGCCGCCAGCTCGATGGCGAGCGGGAGACCGTCGAGGCGGGCGCAGATCTCCGAGATGATCGGGAGGACGTCGTCGGAGACATCGAGTCGGGCACCTGCGGCCCGGGCGCGCGCCACGAACAGCGCGACCGCGTCGTCGGCCGCCAGCGGCGGCACCGGCCAGATGGTCTCGCCACCGACTCGGAGCCCTTCCCGACTCGTGGCGAGCACCTGCAGACCCGGGCAGCGTCGCAAGAGGTCCTCGGCAACCTCTGCGGCCGTGGCGATCACGTGCTCGCAGTTGTCGAGCAGGATCAGCAGATCACGTTCACCGATCATCTCCGCCAGCCGGCTCGGGTCCGGCAGGTCCAGGGCGGACGTGATCGCGGCGGGAACACCGGCGGGATCGCCGACGGGAGCAAGCTCGACGAGGCAGCCGCCGTAAGTCAAAGCCCCACCCCGGGCCCGAGCCGCCTCGAGCGCGAGTCGTGTCTTGCCCACCCCTCCCGGCCCCACGAGCGTGACCAAGCGATGCTCCTCGAGCAATCGAGTGAGGTCGCGCAGCTCTTCATCGCGTCCGACCAACGGCGTCAGCGACTCCTGGATGGTCGAGCGCTGTTCGGTCCACGCGGCCGTGCCTGGACCGGCGACGGCCGGTGCTCCGAGTGACGGGTCCTGGGCGAGGATCGCGGCCTCCAACTGGCGCAGCTCAGGGCCTGGTGCAACGCCGAGCTCCTCGCCCAGGACTCGACGACCCTCCTGGTAGACGCGCAGGGCGTCGCCCTGGCGACCAGCGCGGTACAGCGCCAGCATCAACAGGCCACGAGGCCGCTCACGCAGCGGGTGCGACGTGACGAGCACATCGAGGTCGCCGATCACTCCCTGGTGACGGCCAAGTCGGAGCTCTGCGTCGAGTCGCTCCTCGACTGCGGCGAGGCGCAGCTCCGACAACCGCGTGATGGGTACCGAGGCGAACTCCTCAAAGGTGAACTCGGCGAGCGCATCGCCTCGCCACAACGAGTCAGCCTCGGCCAGAAGCGCGATCGCTCGCGCGGGGCTGCCGCCCGCGGCCGCCGCCCGTCCCTCGGCGACCAGCAGCTCGTAGCGATGGGCATCGATCGCGTCCGGTGGAAGCTCGAGCGCGTAGCCACCGCTCCGCATGGCGACGAGGCCCGCCGATCCGAGCGAGCGCCGCAGCTTCGAGACGAGCCCCTGAAGGCCGTTGCGGACCGCCGGGGGTGGGTCCTCCCCCCACAATGCGTCGACGAGCTGATCAGCGGACACAGCGCGACCCGCATGCAACGCCAACACCGCCAGGAGCGCCCGTTGCTTCGCGCCCGTGACCACAACGTTCCGCTCGCTGTCATCGAGCACCTCGAGCTCGCCGAGCAGCGCGATGCGCATGCATCGACGGTACTGCCGTTCGCTGATGCGCCAGCCTCGACGAGCCCATCAGTGCTGTGACGCGAGCAGCTCGGCGCATCGGCGCCGAACATCGTCCGTTGCCCCGGTGTGCTCGATGGCGTCGGCGAGCAGGTCGACGACGTCCTCGTCGCACCCGAAGTCAGCGAAGTGTTCGAACGCGAGGTCGATGGCGCGTGCCACCGCGCCGCAGCGACACAGGCCACGGAGCTCGTCGAGTTGTCGTTGTCGGCGCGACATGCAGCGACGATGCCCAGGCGCGCTGACCGCACGCTGCCCTGCGGCTGAGTTGACGGTGCGCACGCACCCAAGATCGATTCTCGTGGGACGACGTTCGCCCCCAAAGCGCGGCGAGGCCAACGCCCGATGCGCCACGGCGTCAGCGCTCGTCGAGCCCCCAGCTGACGATTGGTTCGGGATGGATGCGGCTCTCCTCGCGGCTCATCCCGGCCGCCGGGGGATCGACATCCGTCAGCGCCTCGGCGGCGCCGCGCACCTCCACTGCACGAACGCGCCACGGTGTGATCGAAGCGATGTCGCTGGGACCATACGACCTCAACCGTGCTTGAGGTCAAGGCCCTCGACGGCCGACGTCTCGGCTTGCAATCGGCGCGACTCACCGGATGTTCCTCGTCTGCGACGCGGTGCGGCGCGCAAATCGGTGGCGCGTCGGCGAGCGAGCGGGAAGACTCGCCGCCGTCTGACCCAGCAGGTCTCGCCGGGGCGCGATTCGAGACCTGCGTCGAACGAACGGAGAGGGAGCATGGGAACGGAACCGCCAATCCCGGTCAAACGACTCGACAAGCACTTCGAGACTCGTGACGCGTTGGACAGCCGTCCGACCGTACTCGAACGTCGCTTTCACGTCGTCGCCGACAAGGCACCACGGATCGAGACTCGTCTCGAGCTCGTCGATCGGGGTGACGGACAGTCGCACTGGGAGGTGATCGTGGAGGTCGACGGCGTCCGTGCCGGCGGACGGGCGCTCCCGCCGCGCCTCGGCGGCAAGGCCAGCCGGGTGAAGCGGCGCAAGGTCAGCGAGGAGCGGCTGGCCGAACAGCTCATCGGCTTCGTTCCGGACCATCTCGGGTTCAGCGCAACGCCGCTCGACCGGCTGAAGGGGATGCGGACGATCCGGCCGGAATCGTCACGGCGTCGAGTCGCCACGACCATCTTCGGCACCGACAACCGCATGATCTTCCAGGACACCGCGTATCCGTGGTCCACGGTGGGGCTGGTGCAGACCAATCGTGGCTCGGGCTCGGGGGTGATGATCGGGCCGCGCCACCTGCTGACCGTCAGCCACGTGATCGATTGGACCGCGGCGCCGGGTTTCGCCGCTGACTGGGTTCGGTTCACGCCGGCGTTCTTCGATGGCGGCGCACCGTTCGGCGAGGCGTTCGGCATCCACCTCTACTGGTACGTCCAGGAGAACGGAGACGGATTCATCTCCGGCAACGAGGGCGATTTCGACTATGTGGTCGTCGTGCTCGACCGGAGGCTGGGCGAGTCGACCGGCTGGATGGGCGCTCGCGGGTACGACGACGACTGGGACGACCTGGACGCATGGTCCCACATGGGCTACCCCGGCGACCTCAACAGCGGCCAACGCCCGAGCTGGCAGGGCGGCTTCCGGATCGACGGTACCGACGCATCGGCGCAGTCGATCCTCCACCAGGCCGACGTCTTCCCGGGGCAGTCGGGAGGCCCAGTGTTCGGTTTCTGGGATGGCGACGTCGGACCACGGGCCGTGGCAGTGCAGTCGTGGCAGACCTCCTCGAACAACGGCGCCAGCGGCAGCATGGACATGCGCGACCTGGTCGCCCTCGCGCGAACCGACTTCGGCTGAGCAGGTTCGCCGCCCAATTCACGGCCAGATGTGGCCGTGAAAGCGCCTCCGCACCGTGGTCTCAACTGGTTCGGGCGGCGGCCGGCTCACCCGGATGGGCGCTTGGAGGTCTGCTTCAGCTTCTTCTCGGTTCGCTTCTCTTTCAGCGACTTGCCTGATTTCTTGGACTGGTGCTGGCGAGGAGACTTGTCGGCCACGGGCCCTCCGTTCGACGTCGGCGTGGATCAGATGCGGCCGCTGGAACCTACACGGCCGTCGGCGTGCCGCCGCTGTTGGCGATCGCCACCCGCGGGTCGCGGTGCGGGTCATCGGTGCCCGACAGCGCGTCGCGGAACAGCGTCATCGCGCGCAGCGTGGCGGCGTCGTCCATTCCTGCGTTCATGATCCGCTCGACCGACGGCAGCACGTCGCGACGAACGTGGATGATCTCGTACGCGATCCGATCCGTCGGTCCGAGATCGTCGGGTGAGGCCGACGTGAGGTACGGGTTCGTTGGCGCACTGCGCTTCCTGATCATGGTGGTTGCTCCTTGGTCCGGCCGACGGAGTCAACCGGCTGTGTGTAGAACTGCTCGCGCTGGGAGTGCTCCGTGACGCGGTCGTGCACGAACTCGAGCTTGTCGACGACCATGCCGCGCAACTGAAAGGGATATACCGGTCGTCCGCCGAGCGACTCGGCGATGGCGTTGACGGCGTCGCCGAGAGGACGCCATCGATCGAGGAGCTCACCGACGGTCAGCTCGGGCAAGGACCGAGCTGAACACGACTGTTCGCGTCGCTGCGCGCTGAACCCGTGCGCTGCCGCCGTGTCGGTGGCGTCGACGATGTGCAGATAGTGCGCAAACGTCTCCGCCCAGTCCTCGTACGGGTGCGCCTGGGCGTACTTGGAGACGAAGCGTTCCGGTTCCGCCGGACGGTCGAGGGTCGCGTAGTGGTGCTGCAGTGCTGCCTCGTAGTCGACGCCTTCGTCGCCGAAGAGCGAACGAAAGCGCGCGAGGTGGTCGCTCTGACCGACGAGCCGGTGCCAGTAGTGGTGACCGATCTCGTGGCGCAGGTTCCCGATCAGGGTGCGGAACGGCTCGTCGAGCTGGCGGCGCAAGTCGTCCCGATGCCGCTCGTCGGCTTCGGCCAGATCGATCGTGACGAGCCCTTCGAGGTGTCCGGTCAACCCCGGGTGCCCCGGCACATGGGCGAGGTCGAACGCCAGGCCCATCGGCCTGGCCTCCGATCGTGGCTCGATGGGCAGTGCCAGCTCATCGAGCTGATGGACCAATCGACGCTTGCTCGCTTCGGCCACGCACCACGCGACGATGGCGTCGGGGCGCCCGACGTCAGGCCGATTGCGCGTCAGGGCGCACGACCGACACCAGCTCGCGTCGGAAGCGGCCGGCAGCATCCAGTTGCAGCCCCACGCCGCGTTGAGGCAGCGCCAATACGTCGCGACATCCCCGCCCACCGAGAAGGAGACGGCGTCCGAGCGTGCGAGCACCCTGATGGTGCGCTGCGCTGGAAGGTAGCCGAGTGGTTCCCCGCACCTCGCGCACTCGGACGACTCGAACGACACCTCCGCCGCGCATTTCTCGCAGAGCCATCGGCGCATCAGCGCCCGCCCCCTGCGTTGGGCGGCTTCGTCAAGGTGTCGTTCGCTCAGATCGAGCGGACGTTGCGCGCCTCTTCGCTCTTGCGGCCGGGGCCGATCTCGAACTCGACCGCCTGGCCCTCGGAGAGCGTCTGCCCGGGCCCACCCGCCAGGTTCGAGACGTGTACGAACACGTCCTCGCCTCCTGTTCGCGAGATGAATCCGAACCCTCGGTCTGCGTCGAAGAACTTCACTTTGCCTTGCACAACTAACCAACTTGCTTTCAATTGATCCGCCCGTCTGGCCGACCGCCTCCGAGGGTACGCCGCCTCGCCGAGATCCGTCGCGGGCGGTCGGCAAACATCGCGTCGGTCTCACGGGCGTTCTGGGCTTCGCATCAACGAAGGCGCTGGTCCGATTGCGTCCTTCGCTCGCACCAACGACCGCGCCGCGGCATGACCGGGATCGCGCGAGGTGATCTGCTAGAGCAACAGGGCGGCCCTCGCTCCAGCGCGGTTCGTCGCTCCCCGGCATGCGTCACTTCGATCCGATCACCATCACGATGGCCGAGCTGGCCGCAGTCGTCAGCGGCGATCTCGACGACGCTGTCGCACCGCTGACCGAGGTGGCGCTGGGACCGCGCGGGGTCGCCATCCACTCGGCGCTCATCGACCCCGGCGCCCTGTTCTTCGCGCTGGCCGGACGGCGCGACGGCCACGATTGGGTGCTGGAGGCGCTCGCCAACAAGGCAGCGTGCGCCGTCGTGACGCGTTCGTGGGCGGCACCCGCCGATGCGCAAGAGCCCGCCGCAATGCCGCTCCTCCGCGTCGACGACCCACTGCGCGCGTTGCAGGCGCTGGCGGCCTGGTATCGCCGCCAGCTCCGGTGCCACGTGGTGACCGTCGCCGGCTCGCTCGGCAAGACCACCACGAAAGACGCCGTCGTCGCGTTCCTGAACGAGTCGGTGTTCTGCTACGGCAGCCCGGGGAGCTTCAACAGCCAGCTCGGCGTACCGCTCTCCGTCCTGTGGTGCCCGCCGAACGCGGAGTATGCGGTGTTCGAGGTCGCCGCGACCGAGCCGGGCGAGATCGAGCGGTTGGCGAAGATCCTCCGCCCGGACACGATCCTCATCACCACGATCGGTGAACGGTTCCGACGCAGCTTCGGCAGCGCCGCCGACTTCGCCGCCGAGCTGTGTGGTCTGGCGGCTCACGCCCGCACCGACGGCGCAGCACGTGTAGAGGTGATCTGCGGCGACACGAGCACGGACGTCGCGCCCTACGTCCCGGTGGGCGTGACGGTCCTCGCAACCACCGATCCGGCGTGGCCGGTGCTCGCCGTCGTCCGGTCCTCGACGGCCGAGATGTCCATCAGTCTGCGGGTCGGCGACGTGCGGGGAGCCGACGCGGCCACGAGGAGCATCGACGTGGTGACGTCCTCGTCATGGGTGGCCGGCAACGTCGCGCTGGCCGCCGCCACGTGTGTGGCGCTCGGTCGTACTCCGCAGGCACGGTCGTACTCGCCGACGTCGGTCGACCTCCAGACCTGGCGGTCCCCGAACGGCGTGCACCTGATCCGCTCGGCCGCTGTCGACGAACCCATGGCCTGGCGCACGGCGATCGCCGATGCCGTGCAGGCGGCTTCCGGCACCGGCCGCGTCTTCGTCGTGCTCAGCGAAGCGGCCAACGCGGTCTCCGACGAGACGTTGACCGCGCTGGGCGACGTCGGGCTTGATCGGCCGCTGTCCGTCCTCGCCACGCCGGGCAGGGCGGCCACCTTCCTGGCCCGAGTGGACGGCCTCGCCCTGCGGATCTTCGAGACGCCCCCGGCGTTGAGCATCGAGCTGGCAGCGGAGGTCGGCGCCGGCGACGTTGTCTCCGTCATCACGGGCCGGGGCGAGCTGATCGAGGGCATTTCCAAAGACCTCCTCGAGGCGATGGCCCCGACGAAGTTGCGCATCGACGTCAGCGCGATCGAGATCAACCTGTCAACGCTGCGACGGCAGTGTCCGGACGCCCAGATCATGGCCGTCGTCAAGGCGGGCGCCTACGGCGCCGATGCTCCTGAGCTGGCGCGCCACCTCGTCGCGCTCGGGGTCGATCAGTTCGCCGTGTCGCAGGCCGACGAGGGCGTCCGCCTCCGCCGGTCGGGTGTGGCGACGCCGATCCTGGTCCTGCTCGCCACTCCGGACGAGTTGGAGAAGGCGCAACGCGCTCACCTGACGATCTGCGTCCACAGTCCGGAGCTGCTCCAGGCCGTGCTCGCCGACCACGCCCGGGTGCTCGACGTGCACGTCGAGGTCGACACCGGCATGCGGCGCACCGGTCTGGCCGCCGACGAGACGGTGCCCGCACTCCTCGCGCTGCGTGACGCCGGCGTGCCGGTCAGCGGGCTACTGACCCACCTCGCCGCCGCCGACGACCCGGCGCACGACGACCTGACGCGCGCTCAGCTACGCGTGTTCGACGAAGTGGTGGAGGCTGTTGGCGACAGCGGTCTGGAGATCCCGATGCGCCACGTGCTGGCGAGCGCAGGTGTGATCCGCTTCCCCGAGCACGCGATGGAGATGGTCCGTGTCGGTCTCGCCCTCCACGGCATTCCGCCGTCCCCCCATTGCCAGGCTCTCTCGCTCGTGCCGTCCCTGACGTTGACCAGCCGGTTGATCGACCGCCGCGAGCTGGACGTCGGCGACCGCGTGGGCTATGGCGGCACCTTCCAGGCCGACCGGCCGCTCGTGGCCGGTGTCGTCCAACTCGGCTACCACGACGGCGTCTTCCGGTCGTTTCAGCGTGGTGGTGCGGTCGTCGTCAACGGCCGTCGCTGCCCGGTGATCGGACGGGTCTCGATGGACTCGATGGTCGTCGACCTCAGCGCGTGTCCCGAGGCCGAGGTCGGCTCGGACGTGCTGATCTTCGGCACCCAGGGTGAATCGTCCCAGGCGATCGACGACGTGGCCGAGGCGATGGGGACGATCGCCTACGAGGTCATCTCGCGCCTCGGTCCCCGCGTGCAGCGCGTCTTCGTCCGCCACTGAGCCGGCCGTAGGGTGACCGGATGGACTCCCCCGACGAGCGCCCGCGCAGTGACGAATCGGCCGGGCCGACCGAGCGGCCAGCCGATCCCGAGGTGCCGGAGGCCGACGGTCTCGAGCAGGCCCGTGAGGTCACGGCAGCTCAGCCGGTCGACCGCGTGACGCGTGACCCGGAGGTGGCCGAGGCCGACGCCATCGAACAGGCACAGGACCTGGCAGGCGACGTCGACGAGGGCTACACCGAACCGTGACCTCGGGCTGATCGCGCCGCCGCGCAGTCGGCAGCTCAGTCGGCTGCGCCGGACAGCCGCAGGTGTCGCATCCGCCAGGTCGCCAGCGCAAGCGCCACGGCGCCCACGATGAGCAGCCGAACGATCGCCCCGCCCCCCTGCGGGATGCCTTCTCGGATCAGCCGGTTGGGCACGTCGAAGTCCAGCAGTCCGACGAAGATCGCCCGTGATTCCCATGTCGGCGAGAGCTGGGCGATGCCGGTCAGCGCGGTGCCGAGCAGGCGCTCGATCAGGAACACGAAGGCCAACGACCACACCGCCGTTCGTCGGCTGATGCAGGCGATGGCGATGAAGATCGCGACGTACGAGACCGCGCCGACGGCGGCCGCGATGAACGCTGGCGCGGCGCGATCCGGCACCCCGGCGACGAGAGCGGCCGCTGCGCAGGCGGGCGCGATGGTGATCAGGGCGACCGACGAGCCACCGATCCAGCGCCCGACCACGATCTGCCATCGCGGGACGGGCGCCCGCCACGTGAAGTGGAACGTGCCGGCGCGCAGCTCGGCGCCGAGGACGGCGTCGCCGATGATCAACGAAGCGATCGGCACCATCAATCCGAAGATGCCCTCGGCGGCGACGTTGGCGAAGCCGGTCTCGACGTTCCGGTACACACCTCGGGCCAACAACCCGAACAGCACCGCGCCGGCGGAGGCGCCGAGCACCGCCGCCCAGCGCCGAGGCGGGATGCACGACCGCAGCGTGTAGGCGACGACGCTGGCGAGTCGCGGTGGCACGCGCCGAGCGGGCCGGGTCGGAACTGCGGTGTCGCTCATCGGTGCCTGTCCCAGTCCGGCAGGCGCTCCACCGACTCGAACGGCACGTGGCACCGATGACCGTGTCGCCGCACAGCCGGCGACAAACACGCACCGTGATGCTGATTCGTTCCCTCGAGGACTCGCTCGCTCATCGGACCAGCTCCCGGAAGAGGCTTTCCAGCGAGTCGTCGAGCGGCCGCACCTCGAGCAGGCGGATGTCGTGCTGGCGGGCATCGCGGGCGAGCGCGATGGCGAGCTCGCGGGCCTGCGTGGTCTGCACCACCAGCCCGCCGCGCGACCGGTCCACCGTGACACCGGCAACGGCCTCCAACCCCATCAGCGAGGCGGCGAGACGGCGCACATCCGTCGCCCGCACCAGCACATGGCGCGGACGGTCATCCATCGCATCGCGGATTGCCCGATGACCGCCGGCCGCGGCGAGCCGCCCGTGGATCACGACGATCACCCGCTCGGCCAACCGCTCGACCTCGCCGAGCACGTGGGAACTGACGATCACCGTCCGGCCCTCGCGGCCGAGCCCCGAGAACAGGGCGATGAGATGCAGCCGCTGGACGGGGTCGGCGCCGTTGAGCGGCTCGTCGAGGACGAGCACGGCGGGATCGGTCACGAGGGCCGTGGCGATCTTCGTGCGCTGGCGCATGCCCTTGCTGAAGCTGTCGACTCGGCGGTCGGCGACGTCCAGCAGATCGACGGCCCGCAGCGCTGCATCGGGCGCGCCCCGATCGGCGACCCGGTGCAGGTCGGCGATGTAGCGCACGAACTGCCGGGCGGTCAGCGACGGCGGGACGGCCTCGTCCTCCGGGACGAGGGCCATGCGCCCCTGCACGGCTCGATCGCGCCGCGGGTCGCAGCCATTGATGCGGATCGCACCCTGGTTGACCGGGACGAGGCCCGTGATCGCCCGCATCAGGGTCGTCTTGCCCGCCCCGTTCGGTCCCAGCAGGCCGGTCACACCAGGGCCGAACGAGCAGCTGAGGTCTGACAGCGCAACCTTCTGGCCGAACCACACGGAGACGTCGCTGACCTCGACGGTCGGTGTGACGACGAAAGCCGGATCGAGCGGCCTCGCCATGGACGGCGGCTGCAGGGCCGTCACCGCTCGACCCATCGATAGCGGCGCAGCAGCACGACTGCCGCGATCACCATGATGACGAGGTACACCGTCAATGCGACCCATCCTCCGTGCTCGACCCCGCGCAGCGGCGAACCGCGGCCGAGGCTCCCGAGGAAGATCACGTCACGCAGGTACAGCGGCAGGGCGAGCACGTTGATCACCGCCGCCATCGAGCCCCGTCGCCGGTCGATGTCCTGCAGCAGCACGGCCGCGGTGACCGATGTGACGAGGAACAACCCGATCACGGTCGCACCGGCGACGATGCGCCGGTCGGTCAGCGCGGCGATGGCAACGCCGATGATGGCGTAGTAGGCAGCCAGCACGACGATCGCCAACGGCACCTTCCAGATCACCTCGAGGTTGCCCGTGAAGTAGTCGAGGGCGCTGTCGCTGACGAGCATGTTGCCGACGAACAGCACGACCTGCGGGATGAACGAGAACGCGAACAGGATGGAGAAGATGGCGGCGAACTTGGCGCCGGCGTAGTCAGGGCCGGTGAGTGGGCGGGAGAACATCAGTGGCAGCACCCGCTGGCGGCGGTCGGGACAGATCACGTCGGGGCAGACGATGGCGACGAAAAGCAGCAGTGCCGACGACACGCCGACGTACTCGCGATAGCTGACGATCTCGATGCGGTCGATCAGCCGGTTGCGGGTGACGTAGCCGACACCCACGTTGACGATCGCCGGGATCGTGACGATTCCCAGCAGCACGAACGGGGCCACCTTCTGGCGCCATGAGCGGCGGAGGCCGAGGGCCCGGCGGATCGTCGCCTTGTAGAGGGCGTAGGCGGCAGCGGTGCGACGGCCGCGGGGACCGTCGTACGGCCGGTAGCCGCGGTCATAGACCGCACCGGCGCCGGTGTCGAACAGGCTCATGCGGCTCGCCGCAGGACGATCGTCACGGCGTCGCCTTCACCCGCTCGAGGAACACTTCATCGAGCGACGTCAGGCGCGTCGACAGACCGTAGAGCGGCAGGCCGAGCGTGGCGACGAGATCGCGAACCCGATCGAGCTCGGCGTCGCTCTCGATCGGCACCTCGACGAGGCCGTTGGCGACGGACGCGGCGATCGATCCACGGCGCATCTCGGCGGCCAGCTCGTCGGCGTGCGATCCGACGTCGACGGTCACCGAACCGGTGCGCTCGAGCAGCGAGTCGGTGCTCCCCGCGACGACGAGGCGGCCGGCGTCGATCATCACGACGTGGTCGCAGACGAGCTGCACATCGTCGAGCAGGTGGGTCGCCATGAGCACGGAGATGCCGAAGGATCCGAGGCGGGCAACGAGCGACAGCATCTCCTCCCGCCCGAGCGGGTCGAGGCCGGCCGTCGGCTCGTCGAGGAGGACCAGCTCCGGGTCACCGACGAGGGCCTGGGCGAGCTTGGTGCGTTGCCGCATGCCGGTCGAGAACCCGCCGATCGGCCGGAAGCGCGCCTCGTCGAGGCCGACCAGGTCGAGGATGTCGGAGGCTCGCTGGCGAGCGGCGCGGGCCGGCAAGCCACCGAGCTCACCGAAGGTCGACACGACATCGGCCGCCGTCTGGTCGAGCGGGAGGCAGTCGTGTTCCGGCATGAAGCCGAGCCGCGTGCGCACGCCGATCGGATCGACGGCGACGTCCTTGCCGACGACCTCGATCCTCCCCGCGGTCGGGTGAGCCAGACCGAGCAGCAGCCGGAACAGGGTCGTCTTGCCAGCCCCGTTGGCGCCGACGAGACCGATCCGGCCACGGGGCACATCGATCGTCAGGTCATCGAGCGCCGTGACGCTGGGATAGCGCTTCGTCAGCCCGTCGATGCGCAGGAGCGGTCCATCGTCCACGGCGAACACGATTCTGCCAGCCGGACCCCCTCACCGCGCCGTCGCCCCTTGGTCATCGGGTAGCTGGGCGCCACGCCGGGCGATCGGGTGAGAATGCGTGGGAACCGCTCGACCGTGAGCCACCTCACCGCCACGAAGGCCTCACCACCAAGAAGGCTTCACCACCTAGACGGCCTCACCACCAAGAAGGAGCGATCGATGAGCAACCCCGGCGCCATGTCCAAGGAGGAGCGAGAGGCCTTCCTGGCCGACGTCCACGTCGGGATCCTGGCCATCGACGAACCTGGTCGCGGGCCGCTGGCACTTCCGATCTGGTACCTCTACAAAGACGGCACGATCCAGATGGGCCTGGGCCGCAACTCGACCAAGGCTGATCTCCTGCGAGCGGCCGGGAGGGCCACCCTCACGGTGCAGACCGAGATCGCCCCGTACAAGTACGCCGCGGTCGAGGGCCCCGTGACGATCGAAGACAGCCGGCGCGACGACCTCGAGATGGCCACGCGCTACCTGGGCCCCGAGCTCGGCCAGTGGTACGCCGACAACAACCCGAGCACCACGGAGTCCGTCGTCGCCACGTTGCATCCAGAGCACTGGCGCACGCACGACTTCGCCAAGACCATGGGCTGAATCGGGGCCAGCGGCACCCTCGTGGCGCCGCGCCCGTGGCACCATCGGTCGGTGCGGCGGGTGTCGATCGTCGGTCCGCCTGGGTCCGGGAAGTCGAGGTCAGCGCGACGCCTCGCACCGCTGCTCGGCGCACCTCACGTGGAGCTCGGCGCGATCTTTCCACCAACCCGGGTGGACCGAGCTCGCCACGAACGAGTTCAGCTGCCGCCTGCGACGGGTGGTGAGCGCGGACGGTTGGATCATCGATGGCAACCATGCCGCGGTGCGCGACCCTGGTCTGGGCCGCGGCGGACACGGTCGTGTGGTTCGACCTCCCCCGGCGAACGGTGATCCGGCGGGTGGTCGCCCGCACGGTTCGGAGGACCCGGACCCGGACCCGGGACGGGCTCTGGAACGGCACTCGCGAACGGTTGGGCGGCATGTTCCGTCTCGATCCCGCCACAACATCATCCGCTGGTCCTGGCTGAAGCATTCGAGTACGCCGCTCGGTTCGAGCTCGCCGTCGCTGGCCCTGCCAACGCGCACCTGGTGTTCGTGCGCGTCTCGAGACAAGCAGACGTCGACAGGGTGCTCGCCCGAGCCATGTCAGCTCAGTCCCCCTGAGTGCCGCCGTTCTCGCACGCCCTGCCGGCCGTCTTCGGAGCACACTGGGCGGGTGGGCAGGCCGAGCGGGTTCAGCTTCGAGGAACGCAAGCGGGGTGAGGTGGTGATCCGCCATCACGGTCGCGTCGCGACGATCCTGCGCGGACGCAAGGCGGCCCTGCTCCTCGACGAAGCACGCTCGGGCGACGTCCAGGAGCGCATGGCCCGGCTGACCGGGAACTACCGGCGCGGCACCGAGCGCGATCGCCGTCCGTAGCACTTTGGTACCAGCGCTCGGGATGGGTGCCGGCGGTCAGACGGCGACGTCACGCTCGTTCGGACGCCTCAGTCGGGCGTTGTCGCGGCATTGCTGATCCGCCGCTGCAGGCCCGGAGGCCAGTGCCCTGCGTAGCGCCGCTGGAGGTCCACTCGTCGCCAGTCCTCGCCCGTCACAACGCGCCGGCAGGAGGCCGCACCGCAGCCACACTGCATCTCGAAGCCGGCGTCGTCCGAGATCGTTGCGTAGTCGATGGTCAGCTCCTCGCCGGCAGCGACGCGCCGGCACGTCGCCAGCTCGTAGGCGTCGATCGGCCACAGGTTCGGTCGACAGCTGTGGTTGCCGTAGTGCGCCGTCGTCCCTGGCGGCAGCACGATGTGGGAATCGTCACCGACAGCAAACGTGTCGATGTAGTCGCCGTCCGCAGCGGCGAACAGCCGGTGCAGCTCGGCCGTTGTGACGAGCCGACCGCCGAGGCGGATCACGACGACGCCAACGTCGAGTGCGACGGTTGCGAACAGGCCGTGCCCGGCGATCGCGGAGGGTCGAACCGCGGCCAGCGGATTGACCCAGACCTCGTCGGGCGGCGGCTCAGCCTCTCGATCCATCACGGTGAGGCCAACCCGCGCGGTCGAACCGAGAACGCCCGCCTCGGTCGCACTCCTTGATGGAGGCGGTGGGCCGGTGGAAGGCTTTCGCCCATGCATCGTGTCGACGGCATTGGCGGCTTCTTCTTCAAGGCGGACGACCCGGCGGCGCTGGCGCGATGGTACGCAGATCATCTCGGGGTCGAAGCCCCGCCGGCAAGCTACGACGACGAGGTCTGGCGCCAAGCCGGCGGTGCGACGGTCTTTGCTCCGTTCGGAGCTGAGCACGGAGACAGCCCTCACCTCGGCGCCGGCGGGTGGGGCCTCAACTTCCGGGTTACGGATCTCGACGGCATGGTCGAACAGCTGCGCGCGGCAGGTGTCGCGGTGGATGTCGACGACGAGGTGTACCCCAACGGTCGCTTCGCTCAGCTCTACGACCCGGAACGAAACGCCATCCAGCTCTGGCAGCCGGAGGAAGGAGCGACGCCGTCCCCGCACGCGCCCTGACCGTGGCGGAACCCGGGTGATCGGCGGGGTCGACAGCTGTCACGATGGGTGCGTGGGCGACGCCAAATTCGCGGATTCGCGGCTTGCTCGGGTCTACGACCCGCTGGACCCTGACCGCAGCGATCTGGAGGTGTACGTCGCGATGGTCGACGAGTTGGGTGCGCGCTCGGTGCTCGACGTCGGCTGCGGCACCGGAACGTTCGCCTGCATGCTGGCGCAACGCGGCATCGACGTGACGGCCCTCGATCCGGCTGGCGCCAGCCTCGCCGTCGCTCGCCGCAAGCCCGGCGCCGCTGCGGTGCGTTGGCTGCACGGCGACGCCACTTCGCTGCCCGAGCTGCACGTCGACGCCGCGTTCCTGACCGCCAACGTCGCCCAGGTCTTCCTCACGGACGACGACTGGCACGCCACGCTGCGCGGCATCCGGGAGGCGTTGCGGCCGGGCGGGAACCTGGTGTTCGAGACGCGTGACCCGGCACGCCGTGCCTGGGAGCAGTGGACGCCACAGCTCAGCCGCAAGGTCGTGAACGTGCCGGATGTGGGCGTCATCGAGTCGTGGGAGGAGGTCACCGAAGTGTCAGGCGACCTCATCACCTTCCAGTCGATCACCGCGTTCCGGCGGGACGATGTCGTGCTCGCTTCAACGTCCACGCTGCGCTTCCGCCAAGGGCATCAGGTCGAAGCGTCGCTGGTGCAGGCGGGGTTCCTGCTGTCGGAGGTCCGCGACGCCCCTGACCGCCCCGGTTGCGAACTGGTCTTCCTCGCGCGACGCCCCGGCTGACCGCCAGTCGCGCGGCGTCGTCACAGGCACCTCGGACCACCGACGTTCAGGGATCTGGGCGCGGACCGTCGCAGATCTGCATCGAATCGCGCCCAGAAGCGTCGATGACACGATCCGCGTCGCATGGCGCCGCGCCCCCCACCTTCTAGAGCTTCGTCGACTCACCCAGCGATCAAGCGGGCGAACTCGTCCACCAATGCGCGCAGGTCGCCGTCACCTCCGCCGACATCGAGGCCATCGCCGTCGCCTCCTGACCGAGCAGCGATCCGGTGGTCTCGCGGAGCCCGGCTCGATGACCGCCCCGAAATGGCGGTAGTCACAGTGGTGTGGCCACCACCTTCGAGACCATCGACGGCTACATCACCTCGTTCCCACCAGAGGTGTGCGGGACGTTCTGCAAGCGATCCGCCGCACGATGCACGACGCCGTGCCAGGTGCTGGCGAGACGATCAGCTACAACATTCCCACCATCACACTCGACGATCGGCCGCTCGTGTACTTCGCCGGCTGGAACCGCCACGTCAGCGTGTACCCGATCCCCGACGGCGACGAGGCGTACGAGTCACAACTGGCGCCGTACCGTTCCGGAGCAAGCACAGCGCGCTTTCTCCTCGCCAAACCGATCCCGCACGACCTGATCGCCCGGATCACGACCCTGCACCGGGAGCGGCGCTACAAGTGAACCCTGGCGAGCGCCGGGTCCTCGCCGGATTCGGTCTCTCGGACGTATTCGTTGGTGGAGCCGTAGCGGCCGTGGTCCGGGGCGAACTGACGTATCTGGGCGTGGCTTCTGCCGGGTGCTGGCAGAGACCGCGCCCAGATCGGCTCGGCCGTCACGCCGCCGACCGATCGGCTCGCCCATCCGGGAGACCGGCGGCCTGCTGCTGACGTTCCAGCTGTGCCCGGATCTCGGCGACGTGGAGCAGGCCGCGGCGGCGGGTGGCGTCGTCGAGGCGGAACCGCAGGGGGGCCGCCACCTCGGGCAGCAGCGTCAGCTGCTGGGGAGAAGAGGTCTGCGCTGTCATGCCCCAAGTGTCGCAAAGGGGTGTCACAGCTTCCCCGGGTCAGGGCACGGCGAACACCGGCCAGCTGGCGATGTGGTCGTAGCGGGCGCCGGCCGACGTCAGCGTCGATCGGGCCAGGACGACCTCGGTGACATCGAACGACCCAGTCAACGGGTGGCCGACGAGCTCGCTGCGGGCGCGGCGCAGACGGGCCATCGTCACGTGACCTCGAAACGGCCGACCGTCGGGTGACCGGCCGACATCGGGCGTCGCCGCGACCACCGCCCCGGCCAACTCCCCCAGGCCCTCCACCGGGACGACCACCGCGTCGGCCCCGAGGTGGTCGACCTGCGGGCCGAGCTGCGCCGTCGCGCCCGGCAATCGGACACCGTCGAGGCGCGACCTCACCGCCTCGGGCACGGCATCACCGATGAAGCGCAGCGTCACGTGCCAGTTGGCCCGCGGCACCCACCGCACCCCCGGCCGCTCGAGACGCGGCAGGGCGGCGAGCTGCTCGACCACGTCAGCCGGCGGCCAGACGGCGACGAACAGCCGAGCCGGTCGCCCAGGCACGTTACCCGGCGGCGACAAGGCGTTGGTGCAGTCGATCCCGCAGCTCGTCGGTGTCGTAGGCGCGATACGCCCGTCGCTTGCGCGTGGCGGCAACACCGATGGCCACGACGCCGGCCAGTGTCGCCAGGCCCAGGATCTTCCACAGACGCACCCGCGTACAGTACGGCGGGTGAAGCGCCAGGCCGGCACGATCCCCGCCGACGAGGCGATCGAGTCGGCCGCCACCGGTGACGTCTGGCTGTTCCGCGGCGCCCGCCTGGCCGATCGAGCGGTGCGCGTGGCGACCAACGCGCCGGTCAACCACGTCGCCATGGTCGTGGCGATCGACGACCTCCCGCCGCTGCTCTGGCACACCGAGCTCGGCCAGACCCTGCAGGACGTGTGGACCGGCGACCACCACCGAGGCGCCCAGCTCAACCGCCTCGAGGAGGCGCACGGCGTGTGGACCGGCAAGTACGGCCAGCGGGCGTACCTTCGACAGTTCACGGGCGACGTGACCAAGGAGATGGAGGACGAGCTGCTGCGCGTGATCGCCGCCTACGACGGTCGCGCGTTCCCGACCACTCGCGGCCTGGTCGGCCGCTGGCTGGCAGGTCGGGTCCGCCACGAGGCGACCGGCGAGGCGGTGTACTGCGCCCAACTGTTGGCGATCACGTTCCGGCGCATGGGGCTGCTCGACCCAAAGCGACCGTCGAACTGGTACGACCCCGGGAAGTTCTGGAGCGGCGACCGTCTCCCGCTCGTCGGCGGCGCGAGCCTCGGCGCGGAGATCGCCGTGCGCTGAACCCGCGGACGGTCCGCCACCTACGGCCGGATGCCTCGAGCTGCTCCGGACACAACGGGCCGCAGCCCGGTACCTTCGTCCCGCGTGGACGTGCGGTTCTCGCTGGTCGGCCGGCACGTCGAGCTGGTACCGCTGGATCAGGCGCACGCCGCCGAGCTGGCGGCAGCGGCCGCCGGTGAGCGCAGCACCTACGACTTCACCACCGTCCCGGCGACGGAGGTCGACATGGCCACCTACATCGTCGGCCTCCTCGCCGACCGCGACGCGCATTCGGTGATCCCGTTCGCCCAGCGGCGCCTGTCCGACGGTCGGCTCGTCGGCTGCACCCGATTCATGGACCTGCGCTGGTGGCGCGATCGAGATGAGCCCGACGAGGTCGAGATCGGCGGGACCTGGTTGGCGCACGATGCCCAACGCACGCCCATCAACACCGAGGCCAAGGTGCTGCTGCTAACCCACGCCTTCGACGTCTGGCACGTCACGCGTGTGGCCCTCTGCACGGACGCCCGCAACGAGCAGAGCCGCGCCGCCATCGCCCGCCTCGGTGCCCGCTTCGAGGGCGTGCTGCGCCACCACCGCGCTTCGCACGTCGTTGCGGAGCGCGGCCGACCGCGGGACTCGGCGATGTTCGCCGTCACCAACGACGACTGGCCGGAGATCCGCTCCAACCTGACCGCCCGGCTCGCCCGCCGTCCCTGACACGTCGACGGCCCGACCGCCTACGGTCCCAGCCGATGGACGTGCTGATGGTGACAGCCAACCCGGACCCGGCCGGGTTCACGCATGCTGCTGCCGCCGCCGCCCGCCGGGGGATGCAACGCGCCGGCCACCATGTCGTGACGCTCGACCTCTACGCCCTCGGCTTCGCTCCGGCGATGAGCGCCCCAGAGCGAGCCGCCTACCACGAGGCGACACCGCTGATCGACCCGCTGACCATCGAGCACGCCGAACTGCTGCGCCGTTCCCAAGCGCTCGTGTTCGTCTACCCCACGTGGTGGAGCGGCCCGCCGGCGATCCTGCGCGGCTGGCTGGAGCGGGTGTTCGTCCCCGGGGTCGCGTTCTACTTCGACGAGCACGGCAAGGTCCGTCCCGGCCTGTCCCACGTCCGGCGCATCGTCGGCATCTCCACGTACGGGTCGCCATGGCGCCACGTCAAGCTGCTCCAGGATGGTGGGCGCCGGATGCTCCTGCGGGCGCTGCGATTGAACTGCGGTTGGCGGGCGTCGACGCGGTGGCTCGCCCTGTACTCCATCGATACGGCGACGGCCGCGCAGCGCACCGCCTTCCTGCAGCGTGTCGAGCAGAAGATGGCGCGCCTCGATGGGTGGCCGCGATGAGGACGCTCGTCGTCTACTGCCACCCCGACCCGGCGTCCTTCACCGCCGCCACGCGGGACCGGGTGCTCGCCGCCCTCGCAACCCGGGGTGACGACGTGCGCCTCACCGACCTGTACGGCGAAGGCTTCGACCCGCTGTTCACGGCGCAGGAGCGCCGAGATCACCTGCGGCCGGGACCCGATCCCCCACTCGCCAGGTATGCCGAGGATCTGCAGTGGTGCCGGCGGCTGATCCTCGTGTACCCGACGTGGTGGAGCGGGCAGCCGGCCATGCTCAAAGGCTGGGTCGACCGGGTGTGGGTCAACGGCGTCGCGTGGGACCTCCCGGCCGGCGCCAACCGGATCCGGGCCAGGCTGCACAATGTGCGCCGCATCGTCGCCGTCACGTCGCACGGTTCGTCGAAGTTGACCAACGCGCTCGAAGGCGAGGTCGGCAAGCGGCTCGTCACCCGCACGCTGCGTGCGCTCTGCCACCCCTTGACGCGCACGAAGTGGATCGCCCTCTACGACATCGACACCGCCAGCGACGAGCAACGCCACGCCTTCCTCGACCGGGTCGAGCGGTCCGCGCGGTGACCCTGCCCCGCATCCTGCGCCTGCGCGATGAACTGGCCGAGGTCGGCGTCGACGTCGACCCGGACAGCGACTGGGGCGCGTTGCTGCTGACGGAGCTGGACTACGCCATGCGACCGCGCGTCCACGAGCGCCGGGTGCCGAGCGTCGGCGCGATCATCCAACCGTCGACACCGTCCGCCACGTGGGAGCAGGCGACGGGACTGCGCGTGACCTTGCGACCGGTGGACTCGATGCCCCTGACCGGGGCGCGACTGTTCGCCGATGGCGTCTCGAGCTGGCTGCTGCGGACCACCGACGGGACCGACGAGTGGGCCGTCTTCGACCGCCCAGCGGGGTCGGAGCGCGACCTCGTCGTGATGTCCGAAGCGATGGGCGCGACGATCGTCCAGCGTCACCCGAACGGATCCGTCCGCGTCAGCGGTCACTTCGGCGTCCTGCGCTGGGAAGGCCTGTCGTGGAAGCGTGAGCCGCCTGTGGCGCAATGGATCGACACGCTCGTCGGCTTGGCGTCCGACCCGGCGCTCGATCGCGACGTCCTGGAGACGCTGCTCGAGTTCGCGGTGCACGACCTCGGCGCGCGCGGTGTCGGCGCGCTGCTGGTGCTCGGCGGCGAGCCGGATGCCGAGGGGGCGAGCGGCGCAACGGGTGCGGGCTCCTTCCAGCTCCGCCTGCCGCGACCGCCCGCGCTCGACGTGCGCCAGCCCGCCGATCTCGCCCCACTCCGTCACGCGCTCGGTCAGACAGACGGGGCGGCGGTCATCGACCGGGACGGCATCCTCCGCCAACTCGGGGTGCGGTTGATCCCGAGCCCGCAGGCGGAGAGCACCGTCGATGCCCTGCGCGGCATGCGCCACACGTCGGCTCGCCGATACAGCTTCGACGATGCCGTCGCGACGGTGATCGTCATCAGCGAGGACGGACCGGTGACCGTGCTGCGCGGCGGTGAGGTGCTCGGGACCTCGCCGCCGCGTGGCGGTGGTGTCAGCGCGTGATCGCGGCCGCCACCTCGGCGGCGACTGATGCGTTGTGCTCGGCCAACGCGAGGTTGGCGGCGACGCTGCGACCGGCGGTCACCTCGGCGATGCGGGCGAGCACGAGCGGCGTGACCGCTGGACCGGAGACACCGTCCTTGGCGGCGTCCGCGAGGGCGTGCTCGATCGCCGTGTCGAGCATCGGCGCGTCCAGCTCGTCCGGCACTGGGATCGGCACCGTCAGCAACACACCGCGATGGTGTCGCGTCCGGTTGGCCAACACGGCGACGACCTCATCAGCCGACTCGACCCGGTGCGGCACGGGCAAGCCGGACGAGCGGACGAAGAAGGCCGGGAACCAGTCGTGGCGCCAGCCGAGCACAGGTACGCCGATCGACTCCAGGTGCTCGAGCGTGCGGGGCAGGTCGAGGAACGCCTTTGCCCCGGCGCACACCGCGATCACGGCGTGGTGGGCCAACGCGTCGAGGTCGGCGGAGAGGTCACCGGTCACCGCGGCATCCCGGTGGACTCCCCCGATCCCACCCGTGGCGAACACCGAGATCCCCGTTGCGGCGGCGAGGGCGAGCGAGGCCGACACCGTCGTCGCACCGACCGTCCAGCGCTGCGCGACCGCGACAGCGATGTCGCGCTCGGCAACCTTGCGCGCTGGGCCGAGGATCCGGTCGTGCTCATCGAGCTCCAGGCCAACGCGCGCCACCCCGTCGAGGACGGCGGTGATCGCCGGCGTCGCCCCCGCACACCGGATGGCCGTCGTGCACCGCATCAGCGCGTCGGCGTTGGCCGGCGAAGGTAGGCCGAGGTGCGAGAAGATCGTCGACTCGAGGGCGACCACGGGCCGGTCGCTCGCCAGCGCGGCCGTCACCTCGGCCGCCACCACCGCTTCGATCATCGGTCGGCCCGTCGCCGCGTGAAGCGGCTGACCACCTCGATGTGGGTGGTGTGCGGGAAGGTGTCGACGACCTCGGAGTGCGCATGGTCGTAACCGGCGGCTGCGAGCAGTTTCACGTCGCGGGCCAATGACGCTGCATCGCAGCTGACGAGCACGAGGACGGGCGACCTGGTGCGGGCGATGGAGTGCACCCCCGGCTTGCCCAGCCCGCTGCGCGCGGGGTCGGCGATCACGACGTCGATCCGGTCGTCATCGGGCGCGTGCCACCCGCCGACCTCGCCGCGCACGACCTGCGCAGGGCGATCGGACAGGTTGTGGCGGGCGTCGGCGAGCGCGACGCGGGAGGTCTCGATGGCGATGACCCGAGATGACGGTGCCGTTGCACAGGCACCGAACATCCCGATGCCGCTGTAGGCGTCGACGACCAACGTCGCATCGGCGAGCTCCGGCGCGGAGTGCTGCACGGTCTCGACGAGCAGCTCGGCCGCCGCCGGGCCGGACTGGAAGAACGAGCCCATCGAGACCCTCAGCCGTCGGCCCCCGACATCTTCGTGGAGTACGACCGACGACCCGATCGAGGCACCCTCCGGCAGGCCGTGGACCTCGCCCATCGCACGGTCCCACCGAGCCGCCAACTGCCCCGTGGCGGCCGACACGCGCAGTGTCGGTTCGATCCCCGGGTCCAGGCGCAACTCGGGCAGCAATGCCCGCAGCACGGGGTGGGCGACGAGGCACTCGGGCGCCGGGACGACCTCGTGCGAGCTCTCCGACCGGAACCCCACCCGCCCGTCGGCGTCGCCGGCTACGCGCACGGTCGTCCGGTACCCGTCGGGCGGCACGACACCTCCATGCTCGACCACGGGCGAGCGCACCCCTCCGGTGCGGCGCAAGGCATCGGCGACCATCTCGACGCGCGCCGCCCGCTGCGCGTCGATGGTCAGGTGCTGCCAGCCGCAACCACCGCAGCCAGCGCGTCGGGATGGGCACGGTGGCGTGACGCGGTCGGGCGAGGCCTCGACGACGGCGATCGTCGTCGCCCGGGCCCAGTCGCGCTTCTCGGTGATCAGCTCGGCTTCGACCGTCTCGCCCGGCAGCGCACCGCGGACGAACACCACGCGGCCACCGTCGTCGCGAGCGATGGTGTCGCCACCGGCGACGAACCGGTCCGGGCGCAGCAGCAAGCGGCCCATCGCGCCGGATGCTAGGGCCGGGCCGGTTGCCATCTGGTCATTCGCAGGCAGCAGTCCGGTACGGTCGCGATCGATGCCGGGACCGATCCAGATCGCCCCGTCCATCCTCCCGGTGGACTTCTCCCGGCTCGGCGAGGAGGTGGCGGCACTCGAGAAAGCGGGCGTCGATCTCGTCCAGTGGGACGTGATGGACGGGCAGTTCGTCCCCAACCTGACGTTTGGGCCGGACATCATCGCCGCGACGCGTGAGCGTGTGGCGGTGCCGTTCGAAGCCCACCTGATGACGCTCACCCCCGAGCTGTTGGCCGGCCGATTCGTCGAGGCCGGGTGCCAGCGCTTGATCGTGCACGCCGAGTCCACGGTCCAACTGCATCGCACCCTGGGCATGATTCGCGACGAACTCGGCGCGTCGGCAGCGGTCGCCCTCATCCCGTCGTCGCCGCCGAGCATGGTCGCCAACGTCCTGGACCTCGTCGACCTCATCCTGGTGATGACCGTCGACCCCGGGTTCGGCGGGCAGGCGTACCTGCCGTCGATGGAACCGAAGATCGCCGAGCTCGCCCGCCTGCTCGCATCCACTGGCCGATCCGAGACCGTGCACATCGAGGTGGACGGGGGCATCGGACCCGACACGGTGGCGGGCGCCGTCACGGCAGGGGCCAACGTGCTGGTCGCCGGCACGTCGCTGTACCAGGATCCCGAGGGGCTGGAGCATGCCGTCAGCGACCTGCGCCGGCGGGGCGCAGCCGCCCAGCGCGCCGCCGCCGAGCCCAGCGTCGGCGCCTGATCCGACTCGTCAGGATTGGTTCGCCGTTCGTTGGCGCTGGTCGGTCAAAGAGCTCTTGAGGTGAAGCGTCCCCGATGAGCGTGACGCGACCCGGCTGATCTGGGCGCGAAACGTTGCACATCGGAATCTGGGCGCGAATCGTCGCAGATCTGCGACGAAACGCGCCCAGAAGCGTCGATGAGACGATCCGCGCCCAGATCGGCCTGGTCGCGTCGCGCTGATCGGACCACCCCCCACTTTCAAGAGCGCTCTTCGACCGACCCAGCAATCGAGCGCGCGAAGTCGTCCGCCAATTCGTGCACGTCCCGATCCGACTCGTGACACCCCTTCCGTACGCTCGACCGAGTGCCGATCCACGTCGCCGCCACTGCCCACGGCGCCGCCGCGCTCGACGCGCTGGCGGCGGCCGTCCGAGCGGCGAAAGGCGGCGACCCGCTGGCCCCGGTCGCGATCGTCGTGCCCACGAACACCGTCGGGGTCATGGCGCGCCGGGCCCTCGGCCGGCGCGGCGGCGCGTGCGCCGTCGAAGTGCTCACCACGTTCCGGGTCGCCGAGCTGCTCGGTGCGCCGGCGCTGCGCGCCGAGGGGCGGCGACCGGTCTCGACGCCCGTCGTCGATCTCGCGGTGAAGCAGGTCCTCGCCGAACGTCCCGGGTGCTACGAGTCGGTGCAGCGTCACCCCTCTACCGTCGTCGCGCTGCGCGACCTGTACCGCGAACTGCGCGTCGCCGGCCCCGGCGCCGTCCAGGCACTGGCCAGGACGCGGCGCGGCGCCGAACCGGCGCGAGTGGTCGCCGCAGTCGCCGCTCGACTCGCCACCGAGTGGTACGACGAGGGCGATCTGCTCGTCCGCGCTGCGCAGCGCGCTGGAGCCGATCTGCCAAGCCGCTTCGCAAGGGTCGTCGCCTACCTCCCCGAGCGGGTGCGGCCGCTCGAGCGTTCGCTCCTCCAGGCGATCGCGGATCGCGCGTCGGTCGAGCTGCTCGTCGGGTTGACGGACGACGTGTCCGCGGATGCCTCGACCCACCGGCTGGTCGCCGAGCTCGGCGCCGTGATGCCGCCACCCGCATCGGCACCTGCATCGGCCGTGGTACAGGCGGTCCAGGTGATCTCCACGACCGATGCCGACGACGAGGTGCGGCTCGGCGTGCGCGAGCTCCTGCGCGGCGCCAGGTCGGGCATCCCCTTCGATCGCATGGCGATCGTGTGGCCGACAGACCGCCCCTACGCCCGGATGGTCGAGCACCAACTGCAGGCCGCCTGCATCCCGTGGAACGGTCGACCAGGGAAGAAGACGGCCGAGCGGATGGCCCCCCGTGTGCTCGCCGACCTGCTCGAGCTCGACCGGCGAGGGTTGCGCCGGAGCAACCTCACCACGCTGCTCGGCGACGTGCCAGCTCGTGACCGTCAGGGTCGGCCTGTGCCGACCTCCCGATGGGAGCGCATCGGCCGCCGCGCCGGCATCGTGCGTGAGGCCGACTGGGACCGGCGCCTCGCGCTGGCCCGCGCCGATGCCGTCACCCGCCATCGCCATGATGTCGACGAGATCGACTCGCTGCGTGCGTTCGTCGACGAGCTGCGCGAGGCGCTCGGCGACCCCGGTCGACGGTGCCGCTGGTCCGAGTGGGTCACGTGGTCGAACGGGCAACTGGAGCGGTGGTTCGGCCGGTCGGGGTTGGACCGCCTCGAGGGCGACGAACGAGTGGCGTGGGAGCAGACCCAGCGGGTGCTCGACCGCCTGGCACACCTCGACTCGATCGGAGATCCCGTCACCCGCGCCGACTTCCGGGCCACGTTCGTCGCCGAGCTGGAGGTCACGCCGGCCCGCCACGGGAAGGTCGGCGACGGAGTCCACCTCGGTGCCCTTCACGGCGCAGTCGGGTTGGACGTCGATCTGGTCGTCGTGCTCGGCGCAGCCGACGGTTTGCTCCCGCCACCTCCGGCGCTCGACCCGCTGCTCGGCGAGGCCGATCGAGCGGCGGCGGGGCTGGTGGGCACGGCCGAACGGGTCGAGCTGACCCACCGCCACTTCCTCGCCCTCACCGCGACCACCGCCGAGGTGCTCGTCACCGAGCCGCGCGGTGATCTCCGAGCCGCCGCCCACCACCACCCCTCGCGTTGGCTCGCGGCAGTGACCGTTGCCCGCCGCTCGATGGATTCCCACGCCCATGCGCTCGCCGTCGCAAGGTTCCCGGTGTCGGCGGCAGAGCACCGCACGAGGGAGCTGTGGGCATCGGTGCGCGCTGGCGCGGACATCCGCCGACACCGCCTGGCGACCAGCGACGGCGTACTCCAGCGGGCCATCCGCCTGCGTGACGCCCGGGCCAGCGACCGGCTCACGGAGTACGACGGCGACCTCTCCTCGCACGCACGATCCGACCTGGCGACGCTGTTCGCCCGACCGGTCACGCCGACCCAGATCGAGCTGTGGGCCAACTGTCCGCACGCCTACTTCGTCCGCTACCTCCTCGGTGTCCGGCCGATCGAGGAGCCAGAGGCGATCGAAACGCTGACCCCTGGCGACCGTGGCCAAGCCCTGCACGAAGCGATCGACCGCCTCCAGCAGGAGGTCCTCGCCGGTCGCTTGCGCGATCCGGCCCCGCACGGCTGGGATGACGAGCACCGACGCGCCCTGGCCCGCATCGCCGAGCGGGTCACTGACGAGCTGCAGGCTGCGGGCCGCTCCGGCCGACCCGCGTCATGGGCCAACGATCGCACGGCGATCCTCGCCGAGCTCGACGCCTGGATGACCCACGACGCGGCGGCGTGGGCGGGCCGCTCGATCCGGTCGTCCGAAGCTGCGTTCGGCGACGACGAGCCCGTCTTGATCAACCTCCCGGACGGACGGGCGATCAGCTTCCACGGCCGCGTCGACCGCATCGATCGGCTCCCGGACGGGCGACTTGTGGTCACCGATCACAAGACGGGCAAGGCAGACAAGTTCAAGCAGCTCTGCGCCGACGACCCGACGGTTGGCGCGTCGATGTTCCAACTGCCCGTGTACGCAGCCGCAGCGCGCGTCCTCGAAGGCCAGCCCGACGCCGCAGTCGAGGCCGAGTACGCGTTCTTCGACCGCGAGGAGTACCTGCGCGTGCGGATGCTGTTCGACCAGGACACCGAGCGGTGCGTCGCCGAGGCGCTCGCTCTCGTCGTCGATGGCATCGAATCCGGGTTCTTCCCGCTGCGGCCCGAACCGCCGGCGTGGCGGAGGTGGGTCGCCTGCGAGTTCTGCGAGCCCGATGGCCTCGGCACTGCGACGCGCTGGGAGCAATGGGAGCGCAAACGACACGACCCGCGCCTCGCCCGCTGGTTCGCCGATCCAGACGATCCACACGATCCTTGCGACGGCGCGGTGGACGTCGGCCGGGCAGCGTCATGACGGCGCAACTCGCGCTGCAGCTCGACGGCCCGTTCAGCGACCCCTCGATCGCAGACCCGGGCATCGCCGATTCGTCGACCGTCGAGCCGCCTGACGCCGCCGCGCGCCGACGGATTCGCGAAGACACGTCCACGACCCTGTTCGTCGAAGCCGGAGCAGGTGCAGGGAAGACCACGGCCCTCGTCGATCGGGTCGTCACGCTCGTCGGTGACGGTGTCCCGATCGAGTCGATCGCCGCCATCACGTTCTCGGAGAAAGCGGCCAGTGAACTACGCAGCCGTCTGCGCCAGCGGCTCGCCGCGGCCGGCCACGGGGCCGCCGTCGACGCCCTCGACCGGGCCCCGATCGGCACGCTCCACGCGTTCGCGCGTCGCCTGCTGTTCGAGTTCCCGGTCGAGGCCGAGTTGCCGCCCGGGTTCGTCGTGCTCGACGAGCTGGAGAGCCGACTCGCAGTGGACGAGCGCTGGGAGGACCTGCTCGACGAGCTCCTCGACGACCCCCGTCGCGAAGTGGCGCCCGGGTTGCTCGCTCCCGAAGCCGTGCAACTGCTGCACTGGAACAAGTTCAAGGGGACCGATGGCCTGCGTCGCATCATCGATGACTTCCAGGCGAACTGGGACCTCGTCGAAGCTCGGGTCGACCTGCATCTGCCGTCGCGCCCTGCCCGCGTCGACCTTGACTGGTTGGCGCACGTGCGCGACGTTGCCGCGACTCCGGTGCCCCACGGCGATCGGCAGGCGACGTCGACAGCGGCGCTCGGCGCCGCCGTCGAGCACCTGGCCGGCGGCCTCGACATCGCCACCACCCTGAACGGGCTGGACGACATCTGCACGGCGATCCGCAACCCGGCGCGGTGCGGCGACAAGACGAAGTGGAGGGCGTTCGGCGCGTCCGCCCTTGACGAGCTGCGTGACGCAGAGGCGGCGATCCTCGCGGATGTCAACGCCCAGATGGATGCGTGGCGCCGGTATCAGCAGGCGCTCGCCGGCGCCGTCGCTGGAGCCTTCGTGCTCGACGCCGCCCGGGCCAGGGCCGCCGCCGGGACGCTCGAGTTCCACGACCTCCTCGTGCTGACCCGCCGACTGCTGGCCGGCGACGAAGCGGTCCGCCGGACGCTCCACGCTCGCCTGCGCCACATCCTGCTCGACGAGTTCCAGGACACCGATCCGATCCAGCTCGACATCGCCGTCCGGCTCACGGCACCGCCGGCAGGTCAGGGCGCTGATGCCGGCGCCCTCGTCCCCGAACCCGGCCGCCTGTTCGTCGTCGGCGATCCGAAGCAGTCGATCTACCGGTTCCGCCGAGCCGACATCGCCAACTACCTCGCCGCCAGCGCGCGGCTGGCGGACGGGCGTGAGTCGCTGACGGCCAACTTTCGTTCCACCCGCGCCGTCATCGAGTGGGTCAACGGGGTGTTCGCAGAGGTCATCCAGCCGGCTCCGGGCGTCCAGCCCCACTACCAACCGCTCGACGTGTGCCGACAGGGGTCGGCCGACCACGGCCGGGTCACGGTGCTCGGCGTCGACGAGCACCTCGACGACGACCTCTCCGCCAAGGAGCTGCGCGAGCGGGAAGCGGCGTCGGTCGCCGCCGCAGTCGGCGCTGCCCTGCACGAGCACTGGCCGGTCGCCGACGGACATGGCGGGCTGCGTCCGTGCCTCGCCGGTGACATCACCATCCTGCTGCCGGCGCGTACTTCGCTGCCGATGCTGCAGGCCGCCTTGTCACGTGTCGGCATCGCCTACCGCGCCGAGGGCTCGACGGATGTCTACGTGGCGCCCGAGGTGCGCGACCTGATGGCCGTGCTGCGGGCAGCGGCAGATCCCACTGACGAGCTCTCCTTGATCACCGGTCTGCGCTCGCCGCTGTACGGCTGCAGTGACGTGGAGCTCTACGAGTGGCGGCAGGCCGGCGGAAGCTGGAACGTGTTCGCGCCACCGCCGCAGGGACTCGAGGACGGAGGCCCTGTCGCGCTGGCCATCACCGACGTCCGGGAGATGGCCAGAGCGGTCGGGAGGTGCGATCCGGCTGAGCTGATCGACGGGCTCGTCGAGCGCCGACGGGTGTTGGAGACAGCGCTCGCCGGCCCCGACGCTCGCGACGTGTGGCGGCGGATCCGCTACCTCGTCGACCAGGCCTGCGCCTGGACCGACGCCGGCGGCCGCGGGCTGCGGCGGTACCTGCGGTGGGCCGCCTACCAGGCGGCCAATGGACGGGCCGGCGACACGGTCCTGCCCGAACACGATCACGACGCCGTGCGGATCATGACCGTGCACGCCGCCAAGGGGCTCGAGTTCCCGATCACCGTCGTGTCCGGCTTGACCACACGCATGCAGGGCACGCGGTCGATGTCGGTGGTCTGGCCTCCGACCGGTGGCTGGACCTTGGCCCAGAAGGACAACGACCTGTTCGAGGACTTCCGTCCGCTGGACGAGCAGATGGGCGATGCCGAGCGGCGCCGCCTGCTGTACGTGGCGTGCACCCGCGCCGTCGATCACCTGGTGGTGTCACTGCACCGCCAGCCGGCGAAGATCGCCACCGGCACGGTGCGAGCGACGAGCGCCACCGTGCTCGCCGCAGCCGGCGCCACCGGTCACGGCGCCGTCGCCGCCGAGCTGACCGAGCCGGTCACACCGATGCGGCCCGTCGCTGAGCCGCTCACCCTGCCGTGGGCGGATCGAGCGGAGTGGGAGGCCGAGCGGGAGCGAGCGCTGGCGGCTGCATCGGTCCGCTCCACGACGTCGGCCACCCAGCTCGCCCACTCCCAGATCACCAGCGACACGGTCACGAGCGACACGGTCACGAGCGACACGGTCACGAGCGGCACGGTCACGAGCGACACGGTCGACGAGCGCCCGTGGCAGGACCCAGGGTTGATCAAGGACGGCGTCGATCTCGACCTGCCGCCGTGGCAGCGAGGGCGCTACGGGACGGCGGTCGGGCGGGCGGTCCACGCTGTGCTGCAAGACGTCGATCTCGTGGCGGGAACGGATGTCGAACGACTCACGGCCGCGCAGTGTGCCGCCGAGGGCATCTTCGGGTTCGAGGAGCGCGTCGCCGCGCTGTGCCGCTCGGCGCTCGGCGCGCCGATCGTCATGGCCGCGGCGGCCGGGGCCGAGCACTGGCGTGAACTGTTCGTCGTCGCCCAGCTCGGGACCACGGTCCTCGAGGGGTATGTCGACCTGCTGGTGCGCTCCGACGAAGGCCTGCTGATCGTCGACTACAAGACCGACCAGTGGCGAGGGGTCGCCGATCGCGGGGCGCGGGCGGATCGCTATCGCACGCAGCTCGCCGCGTACGGAGTCGCCCTTGGTCGGCTGCTCGCCGAACCGGTCACCGGCGGCATCGTCGTCTGGTGCCGTTCCGATGGTCCCGCCGACCAGCACCCGATCGACGAATGGCCTGGCGCCCTGCGCGAGGTCGAGCGGATGCTCGGCGCCTGAACCTCACACCGTCGATGCGCGG
>JBPCJW010000048.1:0-17379 GCA_051004915.1 Ilumatobacteraceae bacterium
GCTTCGCCCGCCCGCCTACTCGCTGCGGAGGGATTCGGCGGGGTGCGTGGTGGCGGCGCGGCGGGCGGGCAGCTCGGCCAGGGCCAGGGTCACGGCGACGGCGCTGGCGGCGACGACGACGGGCGCCCACCATGGCAGTGCCTGCTCGATCACGACCCCCAGTTGGCGCGCCGTCGCAGCCCACACGAGCCGGCCGACGACCACGCCGACCGGCACTCCGACGGCCACCCCGATCGCCACCAACGTCAACGCCGACCACCTCGTCGTCGCCCGCGCCCCGCCAGCCGACAACCCGAGCGCCCGCGCGATCACGACGTCCCGCCGTCGGCGGCGCAGCACGGTGACCAGGGCGTGGAGCAGCCCCGCCACCCCCAGCAAGCCGAGGAAGCCAGCCAACAACCACGGCAGCGAGCCGGCCTGCTCCAGGTTGTCCAGCTCCGACGGCAGCGGGACTGGCGCGAACCCGAGCGCCACGAGCTGGCCCCGGGCCGGTGCCCCGGCCTCGCCATCGGCCGACCGCGCCACCACGACGTTGGCCTCCGGCGTGCATTCCGAACCGCACACGGCGGAGGCGAGCGCAGACAACCCGTCCGGTGTCAGCTCGACGCCGCGATCGACCTCGTCGGTCTCCCACACGATGACCTCCCCGACGATGGTCAACATGACGCTCCCACTCGTCGAGCTGACCTCGACACCGTCACCAACCGCGGCGCCGAGTTCGACAAGCCGCTGGCGCCCCAGCGCCACCTCTCCGGGACTGCTGGCGGCCCGTCCCTCGACGATCACCGGGCCGGCCGAACCGCGGCGGGGGTCGAAGGCCCCGGCGAACGCGCCGCCCGAGGAACCGTCCGACCCGACCAGGTCCAGCTCGGCGTCCAACCGCTGGCGCACGGCGACCGCCTCGACGCCGACTGTCTCCTCCGCCGCCATCACCGTCGCGTCCACCTCCTCGACGGGCCCTTGCCAGAACAGGTCGGCATCGGCGCCGTACAGCCGACCGTCATTGAGCAGCTGGTTGCGGCCCGCCTCGAACGTCCACACGCTGAGCACGCCGGCCACACCGATCGCCGTCGCCACGAGCGCAGCACTGGTCGCCGCCCGACCGCGCCGTCCCGGGCGGACGGCGAACGCCACACCGAGCAGGCCGGCTGGCCCGAGCCCGGCGGGTAGCGTCAGGAGGTGCGGCTGCTCTGCGCGCGGCCTGCGCGCGGAACGGCGAGCGACGGCCAGCAGCAGCACGGCGCCCACCCCCGCAATTCCGACGATGCCCAGACCGATCGCCAGCGGGTCGATCCACACCCCCGGATCGACCTCTGCCCTGCGGGCCAGGCCACGCGGCGTCAACGGGCTGAGGCCGACGGCGAGTACGACCGCGCCGACCGCGCCGGCGATCACCGCCGGCGCCATCGCCAAGGCCCCGGCGGCCGTGAGTTGCCCGACCGACGCGCCGAGCGCGGCACCCGTCTGGCGCTCGGCGCCGCCATCGGCGGCCTGCCGAGTCATCCCTTGGGCGACGACGATCAACCCTGCGACGCCGGTTGCCGCGGCGAGCAGCAGCAGCGCGTTGACCTCGACGTCGATGCCCTTGGCGATCTGCTCCGGAAGACGGCCGTCTTCTTCTCGGCCGACCTGGTAGCCCAGCGGTCCGTAGACGGGCTCGAGGCCGGAGAGCACCTCGTCGTCACGTCCTGCCTCGACATCGAACAGGTCGATGCACGGGCAGTTGACGATCTGGTCGGCGTACTCGCGAGCGAACGCCGGGGAGAGCAGGACGAACGGGTCGTCCTGCTGGGCGATGTCGAAGGCGTCCCGGTTGACGCCGGTCACCGTGACGGTGAGCTGCGGGCCGTCGGGCTCGACGAACTGGCCTGCCCGTTCGAGGTACTCGTCGACACGGTCCCAGCCGACCGAGCGCAACACCAACTCGTCGCCGGCGCCCACAGCGTGAAGCTGCGCGGCCGCCTCGTTGACCATCACTTCGGTCGGGTCGTCGTAGTCGAAGACGCGACCCTCGACGAGGAAGGGGCGGTCGGGTTGACCACCCTCCTCGACGAGGGCAAGGCTGAAGAAGCTGGGCGACTCGCCGGCGGCGACGGCGAACGCAGCGAGGCGTTCGCCGTGGGTCACCCCGTCCAATGCGACGGCCGCGCCGAACGCCGGCGCGTCCCGCTGCAGTTGACCGCGGGCCCACGATTCCGGGTTGTCGATGGCACCCGCCGTCAGCTCTGGGTCGCCGGTCCGGTCGACGAACCTGGCGAACGCACTGTCGGCGCGCCGGGCGCCCGCCACCGCGGCGATGGTCACGCCACCAGAGATCGTGATGAGAGCGGCGAGCAGCGCCAAGGACCCCCACCGCCGGTGCCAGTCCGAGCGGGCCCACAGCCACACCGCCGCCACGGCAACAGTACACCACGATCGCCGTCGTCCGCCCAGCGCGCCACCATGGCCCGGCCGGGCGTGCTGTCCACACCAAGCTTGGAGGGCCCGCACGCTGTCGCCCAGGGCGGTGGGGGTGTAGCACTTGCTGCGTGTGGCGTGTCGCGCTGAAGGACTTGCTGTTCCGGCGCCGTCGTTTCATCGCGTCCGTGCTGGCCACGTCCATCGCGTTCGCGCTCGCCCTCCTCCTCGCCGGCACCATGGAGCACCTTCAGAAAGAGAGCGACCGCATCGTCGGCCTCTTCGACGCCGACGCGTTCCTCGTGGCCGACGGAGGAACAGGGCCGTTCAGCACGACACGCCTGCTGCCGATGTCGACCGCCGATGAGCTGCTGGCCGACCCCGCCGTCACGGCGGCGTCGCCGTTCATCCAGGCCGGCGAGGTGCTCGACGACCGCAACGTCAACGTGCTCGGACTTGCCGCCGACGGCACCGGATGGCCGGTGCCGGCCAGTGGCCGGCTGCCGACCGCAGCCGGCGAGGTGCTGGTCGACGAGGAGTTGCCGTTCGGTTTCGGCGACACGATCAGCCTGGCCGGTCAGGATGCCACCATCGTCGGCACGTCCACCGGCACCGCGTACTACTTCGGGCAGCCGACCGTGTTCGCCCGGTTGGAGGATGTGCAACAGGTGTTCCTCCGCGGGCAACAGGTGGCAACGGCGATCGCTGTCGACGGAGCGCTGTCCGCTCCGCCGCCCGGCTTGGCGATCTTCTCGCCCGGCGATGCCATCCGCGACCTGGAGCGGCCGATGAAGACAGGCACCCAGACCATCGCCATCATCAGCGCCCTGTTGTGGGTCATGGCCGGCGGCGTCGTCGCGTCGATGCTCTACCTGTCGGTCACCGAGCGGTCGACCGATCTCGCCACGAGCAAGGCGATGGGTGTGACCAACCGGTCGCTGTTCGGCGGGCTCGCCCTGCAGGGCTTCGTGCTGGCGCTCTCGGCGTGTGCCGTCGGAGCGGTGCTCGCGCTCCTGCTCGCCCCCGTGTTCCCCTTGGCCATCGAGATCCCGATCAGCGCGTACGTCACGCTGGTCATCGTCGGTGTCGTCGTCGGGCTGGTCGCCAGCCTCATCGGGCTGCGCAAGACGACCCGCGTCGACCCGGCGCTGGCCTTTGCGAGCTGACGGGAGCCCGCCATGCCCGCCCTCTCGCTGCGTGGCATCACGCTCGAGTACGAGCGGGCGGGCTACGTCGTCCGGCCAATCGACGGGCTCGACCTCGACGTCGACGACGGCGAGCTGGTCCTCCTGGTGGGAGCCAGCGGGTGCGGCAAGACGACATTGCTCTCGGCGCTTGCCGCGCTCCTCACGCCGGCGGACGGGACGATCACGGTGGGTGACGTCGAGGTGACCGGGCTTTCCGGGCGGGCGCGCGACGAGTACCGCCGCCACGGGGTCGGCATCGTGTTCCAGGCCTTCAACCTGCTGCCGGCGTTGCACGCGGTCGACAACGTGGCCGTTCCGATGTGGAACGCCGGCCACGGCGGGCGGGCCGCCAAACGGAGGGCGACCGAGTTGCTCACCGAGCTCGGTCTCGGTGAGCGCCTCGACCATCGACCCGCCGACCTGTCCGGCGGGCAGCAGCAGCGCGTCGCCATCGCCAGGGCGCTGGCCCTCGATCCGCCGCTCCTGCTGGCCGACGAACCGACGGCCCACCTCGATGCCGACCACGTGCAGCGCGTGCTGAAGGTGCTGCGGGCGACCGCCCAGCCCGGGCGGGTCGTGGTAGTCGCCACCCACGACGAACGGATGCTGCCGATCGCCGATCGGGTCGTGGAACTGTCCGTCGCCCGCGCGACGGAGGTCGCGCCGCAGTTGGTCGAGCTGAGTGCCGGAGAGATCCTGTTCCGGGAGGGCGAGCCGGGCGACGTGGCCTACGTCGTCGAGTCGGGGCGCATCGAGCTGGTCCGCCAGCTGGTCGACGGGTCCGAGGAGATCGTCGTCGACGCCGGCCCGGGGCTCTGGTTCGGCGAGCTCGCCCCGCTCTACGGCCTGCCACGTTCGGCGACGGCACGGGCGGCGGTACCGACCGTCGTCACGCGCTGTTCACCCCAGCAGCTGCGCCACCTCGTCCGCACCGGCAGCCACGCCGAGCGCGATGAGCGCGATGAGCGATCTGCGCCATAGCGCCACTCATCGCTAGTCCGGGCGAGCGAAGCGAGCACGGGAGATCCATCCGCGCCCAGATGTTCTTTGCTCACTCGCTGCGCTCGTGACCCGATCACTCGGTCCGGAGGACGTCGGACGTCTTCAGGCGGGCCGCCCGGCGGGACGGCCAGATCGCCAGGGCGATCAGCACGACCAGCGTCACCCCGCCCACGGCGACGAGCTGCAGCGGCTCGACGTCGATGCGCACGATCACGTTCGAGGACTGCGCGATCGCCGTCCACACCAGCCGGCCGAGCACCAGCCCGGCGGGGATGCCGATGACGACGGCCACGATCGTCATCGTCACCGCCTGCCACCCAACGACACGGCCGATGTCACCCGGTCGCATGCCCAGCGCCCGGAGTACCGCCAGATCGCGCTGGCGTCTCCGCACCGCCAGCAGCAGCGCATGCCCGGCTGCGAACAACCCGAGCAGGCCGATCGTTGCGACGACGATCACCGGCACGTCCCGGAGCTCCGCCAAGGTGGTCACCGAGCTGGGCGTCGCACCGAGGGGTTGAGCGAAGCGTTCCGCAGCCATCTGTTCTTCGATCAACGCCGCCGCGTCGTCGGGGTCCCGCAGGCGGACAGCAAGGCCCTCGTTCTCGTCGATCTCGGCGGTCAGCTGGTCCGCGCACAGATCGTCGAACGTCGCCAGCGGCACGACCGAGCCCTCGTCGGGATCGTCCGAGATGAACAGCGGAACGATCGCCCGCCCGACGACCCGCGCCCCCCGCTCACCGCATGGGCCGCTGACCGTGGTGCTATCGCCAATGGACAGGCCGAGGTTGCGCATCGTCGTCGTGCCGACGGCGATCTCACCTGGACCACCCGGGGCCCGCCCGTCCAACACGGCCAACCACGCGGGTCCACCGGCGCCTGCGATGCCGACGGTGGCGATCTGCCTCACCAGGCCGTCATCGCCGACGACGTTGATCTCGCCCGTGTGAGCGATCTCCACGCCGGCCACTCGAGGATCGGCGGTCAGCTCGATCGCCCCTTCTCGGTTGGCGACGAGCAGTGCCCACGGTTGACCGAAGCGCTCGGGTGCTGCAGCCAGACCATCCAGGCTGGACCGCACGACCAGCGCCGCAGTCGCAGTCGCTGCGGTAGCGACGAGGACGAGGAGCGTCGGGACGACGGGGAGCCTGGCCCGTCCATATCCGCTGGACATCGCCAGCTGGGTGCCCGCCGACGGGACCGGTCGGAGGCCCCAACGCTCGGAGAGCCGGGCCATCAACGACGCTCGCGTGCCGGCGTTGCGGCGACCGGCGCGACCGAGGCGACGGCTGGCGACGATCGTGACCACTGCGCAGGAGCAGATGGCCACCACCGAGCCCACGGACAAAACCCGCCAATCGGCGTGCAGTCCGACGTCCGGATCGGCACGCCGCGCGAGGCCGAACGGGAGCAACGGCGAGCAGGCCACGGCGACGGCGACGCCAAGCAGCGCGCCGCCGAGCAGTGCCGGAGCCACCGAGAGCAGCGCGGCGCGGGAGCGCTCCTTCGGCGTCAGCCCCATCGCGGCCAACGCATCGCTGTCCTCGCGCCGGGGTGCCAGGTGACGGCCGATGCCCTGGGCGACGGCGACGAGGCCGGTGATCCCGACGACGGCGGCCGCCACGAGGAGGCCCCGATGTTGCAGGTCCGCGGCGCGTTGGGCGCTGCCGAGCAACCCGGCCGTCGACAGGACGTCTCCCCGCACGACGCGCTGCGAGAGCTCGGAGATCACCGTCGGATCGTCACCTCGATCGTTCAGTCGCACCCACAGGATCGAACCGATCGCGGCCGCCTCCCGCCAGCGTCCATCGAGGAAGGATGGGCCGGCGATGGCGAACGCCTCCGATGACGGGTCGTCGACCAGGTCGAGCGACAACCGGACGATGCCAACGATCTCGGCCTGCCCGAGCTGAAACGTCTCGAACGACACCGTCTCAGCGACGCCGGAGATCGTGACGCGCTGTCCCACCTCGAAGCCGAACGCCTGCGCAGATCGCTCGTTGACGAGGATCTCGTCCGTGCTGCCGGCCCTCGGGTAGCGACCGGCGATGAGCAGCGGCCGGCCCAGTCCGCCGGGCGACGTGTCGTCCGCCCCGATCAGCGAGAACCCGAACTGTCCGAACTCCATCGGCTCCGCCACGGCGCCGACCGTCCTCGATTGCTCGATCGAGCTGACCCGCTGGTCGGCGCGCAACTCGTCGATGAGGGGCTGCGGGTCGGCCTCTGTGAAGACCACCACGTCCGCCAACTGCGTCACCTCGGCGAAGCGGTCGACCGACGTGTCGGCGCGGCGAGCCCCGGCGACGAGGGCCAGCACGGCACCGACGGGGATGGCCACCAGCACGGCGAGCACCACCAGCGACGGCCACCGCCGCCGCACGTCAGCGCTCGCCCACAGCCACGAGGCGAGCATCAGAGCACCGTCATTCTTCGCACGCTCCGCTCACTCACTCCGCTCGCAAGCCTTCGGCCGCGGAAAGGCGGCCGGCCCGCCAGCGCGGTCCGAGCGAGATCAACACGGCGGTCACGAGCGCACCGAGGATGCCGGCGACCGTGAGGAGCGGGAACCTCGGCTCGACGATGACGCCGAGGCTGCTGGCGATGATCCGCCACAGCCACGGCCCGCGAGCGCGCCGAGCACCACTCCAACGGCGCCTCCGATGATCGCCGTCATCGCGGCCTGCCACGTCAGCGCAGCGGCCGCCCGCCGGGCGGGGAGACCGAGCGCTCTGGCGATGGCCAGGTCGCGCCGGCGTCGACGCAGCGTCGTGACGGCGCCGTGCAGCAGCCCGGCGGCGCCGAGGAGTGCGAGGAACCCAGCCAGGTACCACGGGATCGGCCCCACCTCCCGCAGCCGGTCGACGTTGGCCGGAGCGGAGATCTCCTCGAAGCCGAGATCGAGCAGCGTCGAGCGGGCGGCTGGCGTCTCGGCCGAGGCGAAGAGCGTGTTCTCCACCCGGCAATCATCGAGTGATGCCCCTGGGCAGAGCAGGGCGACCAGGGTGTCCGGCTGCACGACGAAGGCGTGTTCTGGGTCGTCGTCCGCCCACGACACCACCCGCCCGCTGACCTGCAGTGCCAGCTCGCCGCCGTCATCGGTCTTCACGACCACCGTGTCGCCGATGGACACGCCGAGCGAGGCGGCGGTCGCCGCTCCGAGCGCGACCTCGTCCGGGCCTTGCGGCAGCCTGCCCTCGGCGACCGGCGGCAGCGCGCCACCGCGGTCGGTCTCGAAGGCCTGCGGTTCGATGTTCGCCGGCCCGCCCGGTCCTGTCGCCTGCATCTCGTCCTCGTTGATCCCGACGCTGCGGGTTAGCGCCGTGACACCGGGTGTGGCCAGGGCGCCGTCGGCGAGGGCGGCGATGCCGAAGCTGCCGTTGCTGGCATAGACGAGGTCGGCCGGTGCGCCGTAGAGGTGCGGGGTCTGATCGAGGTGGTCACGCGACGCGTCCATCGTCGCCACGGTGACGAGCGCCCCGACGCCGAGTGCGATGCCGGCGGCCGTCGCCCCGGCGAGCGTCCGTGATCGCCGACCCACGCCGGCCGGGTCACCGGCGAACGAGGCGCCGAGCGAGAGCGCCGGACGGCCGAGCATCCACCCGGCGAGGCGGTCACGACTCGGACGGGCCACCTTCGGTGCCCGCCCGACGGCGGACTGCACGAGCACGGTGGTGACCACCACCAGCGCCGTGGCTACGAGACCGATCCCGACGGCGACCAGGTCCAAGCGCAGACCTGGATCGGGTTCGGCGAGTCGGGCCGTGCCGCGCGGGAACCAGCCACTGAGGGACCAGGCCACCAGCGGCACGGCGAGCGCGCCGGCCAGCACGCCCGGCGCGAGGTTCGCCACGGTGCCGGCATCGAGCTGGCTCCTGCTCATCCCGAGCGCGACCAGCACGCGACGATCGGGATCGATCGACGCCGCCTGGCGGCCGGTCGCCTGGGCGATCACCAGCACGCCAGCACCTGCCGCGATCGCCATCGCGATCCACAGCGTCGTCACCTCGACGCGGATGCTCGGGCGGATCGTGTCGCCAAGGTTGGGCGCCGGCGACACGTCGGCGCCGAACGGTGCGAGCACGGTGGACACCTCACCGGCGATCTCGTCGAAACGATCCGGATCGACCCGCAGGTAAAACGCCGGCTCGACGTGCGCGATCTCGGCGGCGTGGGCGCGGGCGAACCCCTCGCTGAACGAGATGACGGGGAACCCCTCTTGGCCCAGGTCGTCGTCCGAGCGGGTGATCGCGACGATCTCGACCTGGATCGTTGGCCCGTCCAAAGCGTCCGCCGATCCGAAGACGCCGTCGTTCGACGCCCACTCCTCCAGGCGCGCCGGCGACGCCGTCTGGAAGCTCATCCGGCTGCCGACTCCGATTCCGAGCTGCGTCACCGCACCCTCGTTGGCGGTCACCGCGTTCGGCTGGTCGAGGCCAGGGGCCACTCCGTCGACCGCGATCGCCTCGTCGATGCGGCCCCTCGTCGCCGACGGCGCGATGGCGAACGCCGTGACGACGCCCGGCGGGTCGAGCTCGGGGTACAGGGCGATCGCCCACCACGACTCGGTCTGCACGCCCTCGACCCCGTCGATGCCCGCCAGGTCGTCGATCACCTCGGCCGGCACGCCGCCGGTGAGCAGGTCCGGGCTGAGGGGCATCGCCGCCAGCAGGTTCGGCGCACCCGTCGCGACCTCGAACCGTGCGAACGCCGTGTCGGCCCTTCGCGCACCCGCGGCGAGCGCCGTCGCCACCCCGCCGGCGACGGCGACCATCACGGCGAGGGCGACCAGCATCGGCCAGCGCCGCCGCCACTCCGCCGCCGTCCACAGCCCGACCGCGGTCATGTTGCCCATCGGACCGGACGGCGCCTCTGGGCGCGGATCGTCTCACCAACTGAGACGCAACGCGCCCAGATCACGTTTCACCTGCTCACGCCCAGATGTTGTTTGCTCACTCGCTTCGCTCGTGAGCCCCGCTCGTGAGCCCGTCGTCGACGACTCGCCCGTCCTTCATCCGCACGATGCGGGCCGCCGCATCGGCGACCGGCTGATCGTGGGTCACGAGGAGGATCGTCTGGCCGCCCTGGTGCAGGCGGCGGAACAGCTCCAGGACCTCTTCGCCGCCCTCGCTGTCGAGGGCACCGGTTGGCTCGTCGGCGAGCACGAGCGTCGGTTCGTTGGCCAGCGCCCTGGCGATGGCCAAGCGCTGTCGCTGGCCTCCCGACAGCACGCCCGGCGCCTGCTTGGCCTTGTCACCGATGCCGAGCAGGTCGAGCAGGTTGCGGGCCCGCGCCTCCGCCGCTTTGCGCTTGCGCCCGGCGATGACGGCGGGCATCACGACGTTCTCCAGGACGGTCATGCCTTCGAGCAGGTTGAAGAACTGGAACACGATGCCGACGTGCTTGCGGCGCATGATCGCCAGGCGGTTCTCGTCCATCCCCGCCAGCGACTCGCCGGCGATGACGACCTCGCCCTCGTCCGGCAGGTCGAGCCCTGCGATGACGTTGAGCAGTGTCGACTTGCCGCAGCCCGACGGACCCATGACGGCCACGAAGTCGCCCCGTGGCACGACGAGGTCGGCGCCGCGCAGCGCCCGCACGGGCGCGGTGTCCTTCTCGAACGTGCGGTACACGGCGCGCACCTCGACGGCCGGGTCGGCCGTCGGCGGGGTCCCCGCGGCGGGACTGGTGGCAGCCGGGTCTGTCTCGACGATGAGGCTCATCAGTGCTCCTTCAGTTCGTTGGACGGGTCAGGCGGTTGCGACTCGGGCGAGCACCGCTGAGCCTGTCGCCGCGAAGCCGGCGACGAAGAAGGCATCGTGACGATGGTTCGCTCGCTCGAAGACTTGCTCGCTCATCAGTGCTCCTTCAGTTCGTTGGACGGTCATCCACGGAGGCCCGCTCGCTCACGTCAACGCTCCTTCGGTGGTGGCGGCAGCGAGGCGATAGGCGACGACCGGGGTGTCGCGGCCCTTGACCAGTTGCGGCTCCATGCGTTCGGCGTCGTCCGGCGGGGTCTTCAGCCGGTCGAACGTGGCGTCGCCGAGCACGATCTGCCCCGGGCTGGCGAACTGCTGCAGGCGCTGGCACAGGTTCACGGCGTCGCCGACGACGGTGTACTCGACCCGTTCCTCACTGCCGAGCAACGCCGCCGCCACTGTCCCCGTGCTCAGCCCGATGCCGAGGCCGAACGGCGGTCGTCCCTCGGACTCCCACTCCTCGTTGACGGCGTCTTGGGCCATGTGCATGGCTGCCGCCGCCTCGAGCGCCCGGTCGGCGTGGTCGTGCGTCGCGACGGGCGCCCCGAACACGGCCATCACGGCATCGCCCACGTACTGCATGACCGTGCCACCGGCGCCGAGGATGGCCCCGTTCATCTCGGCCCGGTGACGGTTGAGCTGCTGCGCCAGTACGGCTGGATCGGCGTGCTCGGCGATCGAGGTGTAGCCGCGGATGTCGCTCATCAGCACCGTCACGTCGAGGCGCTCGGTCTCGCCGATCCCGCGACCGCTGGCGAGCAGCGCATCGGCCACCCCGGTCGGCAACATGCGGCTGAGCGTCTCGCCCTGCTCCTCGCGCTCGACGATGGCTTCGTGCAGGCGGCGGAGGCGGTCGAGCGCACCCGCCTCACCGGCGGAGACGCCGGCCGCGAGGTTGACGAACAGCCGCTCGACATCCGCCTCGACGGCGCCCGGCGTGGTCCGCCGCGTCGCAGCGATGGCCTTGATGGGGCGACCCGCGGCGATCTGGCTGAGCAGCTCGTCGTCCTCCGGGGTGAGCCCGCCGGTGCGCCGCATCGGGTTCATCAACGCGGTGACGATCGCCGGGTCGAGCATCGAGCCGCCAGTGGCGACCTCGCGGATCGCCCGGGCGAGTTGGTCGCCTTCGGCGATGCGGTCCTTGAGCAGGTAGGCGTAGCCGGAGGAGCCCTCCGAGAGCAGCGAGACGGCGTAGTCGGGGTCGTCGTACTGGCTGAGGATCACGATGCCCGTGCCGGGGTGGATCTTGCGGATCTCCTTTGCCGCATCGATCCCCTCTCGCTGGAAGTTCGGTGGCATGCGGATGTCGCTGACGACCACGTCGGGATGAGCCTCGGCCGCACCGGCGACCAGCCCGTCGTAGTCCTCGGCGACGCCGACGACTTCGACGTCGACGTCGCGCTTGAGCATCGCCCGCACGCCTTCGCGAATGATGACGCTGTCGTCAGCGAGGAAGACAGTGATCGCGCCCACGGGTGCCAGCCAAGCAGACTTCACCGCCCGATGTCAGGGCACAGGCCGGCGTCGCGGTGGTGTTGCTGACCCCACCACGATGCGCCTGCCACTCACCTGGTGGGCGAGCCCGGCACTCGCGCATCATCGGTGAGACATCGTGGGTCGACGGTCGACAGGAGGTCACCATGCGCGTCGAAGGTTCCACCAGCACCATCTCGTGGATCCCGTCCGAGGCCGTCTCGGGGCCGATGAAGGGAGGGTTCACCCTCGGCGTCTCGCACTACGACAGCGCGCCGCCGGACGCGCTGGGCGCCGACGTCATCGCCAAGCTGGACGAGCTCAACGCCGCCGATCGCTTCCGGTTCGCCAACCACCTCCACGCGTGGGTGGAGTTCTCCGATGACGGCGAGGTCGTCGAGGCCGCCCAGGACGGGTGCGGCCACATCGGGGTCACCAACCTGCGCCTCGGTGGCGACATCGCCGTCGCCGCCGTCGCCATGCCCGACCTGCGCCCCGCCATCGAGGTCGGGCCGGGCTGGGCGCGGTTCACCCAGACGGCCGGTGGGCGCACTGGCGCGCCGATGCCGCGAGCGGTGCGCCGTGCTCCGTTCGTGCAGTTCCGCTCACCGGTGGCGTGGACCACGCTGGAGTTGACGCTGCACGCCGACGGACGTCGGGAGGGGAAGCTGCGCGGGGCGTCGCCGTTCCCGCGGCACTGGCTGTACGACTCCGACGGCGCCCTGTCCGCCAAGAGCGGCATGACCGACTGGAAGGAATGGGCCAGCAAGGCCTTCGGCAAGGGCACGCCCTGGGGTGACGAGGACTCTCCTGCGTTCGTGACCGAGGTCGAGTCTGCGCTGGAACGAGAGCTGTCCGGGCTGCTGATGCGCGGCGCGGCGAAGCCGAAGATCCGCTCCTTCAAGGAGGGCCAGGAGGTCACCCGCAAGGGTGATCAGAGCACCCAGCTGTTCCTGCTCCTCGACGGCGTGCTGGTGGTGGATGTGGACGGCAAGGAGCTGGCGGAGATCGGTCCGGGCGCCGTGCTCGGTGAGCGGGCGATCCTCGAGGGCGGCGTGCGAACGGCGACGCTGACCGCCCGCACGAACTGCAAGATCGCCGTCGTGCCCGCTGACCAGCTCGATCGCAAGCGCCTCGCCGAGCTGGCCGCCGGACACCGTCGAGAAGGTGGAGGGGAGGAGGTCGACCTGCTCGCAACGGCCGCCGATGCCGCTAGACCTTCCTGATGCGGCTGCACCTCTGCGGGGTCAGGGGTTCGACACCGGCGCCGGGACCGGACTTCGTCGCGGTCGGCGGCAGCACGTCGTGCGTGGCGATCGCGCATGATGCCGACGAAGCGCCGCGCCTGCTGCTCGACGCCGGGACCGGGCTGCGCAACGTCGCCGGCCTGCTCGCTGGCGCGCCGTTCGAAGGCAGTCTGCTGATCGGTCACCTGCACTGGGACCACACCCAGGGTCTGCCGTTCTTCGCCGCCGGCGACCGGCCCGACGCCCGGGTCGATGTGCACCTGCCGGTGGCCGCCGGGTCGCCCGAGCACGCCCTCGATCCGCTGATGAGCCCACCGTTCTTCCCCATCTCGGTCTCCGGGCTGCGCGGCAACTGGTCGTTCCAGGCGCTCGCCGAAGGCGTTCTCCGGGTGGAGGGGTTCGAGGTGCTGGCCAGGGAGATCCCGCACCCCGGTGGGCAGACGTTCGGGTTCCGGGTCAGCGACGGGCACAGCACGTTGGCCTACCTCTCCGACCACGGCCCGATCGCCCTCGGCCCGGGTCCTGACGGCTGGGGGCCGTACCACGAGGCGGCGATGGGCCTCGTCGAAGGGGCCGACGTCGTGCTCCACGACGCCCAGTTCACACAGAGCGAACTGGCCTCCCGCCCGCACTTCGGGCACTCGTGCGTCGAGTACGCCGTGGCCCTGGCCGAGCGGGGCGGCGTCGATCGGCTGCTGCTGTACCACCACGATCCCGGACGCACCGACGAGCAGGTCGACTCGTTGGTCGAGTCCTGCGTCGGTTGCGACGTCAAGGTCACCGCCGCCCGTGAGATCGACACGATCGTGGTGTGACCAGCGACTCGCGAGCGGGTCAGCCGTGGTCGATGACCAGTTCGACGACGAGCGTCAGGTGGTCGGTGCCGGGGAGCTCTGCGGTGTCGACGTCGGTGGCGACGATCGGGCCGCGGGTCAGCACGTGATCGATGGAGATCAGCGGCGGGAAGCGACGCCCGACCGGGTAGGTCGGCACATAGCCGGCGCCTGACTGCTCGACGGCGTCGTGCAGCCCGGTCTCCAGAAGGTCGCGGAACTGGCGGTGGTCGTAGGTGGCGTTGAGGTCGCCGGCGACGATCGCCGGGCCGTCCTGCGCACCGAGCCAGCGGGCGAGCTGGCCGAGCTCGGCCGACCACCGTTCGGTGTCGCCGGGGAAGGGCGAGACGGGATGGACGCTGGCGACGAGGACGTCGTTGCCCGCCAGCTCGACGGTGGCTGCGACGGGCGGGTGCCCGTAGCCGTCGGGCTGACGCAGCCGGCCGAGCGGTGTGCGGCTCCACAGCCCGTTGCCGCTGACACCGCCGGTCGGTGTAGATGTCGAGTGCGGCAGCTCCTCGTCGATCCCCGCCGCGCGCAGTGCGTCGAGCGCCTCCGGGGTCAACTCCTGGACCATCAGCAGATCGACACCGTGCTCGCGCACCACCCCGACGACGGCATCGGCATCGGCGAACCCGAAGCGCAGGTTGGCGGTCATGACGACCGTGGTCTCCCCGTCGGCGGCCGGGGCGGCATCGGCGACGTACAGCGGCAGCTGGGTGGTCGCCATGACGAGGCCGACCACGACGGCGACGGCGGCGCCCAACCACGATCGGGCGAGGCCGAACAACACGAGCGCCACCGCTGCGGCGACCAGGACGTACGGCGACGCGGCGACATAGGCCACCGGCCAGCGGGTGTCGACGGCCACTTGGCGCAGGACGAGCGTGACCGCGCACGGCACGAGGAGCAGGGCGCCGAGCACCCGCCCGAGGGTTTGCTGAGGGGAAGCCCCTCGCCAAACTCTCCGATGCAGGAAACCCTCGGATGGTTCGGCGGTCAAGCCGTCACTCGACGCGCAGGGCGCGGGCGGTCGGTTCCCGGGCGGCCCGCCAGGCTGGGTAGGCGGCGACGAGGTTGGCGACGGCGACGACGCCGATGACGACCACCGCCAGCCACAGCAGGGGCGTCGTCGGCGGGCTGGCCACGCCGAGCTCGTCGGCGACGAGGCGCCAGCCCCAGCGCCCGACGATGACGCCGAGTGGCACCCCGACGACGGCGGCGGCGAGGACGAGGGCGCTGGCGTGCCAGGCCACGGCGGCGCGCACTTGGCCGCGCCGGAACCCGAGGCTCTTGAGGATCGCCAGTTGGCCGCGTTGGCGGCGCACCGACAGCACGAGGGCGTGGGCCAGGGAGGCGACGGCGAGCACCCCGACGAGGGCGGCGAGGAGGTACGGCAGGAAGCGGATCCTCTCCACGTTGCGAATCGCACCCTGGCGGAGCGGGCTTTCGACGAAGCCGCTGGCCAGTTCGCTCACGTCGGCCTGGAACTGGTCAGCGTCGGCGCCGGGCGCCAACCGCACCACCAGCGGATTGGCAGAGCTCTCCGGCGCGTATTGATCCATCCACTCCGTTGTCACCACTCCACCGCGCCCGGGGTTGTTCTCGCTCGTGTCGTTGACGATGGTGGCGCCCACCACGACCATCGGGATCACCTCGGCGCTCGACGACGCTGCGCGGACGTCGACCGAGCCGCCGATCGCGAGGCCTTGGTCGACCATGGTCACCGCGCCGAGTGCGATCTCGTTCACCGCGGCAGGCGCCCGGCCGTCCGTGATCACCGGGCCGATCGACGCATCGATCCCGTCGACGGGTTCGAAGGACTGGACCCACGCCGTCTCGTCGCCGACGCCGGCGTCCGAGCCGACCAGCCCCGCCGCCGCCTCGACGCGGGCATCGGCCCGCACCCACGAGAGGATCCGTGTGGCCTCGGTGGGATCGGTGAACGATGCACTGACGGACACGTCCCACGGCGCACCGAAGTACGACGGCGTGTGGATCAGCGTGTCCAAGCTGGCGCTCAGGCCGACGGCAGCGAGCGCCGTCGTGAACGCCAACGCGACTCCGGCGAGGGCAGTGCCCGTTGGCAGCCCGCCGGCGCCGCGGCCGCTCACGCTCATGCTCAGCCCGGCGGTGGCGGGCGCTGGCAGGTGCCCCTGGACGGTCCGCCAGCCGTTGCGTCGACTGGTCGACTCGGCGCCGGGCGAACGGCGGAACTGACGAGCGACCGGCCACCACGTCGCGCCGGTGACGACGAGCAGGAGGAGCACGGCTCCGACTGCGAGGACCGGTCCGTCAATGACGATGCTCTCGTCGATCTCGATCTGGCCACCGACGCCAAACGGGCCAAGTGCGGCGAATGCGATCGAAGCTGCAACGGCCACACCTGCGGCGATCGCTCCGGTGATCGCGCCACGCACCACCGACGCGGCGGCCGCATCGCGATCGGACATCCCGATGGCGCGCAACGACGGTCCGTCGGACCACTCCCGGCGACTTTGGCGGGAAACGGTCTGGGCGGCGAAGGCCGCAGCGGCCAACGCGGTGATCGCGCCGAACAGCATCGTGCCGGCGGCCTCGTAGCGGATCGCCTCGTAGAGCGGTTCCGTCTCGTCGGCGTCCGCCAGCGGGCTGACGTTGAACAGCCTCCCGGCGAACGCTTCGTCGACGGCTGCGGATGCCGCAGCAATGTCGTCGTCCGTGGCGTCGATGGCCACGCCGCCGAAGCGTCCGGCGTCCATGAACGACCGGGCGAGGCCCGGTCCAGCAAGCACCCTCGCCTCGTCGATGGCCGAATCGGTCGAACCGACCCCGGCGAAGAGGTCGCGAAAGTCGCGCTCGATGCCGACGACGCGCACGCGCAGGCGCGGCCCGTTGAACGTCTCGCCCGGAGCCGCGGTCATGCCCATCTCGTCGTTGCTCCACAGCGTCAGCTCGAGTTCGCTCCCGACGTTCGCTCCCAACTGCTCGGCGAGGCGTTCGTTGATTGCGATCTCGTCGGTCGCGGCTGGGCCAGGGCGCCGGCCGGCGAGCACGATCGGCCGACCTTCGACGGCGAGGAGCTCGTCGTCGATCGACACAAGCGCATTGGCGGGAGTCGTCCGATCGGGTTGCTCCGCGAGCGCTGCGGTCAGCCCGACGTACGCCGCCCGCCCGGCCGCCTCGACCTCGGGCAGTTGATTGGCAATGGCGACCTCATCGACGGCGTCGTAGACGAAGCACAGCCGCAGCGATTCTTCGTCGATCTCCTCCAGTTCGGGCGGGCAGAAGTTGACGAGCAGTTCGCTCGGGTCGGAGTACACGAGGAACCGGTCGAACACGGTCGACGCCCTGCGGCCGATCGAGAAGGCCGCCATCGCCACCCCGCCGGCCAGCCCGGCGAGCACGGCGAGGAACAGCGTCGCCCGCCAGCCGCGACGCAACAGGTGCCCGACCCGCATCCTGACCACGTCCACGTGTGCCTCGCCACCTCCCCGCCGGGTGT
>JBPCJW010000049.1:0-9127 GCA_051004915.1 Ilumatobacteraceae bacterium
TCGTGGACGGTGGCGCCGATGACCACCCTGCCGCGACCAGCAACGCCGAACCCGAACTGCGTCGAGGTGTGGCGGATGGGATCCGTCGACTCGCCCGGCAGCAGCACGTCGAGCGCCACCCGGATGCCGGGCGCCAACGACGGTGTCTCCAGCGGAGCGCGCGGGTGAGTGAACAGCGAGGAGCGCCGCCCGCCCGGCGGCCGGTCGATCGAGCACAACCGTTCGACCTCCGCATCGATCTCGACGCGGCGGAAGACCACGGGCTCCCAGTAGTCCGGCTCGCCGACCGCCGGACGGCCGCTCACGTCGGTGAAGGAATGGTCGGTCATGGGTGTCCTCCCGAGGTGAAGCTGAACAGTCGAGGCGTCGATCGGTGGATGGCGGGGATCGGGTGTCCGCCGCCGCGGTCGAGCGAGGCATGGAGGGCGGCGGCGCCGACGGCAACGTCCGCGAGGCCAAGGCCCATCGCCTTGAACACCGTCGGGCCGGACCGTGACCGGTCGCAGCCCGAGGCCACCACCTCCGCCAGCGACACGATCGTGGCCGCCGAGGCGAGCTCGCTCGACAGCGCGAGGGCGGCGGTCGGGCTGTCGCTGACGACCATCGCGGCCGCGGCGACGAGGGAGTCGGCCAGCTCCCGCCGCTCCGGGGTGATCGCACCCAGGGCGTTCACGTGGGCGTGCCGACCGAGCAGCTCGAGCCGCAAGAACGCGTCGCGCGCCCGCGTCGCCGTCGTGATCACGTCGGCCGGCTCGACGGCGGAGGCAACATCGGCGCACTCGATGACACTCACACCGCCACCGTCGCCGAGCTGCTCGCGCAGTCGCGTGCAGAACGTCGAGCGGTGGGCGGGCGACGGGCTGAACACCCGGACCTCGCCGATCCGTCGCTGTGACACCACCGCGGCCACCTGGGCCATGGCTTGCTTGCCGGTGCCGACCATGGCCATCACGGTGGCGTCGAGACGAGCCAGGACGTCCGTGGCGACTGCGCTCACCGCAGCGGTGCGCAGCTGGCCGAGGGCAAACGCTTCGACGACCGCCCGCAACGCCCCCGAGGCCGCATCCCACAGCACGAGCAGTGGCGCGGCGCCACCTGCGGTGTGCGCCCACGTCTTCGTGCCGACCAGACCGAGACCGTCGGCCACGCCGCCGAGCGCGTGCAGCGTGTTGCCCGCCGCCCACGTGGTGGCCGTCTTCGAGAGCGGGTGGGCGTGGCCCGAGTGCTCGAGTCGCAGGACGTCACGGACCGCATCGGCCGCAGCACGAAGGTCGACCGATGCGACGACGTCGGCCTCGGTCAGCCACATCGCGTCAGCGGGCATCAGAGCGGCACGATCAACGAGGTCGGTACGAGCGGAGCGTCGTAGATCGCCACCTTGGTGACGAACCGGGGTCCGTCGGCCGTGGCGACGAGTCGGTCGGCGTACGACCCGGCGGAGTGCACGCGCGTGGCCTCGTCGACGAGCGTCTCGAAGACCACAAAGTTGGCCGTGACCTCGAGCGTGTCGGCATCGACGGCGATCGGGCGGATGGCCGAGATCATGTGCCGAGCGATCCGCCTGGCGTAGAACTGGGTGGTCGTGAGTGCGCGGATGCGGTCGGCGAGCATGGCCCGGCTGTCACAGCGGATGGTCGCCAGCGGCAACCCCCGCTCGACGTTCTCCAACGCCATCACCGAGTACGTGGCCTCGGGGACGAAGAGATCGAGCCAAGCGTCGTACCGACCCTCATCGAGCAGCGCGGCGTAGTCGTCGTACAGCTCGGCCACTTCCCGCCCGTCGAACGTCCCCCATGACGTCCGCGACCTGCGGGTCGCGGGCCGGTCTGCCGCCGTCGTCACAGCTCCATCACGGCGCGGTAGTGGTCGTAGAACGCGCGAATAGCGACCTCGGTGACCATGTGGTCGGCGTCGTCGAGGTCTCGTCCACCCATCTCCAGGACGGCGTGACGCTCGTGCCCGGCCATGGCGCCCTGCTGGGCGAGGCGCATGACTTCGCTGTCGTCGATCGACACCAAGCCGGCCGGGCCCATCAGGTTGGCCTGGCGCAGGCGACGCACCGTCATCTCCTCGGCGTCGCTCTCGTAGCCGAAGTACGTCCAGTGCAGTTCGAACTGGCCAACCGACCGAGTGACGAGCTGCCGCATGGCCAACGTGTTCGACTGCTGCTGGACGATGAGGTTGGGCCAGATGGTCTGCATCACGACCGTGGCCGGACCCGAGAACTCGCGCACGGGATCGAGGAGCCGCGGGTCGGCGAGGACCAGGTCGTGGTGGACCCGCTTGATGTCGTCGGTGCCCGTCACCTCACGTCGCTCGGAGCGCTGCGACACGAGCACAGAGTGTTGCCCCGTTGCATCCATCTGCGTCTGCGACGGGTTGTCCGCCCGGAACAGTCCGAACGTGACGAGGAAGACGTGCAGCAGGCTGGCGTGGTACGGGTCCTTGATGTTCTCGAACATCAACTTCCAGTTGGCCGGCACCGTCTGACGCTGGTAGCCGAGCACGCGCAACGGGCGGCCGTCGAAGACCCGGTCGAACCAGCCGAGGTTGGTCGCTCCGAGGTACTCCTCCAACGGCGCGAGGCCGTGGTCGAACGATGCGAACAGCACGCCGTGGCGTTCGGTGACGGCCAGGCGTTGCAGGCCGTGCTCGGCGTTGTCGAAGTCGGCCGGCATGCCCCCATGACCGCCGACGCCGTGTTTGAACGGCAGGCCGAGCAGCCGCCCATCCGATGAGTACTGCCACTGGTGGTACGGGCAGGTGAACGTGGAGGCGTTGCCGGACGGCGCGGTGCACACCACGACGCCCCGATGGGCGCAACGGTTGACCACGACGTGCACCGCCCCCCGACGATCACGCGTGACGATCACGGGGGTGTCGCCGATGCTGGTCCGCACGAAGTCGCCGGGTGCGGGGATCTCGGCGGTCAACGCGACGTAGCACCACGACGGCCCACGGAAGATGCGCTCCTGCTCCCGCCCGTGCAGCTCAGGGTCGGTGTACACCCAGTACGGCACTCGGGACGCGCCGTCAGTGGTCCACCGGCTCGCCACGGTGGATCGAGGTCGTTCTGCCACAGAGAACTCCACCCGACGGATCGTAGTCAACTACCTTGAGCGGCTCGATCACGATTCCTCTCTACGGAAGGTCTGCGCCACGATGCAAAGGTCACCGTGACCCACTCGCCAGCCGTTTCCCGCGCTCCGATGACGTCGGTGGACCACGCCTTGCGGATCCTCGAACTGCTCCGTGGCGAGCCGGCGATGCGGCTCTCCGACGTCGCTCGCCAGCTCGGCGTGGCCAACTCGACCGCCCACCGACTGCTCGCCGCGTTGGCCTACCGTGGGTTCGTTCGCCAGCAGCCGGGCACCCGGCGCTACACGGCTGGCGATGCGCTGCTGCGGATCGGGCGGGCCGCCGTGTTGCACGTCGAGCTGCGCGACCGGGCCCGGCCACTGCTCGAGGCGCTGGCCCGTGAGCTCGGCGAGACGGTCCACCTCGGCGTGCGGGAGGGAACGCTCGTGCGCTACGTCGACGCCGTCGAGTCGGCGCGTGCCGTGCGGGTGGCCGCCCGCACCGGCCGCACCCTCGCTGCGCACTGGACGTCGACCGGAAAGGTGCTCTTGGCCGGCCTCGCTGACGACACGGTGCGCGGGCTCTACGGCGAGACGAACCTGCCGACCGGGACACCGAGCTCGATCGGCGATCTCGACGTGCTCCTCGCCGACCTCGACGAGTGCCGCCACGTCGGGTTCGCCGTCAACAGAGGCGAGAGCGAGGAGGACGTGGTCTCAGTGGCGATCGCGCTGCGCGACGGGGACGGGGCCATCGTCGCCGCGGTGAGCTGCGCTGCGCCGCAGCATCGCCTCGCCATCTCGGACGCGGCCGGTGTGGCCACCCGGATGCGGGCCATCGTCGCCTCATCGGCCCACCTGGCGGCGTGGCGTTCAGCCCCGGCGCGTCTCGGTCCATGATGCGACGAGATCTGCGATGTCGTCGCGCCCGCCGGTCTCCAAGTAGTGCTCACCGGGCACGAGCTCGAGCGTGCTGTCGGCAGAGGCCAGTGCATCGTGGATGGCGCGGGCGTCCGATGGGTACACCCCGCGGTCGGCGGTCGACTGGATCACGATCGACGGCACGGTGATCCGGGAGAGGTGTGGGGCGCCGACGCACTGGGATTCGGCGAGACTCCACATTGACAGCCACGAGCGCAGCGTGTTCGTTCGTCCGATGCCGAGCGGGCCGTAGTTCGCCCGGCGCGCGTCGCCGGCGTAGCAGCCGACGATGCGCTCCGAGGGATCGAGCGATAGGTCGTTGAACCGCAGGTCGGCCCACACGCGGTGAAGGTTGAACAAGCGGTCCCACACGCCGACCGCAGCCAGCCGGTCGAGTTCGCCGTCGACCCAGTGCGTGATCCGTTCGTTGCGCGCGATCTGGGCGGTGCGGTAGCGCTCGACGAAGTCCGGCGCGTACGGGGTCTGATGGCGTTCGTCGTACATGTCGAGTGCCGGGTCGACCGAGATCGGATCGGTCTCGTCGGTGACGGACGGGTCCAGCCACGAGGTCAGCACGTCCGGGCGTCCGGGGTGGGCGTTGAGCGAGACGTAGAGATCGGCCGGCACGAGCTCGAGGGCGGCATCGGGCAGCGCCATGTCGCGAGCCGGCCGAAGTGTCGGCTCGGTGGCCTGGCTCTGATACGCCCCCATCAACGAGCCGCCGCCAGAGTTGCCGAGGGCGACGACCGTGTCGACGCCGGCCACCTCGCGCAGCCAGCGCACGCCGACGCCGATGTCGACGACCGCGTGCTCGAGGAGGAAGTAGGCCTCGTTGCCGCGGTAGCGGGTGTTCCACCCGAGAAACCCGTAGCCCCGCTCGGCGAGGAGTGGGGCGAGGTAGTGCTCGGAGAAGTCGACGTTGTAGTGGGTGGCGATGAACGCCGTGGTCGGCGTGGTGCCGGCGGGCGCGTGAAAGACCCCCTGGCACGGCGCGCTGCCGTGCCCGGCTCGAGCCATCGTGGGTGACGCCAGCGCCACCCATTGACGAGTCACCCCTGTCATCGCCCTCCGATTCTGACGAAGTTGCGATGTCGGATCCGACATCGATCGCGCCACAGAACCGCCCGCTGACCCGCGACGTAGCGTTTCCGCTAACATTTGGGAGATGAGCGCGGCCACGACACTGCGATCGATCCGGCGTCGCGCCGGCCTGCGCCAGGTCGACCTGGCCGGGCGCGCCGGGATCACACCCAGCGTGCTCAGCGCCTACGAGCACGGGCGACGTCAACCAGGAGCTGACGCCTTCCTGGCGCTCGTCGAGGCGGCCGGGTTCGAGCCGACGTACGCACGCCGGCTGGACGACCGCCGCCAGGGCCGCCGTCTTGCCGACGTGCTCACGCTCGCCGAGGCGTTGCCGTTCCGGCCACGACCCATGCCGCGGGTGCGTCGCTCGGCCTGATGCCGACCCTCGTCGAGAAGATCCTCTCCATCGCCGAGTCGTTGGCGAAGCACGATGTGCCCTACGCGTTCGGTGGGGCCTTGGCGCTGGCGTACGCCACTGAAGATCCTCGCGGCACGCGCGACATCGACGTCAACGTCTTCGTCCCGGCCGCCGACGTCCTGACTGTGTTCGCCGCGCTGCCCTCGGCGGTTGCTCGCGACGACGACGACGTGACGGACGTGTGCCGGGACGAGCAGGTTCGCCTGTGGTGGGACGACACGCCCGTCGACGTCTTCTTCGCCGCCCACGCCTTCCATCTGGCCGCCGGACGTCGCGCCCGTCGCGTCGACTTCGTCGGCATACCCATCCCCGTCCTCGCTCCGTGCGACCTGACCGTGTTCAAGGTCCTGTTCGACCGATCGAAGGACTGGGTCGACATCGAAGCGATGGTGGCGAGCGGCACGTTGGATGTCGACGAGGCGGTCGAGGCGGTCAGCGAGGTGCTCGGCGACGACCCACGCGTCGACCGACTGGCGCAGCTGCGCACCTGATTATCCGGTCGGCGCGCACCGGGGTGAGCGATCGGGGTTCGGGGCGCGAATCGCCAACCGCTTGAAGGGCTGCAGGCACATTCGGCCGGAGGCTCGAGGGGCAAACGGGGGCAGATGGAACGACGCATCCGCCGCAAAACTGTGGTGGACGACGGCTGGAGCGTTGACGATCGCGGCGGGCGTCGCTGGCGGGGTCTACCTCTGGTTGAAGAGCGACCAGGCCCGACGATCGCCGTCGACGACGTGGTCCCGCAGTATCGGGCGGCGGCAGCCACGACGACCGCAACGCCCGCGACGACGAGTGCGACGACGAGGTCGACGGCGACTGAGCCGAGCATGACGACCGGCGTCGACACGAGCACCGAGCCGACCGCCGAGCCTGCGGTGTCGACGTCCGACCCCGTTCTGCCGACACCCGGCGTGTACCTCTACGACACCGTCGGCGACGAGCGCGTGGACGCCATCGGCGGGAGCGTCCACGACCATCCGGCGACGACCACCATCACGCTCAGCATCGACGGCGACTGCGTCGCGACGCGCTGGGACGCCCTCGATCAGCGCTGGGACCAAGCGCAGTACTGCCGGACCGCGAGCGGTTGGGAGCGCACGGCGATGACTGCGTTCCACTCGTTCTTCCACCAGGACGGGACGGTCGTCGGGATCGAGTCGGTGCAGGTGGATGGTCGCTCGGTCGACTCGCTCCACGTCCACGACGAGGTCGCCATCAGCGGCAACTCGACCGGCCAGCAGGTGATCGACCGCTGGTACTCGCGCGACGCTCCGTTGCTGTTGACGAAGGGGGTCCGCACGGGCTCGGCGACGTTAGAGACGGCGATCGGCGCAGTGCACTACGACGAGCGCTTCGAGCTCGCGCTGACGAGCCTCCAGCCGATCTCGTGACGTGGTCGCGTCATCCCGTCGCCGTCAGCGCGGCCGCCTACCTGGCGGGCGCGATCCCGTTCTCGAACCTGGCGGCGCGTGCCCGCGCCGGCGTCGACCTCCGCGCCGTCGGTGAGGGCACGGTCTCGGGCACAGGGCTGTATCACGTCGCCGGATTCGGGCCGCTCGCCGTGGCCGGGACGGCGGATGTGGCGAAGGGTGCACTCGGGCCGCTGCTCGCCGGCCGCCGGTGCCCGGTCGTGGCCGCGGCGGCCGCAGCCGCCGGCGTGGTCGGCCACAACTGGTCACCGGTTCCCGGACGGCGCCGGCGTCCGGCCTCCTGCTTCGTCGGACCCTTCAGCTCCGTCATGGTGGCCCACACCGGCGCCGGCCTCGCCGGCCTGGCGTGGTGGCCGAGGACTGAACCGATCGAGAGGGCGAAGTCGTCCGCCGATCCCCGCACGCCCCTACCCGGTCGTGAGGTGCTGACGCGGGTAGCCGGCGTAGGACTCCTTGAACACGCCCTGGTGCAGCACGACGACCGCGACCAGGTCACCCGTGTCTGCGTCGGAGATGGTCGTCTCGGTCCAGTACGACTCGGTGCGCCGACTCTGCCCGAGACCGATGACACGGCGCCGCAGCTCGTAGTCCTGGTCGGCGAACACCGGCCCGTCGACCATCCGCACCTCGAGGTCGAGGAACAGCCCGAGCGCGGGACCGCGCACCGGGAACCCGCGACCTGCCTTGTTGGTGAGGACGCTGGCCATCTCGAAGGGCACGATGACCCGGCCCCATGGGTTTGCCGAGGCGCCGTCGGGCGTGTACCAGCTGCTCGGCTCGGTGATCTTGGCGGCCTTCTCGGCAAGGGAGAACGGGTACAGCGGCCCGTTGGATTCGCTGTACCGGATCGACGATCGGAATGGCTCGGGCACGGTCATCCCGACCTCCAGCTGATCGAGGATGAACAGCTCACCCGGATCCCCCTGGCCGCCTCGGCGCGCCTCGAGCGCCGTCTGCGGGTGGTCGGGTCCGAGCGAGATGGAGCCCTCGAGCACCGGCGTGCCATCGGCCTTGTGCGCCTCGATCGTGGCGCGATGGTCGGACGCGGTCGTGACCGAGGCCTGGACCTCCTCGCCTTCGACCACCATCGTGCGGAAGTGGCTGCTGATGCAACCCCGCGCGAACCAGGCGTCGGGGCCCCACAGCTGCACGGCCAACGGGTCGAACTGGCTGAAGTGGGTCGGCCCTTCGATCGGCGCTCCGCCGAGCCCGAGCGACGCCGCAGTGTCGCCGTCGTGGACGCTCATCCGCCCGTCGTGGGACTGCTCCTGCAGCATCTGGGCGGGTCGGCGCAGCGGCCCGCTGAGTGTGATCGGCGTGGCGAAGGCATCGATGGGCCGCACGATAGGTGCCGAGCCACAGATCTCAGCGACCGGTGAGACCGGAGCGATGCATCGTGGCAAACAGACGTCCGTAAGATCACGCGGGCGGCGACGGGACGATGAACGGTTGTCCGGGTCCGTCGGGGATGCAAGCTGGAGCCGGCGGTCCGAGGGATCGACTCGACCGTCTGATCTCACCACGTCGACGGTACGGAGAGGAGTAGATGAGCACGCCACCGTCGTTCCTGCGACCGCGGGACCTGGTCAGTACCCCGGTCGCCGACGGTCAGCCAGTCGATGGTGTGGTCTCGACGCAGGACGGACGCCCCGTCGAGCGGCGCTCTGGGCGACCTCCGCTGGTCTGGTCGTTCGTGCCGGCCGCGGTCGCCGGCGGACTGGCGGTGCTCGCCGTCGTGCTGCGATGGCGGGGTTCGGATCTGCCGGCGCACCTGTTCCGCATCGACATCGTCGAGCGCGACGGCTTCGAGATCTGGAACAACCACTGGTACGGCGGCCATCACACGCTGGGCTACGGCTTCGCGTTCCCGGTGCTCGGCGCGGCCCTCGGTATCTGGACCGTGGCCATCGCCAGTGCTGCGCTCTCGGCGTTCCTCGTCGACCGGCTCATCGTCGCCGCGACGGGCAGGCGCAACCTCGTGGCGTCGCTGTGGTTCGCCGTCGGCACGCTGACGAACGTCGCCATCGGTCGACTTCCGTTCGCGCTGGGTCTGACCGTCGGCCTCCTCGCCATCCTGGCCGCCCGGCACCGCTCGATCGTGCCGGCCGCCCTGGCCCCCGCTGCTACGGCTGCTGGCAGCCCGAGGGGGAGCGTGTTCCTCGCCCCTGTCTTTCCCAACCTGGTTCTTTTTGCAACCC
>JBPCJW010000050.1:0-11801 GCA_051004915.1 Ilumatobacteraceae bacterium
CACGTCGCCACCGAGCACGTCGCCGCCGACGGACCCAGTTCCGGAACCGACCGTCGCCTCGACCGCCCCCGGCGCGCCGCCGACGACCGTGCCCCTCAGCCCCGCCGACGCTTCCAGCGACGGAGCAGACTGAGCGCCACCCGACCGAGTCCGAGCGCCCCGACCGCCATCCCGGCGAGCGCCAATTCCTGGCGTCGCTTCGGCGTGATCATCGTCCACCAACGTGACTCGGTGCCCTCGACGTAGGCCTGCTCGTTGGTCACCGTCGGCCGCCAGCCGTGGGCCTTGAGCCGATCGTTGGCGACGAGCCACGGCTCGCGTGTGTAGCTGCGAAGCCCGGGCGGGATCGGACCGCGCTGGAACTGCCACTGCAGCGCGCTGATCACCTCAGCCGCACGGTCGGGCAACTTGACACGCGGCGCCGTGCCGGTCAGGGCGCGCACCCGGTCCGCAGCGACCCATCCGTCGGGCGCCACGTTGTACACGCCGTCCAGCCGCTGCACCGCGGCGAGCGCGACGGCCGACGCAAGGTCGTCGAGGTGCAGGAACTGGGCCGGTGGATCGTCCTCGCCGAACCGCTGGCCGAGATCGGCGGCCAGGGCTGCGGCGAGCGACGGGGTGCCGTCGGCGGCCATGGCGATGACCGGGCGCAGCACGGTGACGGTGCGGCCGCGAGCAGCGCGACGCCAACGGTCGACCATCGCCTCCACCGTCGCCAACTGCCGGGCGTAGACGAACTCGACGTCCGGGCGAAGGATGGCGTCCTCGGTCAGCGGGATCGGGTTGTTGGCGTAGGCGCCGTAGACCATCGCCGAGGACACGAGCACGATGTGTGACGCGTGGCCTGCGGTGGCGTCCTGGAGCATGGACGCAGCGCCCTCCGTCACGCTCTCGCGGCGACGGGCGCGCAGGTCGTGGTCAGCCGCCCCGAGGTGGACGACCACGTCGCAGTCGGACGCCGAGCCGTCGGCGATCACCGGCTTCGCGCCGAGGAGGGTGAGCACCCGCGTCCCAAGGTTGGCCTCCGCACCGGTCACGTGGACCCGGCTCGGCGCAGCGATCGGGGCGACGGCCATCCCGGGCGACGATAACGGCGCGCGCCCCAGCCGACCGCTCGTAGCATCGACGCATGGCCGAGGATCCGCTTGAGCGGAGCGACGACGATCCGCCGGATCCGTTCTCGGCGCTGCCGATGTTCGGCGATCTGGCCAAGGCGTTGGCCAACCAGGGTCCGCTGAACTGGGACGCGGCGCGTCAGTTCGCCCAGCTCGGAGCGACGGGGGGCGCCACCGAGACGAACGTCGACCCGGCCGTGCGGCTGGCGCTGGCCGACCTCTCGCGCCTCGCCTGGTACCACGTCGCGCAGGTCGTCGGCAGCGAGGACGAACCGCCCGAGCCGCAGGTGGCGACGCGCGGTCAGTGGGCACAGGCGACGCTGGACGCGTACCGCCACCTGTTCACGGACCTCGCCACCGCGCTCGGGACTCCACCGCCCGGCGGTGCAGACGACGACGGTGCCGGCGACCCAATGATGGCGATGATGGCTGGGCTGTCGAAGATGATGGCGCCGGCGATGCTCGGGATGGCCGTCGGATCGATGGTCGGCCGGCTGGCGACACGGGCCTTCGGGGTCCACGACCTGCCCATCCCCCGGGAGCCGGCGACGGTCACGTTGATCCCCGCCAACATCGACACCTTCGCCGCCGATTGGGAGATCCCGCTCGACGAGATGCGGTTGTGGGTCCTGGCCCACGAGCTGGCTGGGCACGCGCTGCTGTCAGCGCCTCACCTGCGCGAGGCGTTGAGCGACCTCGTGCGCCAACACGTCGGCGGGTTCCGGCCCGACCCGAACGCCGTCGTCGAACGGCTCGGCGAGCTGGACAGCGGCGCTGGCGATCCGATGTCCGCGCTCCAGCAGGCGCTCGGTGATCCCGAGGTCCTGCTCGGTGCGGTGACGTCGCCGGAGCAGCGGGCACTGCGTCCCCGTCTTGATGCGCTGGTCGCCGTCGTCGTCGGTTACACCGACTGGATCGTCGATGCCGTCAGCGTGCGCATCGTCGGTGGCAGTGCCCTGCGGATCGCCGAGGCGGTGCGCAGGCGGCGGGTCGAGACGACGTCGGAGGACACGTTCATCGAGCAGCTGCTCGGCATCAGGCTCGGTGAGACGCAGGTCGCCAGGGGCAAGGCGTTCGTGCAGGGGGTGGTCGATCGGGCTGGCGACGACGGCCTGGCGCCGCTGCTGCACCGGGCCGACGCCATCCCCACCCCGAACGAGCTCGACGCGCCCGGCCTCTGGCTGGCCCGCCTCGAGGGTTGACATTCGTTCGTGAGGTGAGCAATGGGCGCGCCGAGCGCGCTCACCGCTCACCGTATGGGCGGGGCGGTGGGGCGGCGAGGCGCGGGGATTGGCGACGGTCGCGACGCCGTTGGCGGACGCGCAATCGTGAGTGCACACCCGGTGGACGGAGCGTTCCTCCCATCGTGTAGTTGACGAGAGCGGCAGCGCTGACGAGTCCGACCACGAGGAAGCCGATCGGACCAGGGATCACGACGATGACGGGGACGAGGCCGGCGACGGCCCAGGCGAACTGGAAGTGCGTCTCGAACTGGGCGAAGGCGCGGCCGCGGTTGGCCTCGGGAGCGTCGCGCTGCACGATGCTCTCGAAGGCGAGCCGGCCGATCGCGCCGGCGAAGTTGAGGATCGCGGCGAGCATCACGCCTGACGCCGCACCACCGATGACGGCGGCGATGATCCCGCCGACCGCAGAGAGACCGAGCGCTCCGGCCAGCATGCGCTCCTCGCGGACATTGCGGCCGATCGCCGGCGCCAGCGCGTTGCCGACCATCGTGGCCACCGCTGACAGACCGACGGCGAGCGCGAACAACAGCGTCCCGGAGGACTGTGTGCGCAGCCAGAACGCGAGGTGGAAGAAGAGGAAACCGACGCTGGCGCGCAGCATCAGCATCGCCACCGCGGCAAGTCGCAACCGGCGCGAGTGCAGCTGGCGGCGCTCGGCGGCCCGTTCCGGGTTGGCGGCGACGACGTCCGGCGACAGCCGCGAGGCGCTGGCCAGGGCGACGGCGAAGAGCAGCGCCGAGTAGATCAACGTGCCCGAGCCGCGCGCCGCCGTGAGCTGCAGCAGGCCGGCCGGGATGACCGCCACCACGCCGGTCAGGCCGGCGATCACCCCGAGCTTGGAGTTGGCCTCGACCAGGTCGCCCTCCGTGCGCACCACGGAGGGGACGAGGGCCTGCTTGGACACGAGGTAGGTCTTCTGCAGGACGAGGGCCGCGAAGACGAGGGGGAACAGGGCGAGGTTGTCGATGAACATCGCCATCAGCACGGCCAGGCCGACGCGTGCCGCAGCGACGAACTGGATCACCGTGCGCCGACCACCCGCCGCCCGGTCGATGACGGGACCGATCAGCGGCGCGATGACGAGGAACGGGGCGAAGCTGACGACGAGGAACAGCAGCACCCGCCCACGCGCCGCGCTGGGGTCGATCGACAGGAAGAGGGAATCGGCCAGGGCGACGACCATCGCCGCGTCGCCGCCCATCATCGCGGCATGGGTGATCGCCAACCGTCGGAACTTCGACATCGGCACCGGTGTCACCACGCGCGGTCAGATTACGACGGCCCAGAACGGCAGCGGAGTGGTTCACCAACGTCGGGCGACCGATGGTGACAAGAGCTCCTCAACCGGCCTTCTGGGCGCGGATCGTCGCAGATCTGAGACGATCCACGCCCAGATCCCGATCTGCAACGATCAGGCGTCCGCCGGCTCGGCGGTGCGGCTCGGGGTCCGCTCGTACTTGTAGCCGAGGCCGCGGATCGTCACGATGTGCGTCGGGTTGGACGGGTCCGGTTCGATCTTCGAGCGCAGCCGCTTGACGTGGACGTCGAGCGTCTTGGTGTCGCCGACGTAGTCGCTCCCCCACACCCGGTCGATCAGCGTGTCGCGCGGCAGCACGCGACCGGCGTTTGCCAGCAGGACGTGGAGCAGCTCGAACTCCTTCAGTGGCAGCGTCACCGGCTCGCCGCCGATGTTCACCGTGTGCTCGTCGGGATCGAGCGAGACGTCGCCGACCGTCACGGCGGCAGGGCCGAGCTCGCCAGCATCGTCGAGCCGCGCCCTGCGCAGCACGGCGCGCATCCTGGCCACCAGCTCGCGCAGCCGGTATGGCTTGGTCACGTAGTCGTCGGCACCGACCTCCAACCCGACGACGGTGTCGATCTCGGCACCCTTGGCCGTGACCATGATGATCGGCACCTGGCTGCGCTTGCGCAACTGCCGGCACACGTCGATGCCGCTGATGCGCGGCAGCATCACGTCGAGCAGGACGAGGTCCGGCTTGACGGTATCGAAGCGTTCGAGCGCCTGGAACCCGTCCATCGCCACCTCCACGTGGAAGCCCTCGCGCCGCAGTCCGATCGAGAGGGCCTCGACGAAGCTCGCCTCGTCCTCGACGACGAGCACGGTCGGCGTCATCCGGCCGCCCCTCGTTCGATCCGCTCACCCGGACGCGTGGCCGGCGTCGCGGCGTGGCTGACGGACGGGCTCGCCGTCACGGGAAGGCGCAGCACGAACGTCGAGCCTTCGCCCTCCTGCGACGACACGAGCACCTCGCCGCGATGGTTGTTGGCGACATGACGGACGATGGCCAGCCCGAGCCCCGTCCCGCCGGTGTCGCGCCCACGGGCCTTGTCCACCCGGTAGAAGCGCTCGAAGATCCGGGCGTGCTCGCCGGCGGGGATGCCGATGCCGTGATCGGCGACCATCAGCTCCGCCCACGGGCCTTCGACCCGGACGCGCACCTGCACGCTCGAGCCAGGCTCGCTGTACTTCACGGCGTTCTCGACGAGGTTCCCGAGTGCCGACACGAGCTGGCGGCGGTCACCATCCACGCGGACGCCGACCGGCAGCTCGAGCGCCTCGACGGCGATGCTGCGATCCTCGGCGAGCTGGCGGGTGCGGGCGACGGCATCCTCGACCACCACGTCGACGTCGACGACGTCGAGGCGCGGCTCCTCGCCGAGCTCGATGCGCGACAGCTCGAGCAGATCGTCGATCGTCCGCGCCACACGCATCGCCTCGTCGACCATTCGACCGGCGACCCGGTGGACGACGTCGAGATCGTCCTCCTCGATCAAGGCCTCGGCCAACACGGCGAGAGCGCCGACTGGAGTCTTCAGCTCGTGGCTGATGTTGGCCACGAAGTCGGTGCGCACGGCGTCGACCCGCCGGCGCTCGCTGACGTCCTCGATGGTGGCGATCGCCCCGCCGCCCCCCTCGAGCGGCGACGAGGTGACGACCACCGCCAAGCGCGGCGGGCCGTACAGCTCGAGATGTTCGCGTGCCGACTCGCCACCGATGGCGCAAGCGAGCAGCCGATCGACGGCGTCGTCGACGAGCAGTCCGAGGTGTGTGCCGGCGAGGGCCGAGCCGGCCGGGTTGCGGTACCGGATGCGGCCAGTCGGTCCGGCGACCACGACACCGAGGTCGAGCCGGTCCACCACAGCGTCCCACGACGGTGCGTGCGGGTCGTCGGCGACGCTGACCGACGCCCCGGTGCCGACCTGGCCGCCCGGTGAACGCCACCGGTGCATCACCGCCCACGTGGCGGCAGTGCCGACCACCAGGCCGGCGAGGAGTGCGATGACCTGCATGATCGATGCTCGCGTTCGGAGTTCAGTCCAGGTCGCTGGCGGCCGCACGGTTGGTGAACCGGGCCGCACCTTCGTGCTCGGGCATCCAGCCGGTGACGAGGAACCGGACCCGCTCGCCGACGTTCACCGCGTGGTCACCGATGCGTTCGTAGAAGCGGGCGACGACAGCCAGCTGCACGGCGACCTGGAGGTCGATCTTGTCCGCCGAGTGGCTCTCGAAGATCGCCGCCACGAACTGGCGCTGCAGGTCGTCGAGGTAGTTGTCCATGTCCCACAGCGCGGCCGCTCGCACGTCGTCACTGGTGAGGTACGACTCGGTCGCCTCGCGGAACAGCTGCTGAGCTTGATCTCCCATCTTCTGGATGATCCCGCGCAGCCGGGGATCGAGCCGGTGGCCGTAGATCCGCCGTGCCGCCTTGCACACGTTGACGGCCAGGTCGGCGGAGCGCTCGACGTCGGCGATGATGCGCAGCGCGGCCACCACCTCGCGCAGGTCGCGGGCGACCGGCGACTGCAGGGCGAGGACGCGGTAGCACCGCTCCTCCAACGCGACGGATCGCGCGTCGACCTCGTCGTCGCTGCGGATGACGTATTCGGCACCCTCCAGATCCTGGCCGAGCAGGATCTCGGTCGCCCGCGGGATGCTCTCGGTGACGCCCGCCGCCAGCCGGGCGATCTCCTCTCGGATGTCGTCGAGCTCGTGGTGGAAGTCCGTCCGCAGGTCATGGTGCACGTGCGGCTCCTGCACGAACGCCTCGGGGATGTTCGTCATCGCGTCGCCCCTACCCGAACCGGCCGGTGACGTACTGCTCGGTGCGTTCGTCGTCCGGGTTGGAGAAGATCTTGGGCGTCGGGTTGTACTCGACCAAGCGACCGGTGCGTCGGTCGCTCTCCGGGTTGATCGCGGTCGTGAAGAACGCCGTGCGGTCGCTGACCCTGGCCGCCTGCTGCATGTTGTGGGTGACGATGACGATCGTGTACTTCGTCTTGATCTCCTGCATCAGCTCCTCGATGCGGGCCGTGGCGATCGGGTCGAGCGCCGAGCACGGCTCATCCATCAGGATCACTTCGGGTTCGACAGCGATCGCTCTGGCGATGCACAGGCGCTGCTGCTGCCCGCCGGACAGCCCGAGGCCGGACGCCTTCAACCGGCTGTGCACCTCGTCCCACAGGGCGGCGCTGCGCAGCGATCGCTCGACGATCGTGTCGAGCTCGCTCTTCTTCTTCACCCCGGCCAGACGCGGCCCGTAGGCGACGTTGTCGTAGATGCTCTTCGGGAACGGGTTCGGCTTCTGGAAGACCATGCCGATGCGCCGGCGCACCTCGGTGGCGTTGACGCCCGGGTCGTAGAGGTTCACACCGTGGTAGATGATCGACCCCTCGACGCGGGCCGTCTCGATGAAGTCGTTCATCCGGTTCAGGCACCGCAACACCGTGGTCTTGCCGCAGCCGGATGGGCCGATGAACGCCGTGATCTCGTGACGGTGCACGTCGATGGTCACGTCCTGCACGGCCCGGAAGTCGGCGTACAGAACGCTCAGGTTGTCGATGTCGAACACGACCTGTTCGGTGTCCGGTGCCGAGGGGTGGTCAGCGGCTTCTTGCGAGAGGTCCAACGGAGAGGCGTCGGCCATGGTGATCCTCGGGGTCGAGTTGTCGGTGCCCACGCGCGGGCGGGCACTGGTCGGCGCCGCGATCTGGTCGGTCATGATCTCACCCTTCTGATCGGACGAAGCCATTGCGGCGCCATCGAGGCGCTCGAAACCTGCCTCACTCATGTTCCGATCCGCCGCTTCTCGAAGCGATTGCGCAACAGGATGGCGGCGGCGTTGAAGAACAACACGAGCACGAGCAACACCAGGCCGGCTGCGGCGGCGGCGTTTGACCAGCCGATCTCGGCGCCCGGCGTGTTCGGTCGACCGGCCCAGTTGAAGATCAAGATCGGCAGCGCCGTGAAGTTCTCGGTCAGTCCGGTCCGCGGCAGCAGACCGGTGATCGCACCGATCAGGATCAGCGGAGCCGCCTCGCCGAGTGCTCGGGCGATGGAGAGCACCGTGCCGGTGAGGATGCCGGGGGCGGCGTACGGCAGCACGTGGTCGCGGGTGACCTCCCAGCGCGACGCGCCGACGCCGTAGCCGGCGTCGCGCAGCCCCTGGGGCACGGCTCGAATCGCCTCCATCGACGTGATGATCACGATCGGCAGCACGAGCACGGCCATCGTCAGCCCGGCCGTGATGACGGTCTCGCCGGACGTCACCGGCTCCAGCCACTGCACGAAGATGATCAGGCCGAGCACCCCGTAGATGACCGCCGGGACACCGGCCAGATTGCGGATGTTGACGAGGATCAGCCGGGTGAAGCGGTTGGTGCTCGAGGCGTACTCCTCGAGATAGATCGCCGCCCCGATTCCGACGGGGATGGCGACGAGGACGACCCCCAGCCCGATGAAGATCGATCCGTACAGCCCGGGGAAGATCCCCTGCGCGGCCGGGTCTGAGCCGATCGTTCCCGTGACGAAATCGAGGCCTTGCTCCTGGAACACAGGGAACGCCTCGATGACGATCTGGCTGAGCAGCACGAAGAGGATGAGCATCGTGATCCCGGCGGCCAGGAGCAGCAGGATGAGGAGCACGATGCCCTTGACGTCGCGATCGCGGCGGGTCAGTCGGGCGGTGACGACGTCTCGGGCGGTGGCGCCTGCGGCGGCGGGGGTGAGCAATGCCATGCGTGATGCCTTCCCGCGCTCAGTACTTCTGCCGGACGCGTTGCACGAAGCGATCTCCGACCAGGTTGAGGAGCAAGGTGATGAGGAACAGGAGCAGCCCGACGAAGAACAGCACCTCGAACGGGGCGCCGCCCGCGGTGTTGTCGGTGCCGCCCGCGGCGTTGGTCATCGCTGCGGTCATGGAGAGGCCACCGTTCAGCGGGTTCAACCCGTTGAACGGGCCGGAACCATCGTAACCGCCGGCCATCGTGGCGACCATCGTCTCGCCGATCGCTCGCGAGACGGCGATGATCGAGGCGGCGACGATGCCCGACACGGCGGCGGGCAACACGACCGACACGACGGTGTTGAACTTGCGCGCTCCGCACCCGTAACTGGCCTCCCGCAGTGCCCCCGGCACGGCGCTGAGCGCATCTTCCGACACCGCGGCCATGATCGGGATGACCAGGATGCCGATGCCGAGACCGGCGGCGAGCATCGACTTGGCTCCCTCCGGCTGTCCGAACACCCGGTTGACGAGATCCGGCGCGATGAGGTTGAGCACGAAGAAGCCGACGATGACGGACGGGATGCCGGCAAGTACTTCGATGATCGGCTTGACGATCTTGCGCACGCGGCGAGGGGCGTACTCGGAGAGGTAGATGGCAGTGCCCAAGCCGAACGGGACAGCGACGAGCATCGCCACGACGCCCATGATCACGCTGCCGACGACAAGCGTGCGCAGGTCGAATCGCTCACGACGGGGAAACCATCCGGTGTCGCTGAGCAGGCCGAAGTCCCAGTCGATCAGGCTGAAGAAGTTGACCGTGCCGCGCACCAGGGAGAACAGGATCAGCAGGCTGACGACGATCGAGACGCCGGCTGCGGCAAGGAACACGACGCGCATCGTTCGCTCGCGGTTGCGCTGCTTGGCGTTGCCGCGCAGATCCTGCACCGTCAGCATGCTGTTGGCGGTCCTTCCGGTCCGATCGAGTGAAGGGTTCGTGACCGGCCGCCCGGGGGGAGCAAGCGGCCGCTCACGAGATTACCGATGGTCGCTCAGGTCAGCGTCCGGCCCAGGCGTCCTGGGTGGCGGCGACCCGGTCCTCCGGCAAGTCGACGTAGCCGGCGTCGGCGACGGTGGCCAAGCCCTCGGGTGAGAGGTACAGGTCGACGTACGAGGCGACTGCCGGGTTCTCTTCGGCCTTGGCCGTGTTGACGTAGATGTAGAGGCTGCGGGAGAACGGATACGACCCGTCGCTGATCGTTTCGGGCGTCGGGGCAACACAGCCCTCGCCGGCGTCGATCTCGATCGCCTTCATGCGCTCCTGTTCGGCGGCGTAGAACGCGTAGCCGACCCAGCCCAGCGAGCTCTCCGAGCTCTCGATGCCGTCGACGATGAGGTTGTCGTTGGGGCTCGAGGAGTAGTCGGCCCTCGTCGCCTCGTCCTGTTCCCGCTCCTCGGCCAGGTCGGCGATGGCGAACTCGAGGAAGGAGTCGTACGTGCCGCTCTCCTCACCGGGGCCGTTGATGTCGAGCGGGAGCTCGGGGAAGACGTCGGCGTACGCCGACCCGACCTCGGTGGCCAGCTCGATGTTGTCGCTCCAGTTGGCGGTGCCCTCGGACTCCGGCCCGATGAGGGCGTAGAGGGCGGGGACGTCGAGGCAGGTGATGGCTTCGTTGGCGGGACTGGTGGCCACCGTCAGTCCGTCGATGGCGACCTCCAGCTCGACGTACTCGATGCCGTTCTCCGCGCACTGCGCGATGTCCTCGTCGTTGGCCGGGCGCGACGCGTCGGTGATGTCGGCGCCACCGGTGCAGAACGTCGCGAAGCCATCGCCGGTGCCCGGGCCCTCGACGGTGACGGCAAGGCCGCCGCCCGACATCTCTGCGGCCAGCTCGCCGACGCGGATGCTGATCGGCTCCACGGTCGACGAACCGGTGACGAAGACGTCGCCGTCGGCCAGCTCCATCTCGCCCCCGTCGGGCGTGCTGCCGCTCGCCATCGTCTCGTCCGGGGCCATCGACTCCTCGGGAGCCATCGACTCCTCGGGAGCCATGGTCGACTCGGCTTCGGCCATCGACGTCGTGGCTTCGACCCCCGACGTCGGGGCGGCGCCGCCGGCGGTCGTCGGGGTGGATTCGTTGTCGTCGCTGCCGCAGGCGGCAAGGACAAGGATGCCGGCGACCGCCCCAGCAAGGGTGCGGCGCCGGACGGAGGAGGTGTTCACGCTGTTGAACTCCATCTGTTCGGGATTGGGTCGTTGGGAGCCGTCCGCGGCTCCGGGCGCGAACGTAGGCAGCGCAGGTGACGGCACCACCCGACCGAGGTGAACGAGACGTGAACGACAGCCGTCGAGCTGGCAAAGGAGGTCGACTGCATGTGAGCGACAGATTGCGGCTGGCCTGACAGTCCTCTGGTGCTCCCGCCCACACTCCGTGGCTCGGGCGCGGTCAGCCCGGACCAGCGCCTGCCGGACCAGCGCTTGCCAGGTCAGCGCTTGCCAGGTCAGCGCTTGCTGGTGGCGTGGCGCTCGACGGCCCAGCGGTACATCCGCTCCTGGGCGTGCGGCTCGAAGCCGGCGACCGGGCCGCAGCGCTGCCAGGTGTCATCGGGCTGCAGCTCCCAGCGCACGATGTCGTCGGCGAGTTGGAAGTCGAACACCTGGTCCAACCAGTCCTGGTGCCTCGGATGCTCGATCGGTACCAGAACCTCGACGCGCCGGTCGAGGTTGCGTGGCATCAGGTCGGCCGATCCGATGAGGTAGAGGGGTTGGTCGTCCACGTCGCCGTGAGCGAAGCGGTAGATCCGGCTGTGCTCGAGATAGCGCCCGAGGATGCTGCGCACGCGCACCCGCTCCGAGAGCCCCGGCACCCCCGCCCGCAAGCACGTGATCCCCCGGATGATGAGGTCGATCTGCACGCCGGCCGCGCCGGCCGCATACAGCGCCTCGATCATCTGGGCGTCGCCGATCGAGTTGGCCTTGAAGGTGATCCGGCCTGCCTCGCCGAAGCGCGCCTCGCGCTCGATCAGCTCGAGCAGGCGCGGGCGCAGGTCGCGCGGCGCGACGACGAGCTCCTGATAGTGGTCCCCGCGGCTGAAGCCGGTGAGGTGGTTGAAGAGGCGGGCGACGTCGGTGCCGACGTCGAGGTCACACGTCAGGATCCCGAGGTCCTCGTACAGCCGGGCCGTCTTGGTGTTGTAGTTGCCGGTGCCGATGTGGCAGTAGTGGCGCAGCTGGTCGCCGTCGTCGCGCACGACGAGTACGCACTTGGAGTGCGTCTTCAAGCCGGCCATACCATACACGACGTGAACCCCGGCCCGCTCCAGCTGCTTGGCCCAGCCGACGTTCGTGGCTTCGTCGAAGCGGGCCTTCAGCTCGACGAGGACGGCGACCTGCACACCACGATCGGCTGCCCGGATGA
>JBPCJW010000051.1:0-16222 GCA_051004915.1 Ilumatobacteraceae bacterium
GTCGGTCGTCCTCGCGTGGCCATGGTGCACCTCCGATGTTGGCTCAACATCAGAGAACGCGCCCATCCCGCGAAAATTCCCGAACCGGCAACATTTCGCGAATAAACAACCGGACAGCACACTAGGCGGGCGCGAATCCCAACTTCCTGGGATGGGCGGACGCCGATTGACGGCGCACGATCTCACCCATGACCACCTTGCACCTTCAAGTCCAGATCAACGACCTCGCCGCGTGGCAATCGGCGTTCGCCGATCATGCCGAGACGCGCCGCCGCGCTGGCGTGCGCAGCGAGTCGGTGCGGCACCCCGCAGATGACGAATCGACGCTCGTCATCGACCTCGACTTCGACTCACGGCGCGAAGCCGAGGCTTTCCTCGGGTTTCTGCGGGACAACGTGTGGAAGGACCAACCGATCCTCGCCGGTCCGCCGCAGGCGATGATCCTCGAGCCGCTCGAGCTCGTCTGAGCGGTCGCGACGCGATGCGGACCGTCTCCTCGGACCCGCTTGGCATGAGTCGCTGGGCGCGCTTGGCCTGCCCGATCCACTCCAGGATCCCTTGCGTCACCGAGCGCGGGAATGCTCCCAGTGCGCCGCCGCCCGGCGTGAACGTCGAAGCCGCCTGCAAGTCATCAGGACTATGAGGTGCTCGACGGCGTCGAGCAGCTCTCACGACCCGTCCGCTTGGCCGCCTCGAGGACCGCCGCGCCGGCCGGCGCCACCAGTCCGGCCTGCTCGAGCCAGCGAGGCGCTGCTAGTTCGGCCGCAATCAGCCACCACCGCGCGTGCGCAGCGCAAACCACAGCATCGTGCGTTCGGCGTCGAGCGCCTTGCCCGTGCTGTCGACCCCCGAACCACAAGGCCTCCTCGACGGCCTGCTCGTAGCTCGGCGCCGGCCGCCCGGTCGGCTTCTTCCAGGTGACCAGCCAAGCGCCCGGACGACTGGGGTCAGGCCCTCCGGCGCTGGCGGTTGAGGCCGAGCACGGCGAACAGCACCAGGTTCACCACCCAGATCACGATGGTGCCACCGAGAGCCGCGCCGAAGCTGTTGACGCGAAAGCCCGGGACGATCCACGAGGTGAGGTAGAGCATCAGCAGGTTGACGAAGAACAGCGCGATGCCGACCGTGAGGATGATCGCCGGGAGGGCAAGCACCGTGACGATCGGCTTGACGAGCCAGTTGACGAGTCCGAACACGGCGCCGGCGATGATGACCCGCCACTTGTCATCCATCTCGATCCCGGAGATGAGCAACTCGGCGACGAGGATGGCGACGGCGTTCGATGCCCAGATCAGCAGGACGCGCAGGATCATGTTGGTGCCACGTCCACGGTGGTCTGCGTGACGCTCTGCGCCGCCTCTTGCGCGATGGCGCTCGGTTGCTCGGGAACCACGCTGACCTCCCTCGTCAAGCGTTCCCAAGGTAGTCCTCGGCGAGCCCGGTAACGACGATCAGTCACGGGAGTCCAGTCAGGCAACCCCCCGCCGGTGCGCTCGGCGCCGCGATCAAGAGCGTGGTGAGGTCGAACGAGCCGGGCACGAGCACCTCATTTCCACGGCTGCTGCCGGGCCACGTGTGGGTGCCGTCAGCGATGAGGAGCAGTTCGCTGCAGGCGGAACACCCAGACCCGACCGTTCGTGACACGACGGCATCGAGCGGAGGCGCCGCCTCGATGGCGACGCACCCAGCGACCGTGGAACTGGCGGCGGTGAACCACTCGACGAGGGGCGACGTCGCTTCGTTGCCGGCGATCGGAACGGTCTCGTCCTGGGCTCCGGCCACGGCAGTCAACGCACGGGCGACGCCACCACCCGAGCACCTTGCGAGCACCCCGCGATCGATGGCCGCGTTGACGAGCACCACCCTGGAGAGGCGCGCGGCCAGCGACGCCGTGCAGGCGGCGACGAGGGCCATGCCTCCACCGTTGGACTCCCCGACCAGGATGATGCGAGCCGGGTCGACGCACCCGGTCAGGACGATGGCATCCATCATCTCGCCGAGTGCTGCCACGTCGTCGCCGACTTCGGTGGCCAAGGCCTCCGCACCTGTGTTCCAGCCGAACCCGCCATCGGGGGTCGCCGTCCCCTCGGGATACGCCACGGTGATCCCGCGCTGGTTGGCCGCCTCGGTGAGCTCTGCGTACCGCTCGATCCCGGTCGGGGTGCCCGTGTACCCGTGGACGACGATGATCGTCGCCGATGGCCCGGCCAGACCGTGCGCGCGGAGCAACACGCGCCGTCCCGATGCCGTCGACACGTACTCGCCGGGCGGCCGACAGGGCGTGACCGTGGCCACGGTCGTGACCGTGGTCCCCGCCGCTTGCGTCGCTGGAACGACGGCGGGCGACACGACCGATGTCATCGTCGGGGACGTGGGAGTCGTCGAGCCCGTCGGGGTCATCGGGTTGCTGGGCATCGTCGTCGAGGTCGAGGTGCTCGTTGGGGAGGTCGTCGGGGTCGTGGGCGTCGTCGTGGTCGTCGAAGTCGTGAGCACCGTCTGCGCCGTGGCGCTCAGGGTGCTCGATGGGGCCGCCACGGTCGGATCTCGGTTGGTCGTCGGCTCGGTGAGCACCCCCGTCGTCACATCCGGGCTCGACGACGTCCCGCTCGAGCAGGCAAGGGTGGCGACGGCGACTGCAGCTGCGAGCAGTCCCACTCGGCTCACTGCAGGAAGCACTGCCGACGGATCGAGTCGGCGATCTCCGCGTCCTGCGTGACGTCCTGGAGGCCGATGGTCCCCGGGAACCGCTGCAACACGCTGGCCGTGGTCTGGCGGAGCCCGCCGCCATCGCTGACGATCGCTTCGACGCAGTAGAGCGTGGTCTGCGCCCCTGCCCGCTCGTTGGCGATCGTCACGAGGAGCAGACGATCCACGCCCGGCGACCGTTCGGCGTCGACGAGGAGCTGGGTCGCTCGATCGAGGCCGCCGTAGCCGTCCACGAACTCCGCATCGGTGGTCGAGCCCAAGCCGGGGCTCAAACGACGCACCGTGGCCCAGTCGCCGGCCGCCAGGGCGTCGGAGACGCTCTGGGCGATCTGCAACGACGAGTCGACCTCGGCGCTGCGAACTCCGGATGGCAACGGATCGGTCAACACGTTGGCACCGGCCGCGACGGGTTGACTCGTCGTCTCCGGTGGCGCGGTCTGTGGTGGCGCGGTCTGTGGTGGCGCGGTCTGTGGTGGCGCGGTCTGTGGTGGCGCGGTCTGTGGTGGCGCGGTCTGTGGTGGCGCGGTCTGTGGCGGCGCGGTCTGTGGCGGCGCGGTCTGTGGTGGATCGGTGGGTGCCGCCGTGGCGGGAGCGGTGTTTTCGGCGACGGTGCTGGCTGGTGCGGGTGGCGGTTCGGTCGCCGGAGGCTCCGCGGTGGTGGATCCAGCGACCGGGATGTTGGCAGCAGAGCCGGGGGCAGCTGTTGCGCTTGCCTCGGCCGTCTCATCGACGACAGGGTTCGTCGGGCTGGGCGGCGGCGACGTCGCCGGCACCGTGGTCGCGACGTCCGGCTGCAACGTGTTCGAAACGATGCCGCTGTCGCCGTCGTCGGAATTGCGGGCGGCGAGGACGAGGCCGAGCACGGCGACCAGGAGGGCTACGACCACGAGGACGCCAAGCAGCTCCGGCCTCGTCGATCGCCGGCGCGCTCCCCCGGCCGGCTTCTCCGCCGCTCGTTGCGTGGTCGACACGTCGAGCGACGGGTCGTCGGCAGCTGCGCCAACACCGCCGGGGGCTGGAGGACCGGCCGGCGGCGGGAGGGGAGCGGCGAGGCGGGAGGTGTCCGCTTCGTCGTGCGGTGACGACCGGCCGGGGGCGTCCGGGGAGGGGGAGTAGACCGACCAGATGTCCGGGCCAGACGCAACCGGTTCGGTCGGCGTCTCCGACACTTTTGCTGCGATCTCCCGGCCGCAGCCTGCACAGTGCGTAGCGCCCGTGGGGCTCTGCTCGCCACACCAGACGCAGTGCACGAGCCCCCCCGGCGCGTCATGACCGGGTCGTGCTGGCGACCCCTGGAAGCGGCCCGCCGGCCGGCCACGACGCCCGCCCACATCTCCGGCGTCTCCCCCCTTTCCGTCCTCTGCGTCCGCCACTGCCTCCGTCCCTTCAGCGTCGAGTCGCCACTGCCGCCGGCTGTCCACGGGTCACGCCGTCGCGTTTACCCTGTTCGGTGTCAGGTGAACATTCTCCCCCTGTGGCGGCGGGTTCGGCGGGGGGTCAGATCTGATCAGCCAGGAGGCGGTGAGCGATGAGCGCGCCTGGGGCGTTCATCGCTCGCCGCGAGACGAACAGCGCCGAGTGCGGCAAGATCGGCAGCGGCACAGCCGGGGCCGACCCCGCCACCGAACGTGAGGGACGACAGATGAACGCATCGCCGAGACCGTTGGAGCGTCAGTGCGAGTGGGATGCCGCGACCGTGGCGGAAGAGTCGGTCTGGACCGTGCAGCTCGGCGACCGCCAGCTCGCCGAGATCGATGCCGCCCTCCGTCACGCCCGCGCCAAGACCGACGACGTGCTGGCGATCGACGCCGCCGACTTCCCGTTGGCGACGCTGAGTGGACTGCTCTCGGACATCGCCGCCGAGCTCGTCGACGGTCGCGGGTTCGTTCGCATCCGCGGGATCGACCGGACGGCCTACGACCAGACCGAGATGGAGATCATCTACTGGGGTGTCGGCCTGCACCTCGGCCAGCCGTGGCCGCAGAACCGCCACGGGCACGTCCTCGGCGACGTGACCGACCAGCACGTCGCGGTCAACGATCCGACGACTCGAGGCAACGAGCTCGGCGGGGTCGCCCTGCCGCTGCACAGCGACGGGTCCGACCTCGTCGGGTTGATGTGCCTCACCGACGGCCTGAGCGGTGGGGCATCGATCGTCGCCAACGCCGTCACGGTACACAACCGGCTCGTGGTGGAGCGCCCGGTCCTCGCCGCCACGCTCTACGGCGACTTCCCGTACGACTTCCGGGGCGAGCAGGCGCCAGGCGCCCCGCCGTTCTACGTCCTGCCGGTGTTCACGGAGTGGGAAGGTCGGCTCTTCATCCGTTGCATCCCGCCGTACATCACGTCGTCACAGCGTCATCCCGAGGCGCCTCGGCTGACCGATGCCCAGCGGGAGGCGTTGGAGGTGTTCGTGGCGATGGCCAACGATCCGGCCAACCAGGTGCACATGCAGCTCGCGCCCGGCGACCTGCAGTTCATCAACAACTACCATGTGCTTCACGGCCGGATGGCCTACGAGGATGACCGCCCGAGCGGCGCGATCCGCCACCTCAAGCGGCTGTGGTTGGAGACGAGCCGGCTGTCCTCCAGGCCGGCGCACTTCGCCCGACCGAGTCACTCGCACTGGTCGCGCCAACGGCCGGCCAGCCGTATGCGCGTCAGCTGATCGACACGGCCCGGCGCGGGTGGCGGCGAGTCGGCCCTCGATGTGGTGGCGCTCGGCGGCGCTCGGGGCTGCGGCGAGGGCCTGTTCGAACTCGTCGATGGCGTCGCACCAGCGCGCTTCCCGCACGAGCAGCTTGGCCAACGCGAGGTGCCAGGGGTGGTTGCGATCACCTTTGCCGATGGCGTGCAGCCGGGCCTGACCAAGGGCAGTGCCGCCCGCCTCTCCGGACGCGACAGCGGCGTTCAGCTCGACGGCGGGGTTCGGGCGCAGTTCTCAACGAGGTCATAGAGGCGCAGCACCTCGTCCCAGTCGGTCGAGGCGTACGACACGGCAGTCGCATGGCAGGCGGCGATGGCCGCCTGCAGCTGGAAGGTGTCGGTCCGTCCACCGTGCCGGCCAGCGCGCGGTCGAGCAGTGCGATGCCGGCCGGGATGCGATACGGGATCCGGGCGGTGGCGATCTTGTGCTTCACCCGAACCAGTCGTGTCGCCATGGCCGCCTCGGAGCCGAGCAGCACCGTGGCGATCTCGTCGGCAGCCCGCACAGCGTGCGTAGCGCCAGCGCCGCTTGCGCGTCGATGGCCAGCGCCGGGTGGCAGAACGTGAAGAGCAGGCGCAGCATGTCGTCGCGCAACCGGGAGGCTGGCGGGGGACTGGCGGCCGGCAGCAGGGGAGGCTCGTCGCCGCCTGCTCGCGGGCCGGGCGGCCGGCCTCGTCTCCGCGTACGGGCCGTCGCTCGTGACCATCTCGCACCGCGCCCGCCGGTGACCCGCACGACCGTGCGGTGGACGTCGGGAACAGGGCGGCCGCCGCCCCGGATGCGCTCGCCGTGATCCTCCCCGAACCGGCCGTACTGCTTCATCGGAGAGCTCAGCCTGCGTCGGGTCAGCCGGCGACGAACGATCGCCGAGCGACGAGGAAGGCCCGCTCGGTGTCGTTGGTGGTCAGCTCGATCGCCCGGTCGTAGGCGGCGGCAGCATCCTCAACGCGGCCGAGACGGCCGAGCAGATCGGCACGCGCAGCGTGGAACAGGTGGTAGCCGTCGAGGTGGCTGCGGTTGAGCGTGACGTCGTCGAGCACGTCCAGCCCGACCTGCGCGCCGCGCAGCTCGGCGACGGCGATCGCCCGGTTGAGCGCCACCACGTCGGTCGGGCGGATCGCCTGCAGCTGGTCGTAGAGGGCCACGATCTGCGCCCAGTCGGTGGCCGCTGCCGTCGCTGCGTCGGTGTGCACGGCGGCGATCGCGGCCTGCACCTGGTACGGCCCTGGAGCGTTGCGACGCAGGCAGGCGCGAACCACCTCATGTCCCTCGGCGATCAACGATCGATCCCACTTCGTGCGGTCCTGATCGGCCAGCCGGACGAGCGCGCCCTGCGCATCGGTGCGAGCCGGGCGACGGGCTTCGGTGAGCAACATGAAGGCGAGCAGACCGCTCGGCTCCGGCTCGTCGGGCATCAGCTCGACGAGCACCCGGCCGAGGCGGATCGCTGCCGCTGACAGGTCGACTCGGGTGAGGTCGGTTCCACTGCTCGCCGTGTGTCCCTCGTTGTAGATGAGGTAGATCGCGGCGAGCACCGGAGGGAGCCGATCGGGGAGCTCGGCGGCCGCGGGAACACGGTACGTGATGTTGTTGTCGCGGATCTTGCGCTTCGCCCGCACCAGTCGCTGGGCCATCGTCGCTTCAGGCACGAGGAAGGCACGGGCGATCTCCGTCGTCTCGAGACCGCCCAGGAGCCGCAGTGTCATGGCGACCTGCGTGTCCGCAGCGAGCGCTGGGTGGCAGCAGAGGAAGATCAGGCGCAACTGGTCGTCAGCTACGACATCGAGATCGCCCAGGTCGGGGTCCATGGCTTCCGGTTCATGCTCGAGGAGGTGGTGGGCAGCGCGCTGGCGCTCCTGGCGCGTCGACTCGCGACGGAGGCGGTCGATGGCTCTGTTGCGGGCGGCGGTCGTGATCCATCCGCCTGGGTTCGGTGGGATGCCCGTCGCCGACCATTGGTCGGCGGCGATCACGAAGGCGTCGGCCACGGCGTCCTCGGCGAGATCGACATCGCCGAGGACGCGCACGAGCGTGGCGACACAACGCCCCACCTCGCGCCGGTAGATCTCGCCGAGGACGCCCGCGTCCAGCACGTCGACCCGCCGGTCCAGCCCTACTCGGCTTGGAACGGACGAACCTCGACCGGGCCCATGCAGGCTTCGGACGCCTTGCCCGCCCAGTCCAGGGCGGCGTCCAGGTCGGCGGCGTTGATCACCCAGAAGCCGCCGATCTGCTCCTTCGACTCGGCGTACGGCCCGTCGGTCATCGACACATCGCCATCCGTCGAGCGGACCACGGTCGCCGACGTCGGCGGCTGCAGACCACCGGCGAACACCCAGACACCCGTCGCCTGCAGCTCGGCGTTGAACACGTCGACCTGGGCGAACGCCTTCTTCATCTCCTCCGGATCGGGCTCGGTCACCGGGCCGTCGTGCCACACCGAGAGCAGGTACTCCGTCATGTCGTCATCTCCTTGTCGCTTGCCCGACACCGTGCCGGACACCACTACCACGAACGCACCCGGTCGGATCGACAGGTGCCGGCGAGGTTTCTTGAGATCCGGCCAGGCGACGACGATCACCGCTGGCACGAGCCGGCCTTCTTCTTCCTCTTCCTCCTCCTCGCGCCGTACGTGACCACCGGCACGGAATGAACTATCATTCCGCACTCTGCGTTCGGCGAGGGCGTGATCGTCAACGTCGGTTCGATCGCCGGCCTGGTCGGCATTCCCTACTCGGGCATCTACGCCGCGAGCAAGCACGCACTGGAGGCGCTGACCGAGGCGATGGCCTTCGAGCTGGGTCACCTCGGCATCCGCGTCGGCATCATCGAGCCCGGCCAGTACGCCACCGAGCTCGGGGCCAATGCCGACACGGCCGCGACGATGCGCCCCGACTCCGACGCGTTCCGCCGCTGGGAGGAGTTTCGTACCGCTTCGCGCCGGTTGGTCGACGGTGAGCCGGCCGACCCACAGCAGGTCGCCGACGCGGTCTACGAGATGGCCACGACATCGTCCGGGCCACCGGCGATTCCTTGGCGCGATCGTGCTGGAAATCCAGCATGGAGCTTCGTCAGAACCCGTTCGCCGAGCGGGGCGGGGGCTGGGGCGGGATGGGGGCCATAGCCTGCCGGGATGACGTCTGCGGTGCAGGTCGAGCGGGCGGAACTGTGTGCCACGTTGCTCGAGGTCGGGCCGGATGCCCCGACGCTGTGCGGCGAGTGGACGACAGGCGACCTCGCCGCCCACCTCGTCGTTCGCGAGCGCCGCCCGGACGCCGGACCTGGCATCCTGACCTCGTTCCTGTCCGGCTACAGCGAGCAGGTCCGCCTCGACGAGGCCACGCGCCCGTACACCGAGATCGTCGAGCGCATCCGCCTGGGGCCACCGCGCTGGAACCCGATGCGGATCGGGGCGATCGACCGCCTGGCAAACAGCGTCGAGATGTTCGTCCACCACGAGGACGTCCGTCGGGCGACCCGACCGTTCGAGGTTCGGTCGCTCGATCCGGCCCTCGAGGATGCGCTGGCCATCTCCGTCAGCCGCGCCGGCGGGCTGCTCGCCCGCAAGCTCCCGGTCGGCCTGGTCCTCGAACCGTCCGGGTGCTCGGCCATCGTCGTGCGGGCTGGGCCTGATCGGGTCACCGTCGCCGGACCGATCGGCGAATGCGTCCTGTTCGTGTACGGACGCAAGGATGCGGCCCAGGTCAAGGTGCGCGGACCGGCGGCGGCGATCACCACTGTGCGCGAGGCGTCGCTCGGGATCTGACCGCCGGAACCGGAAGCCGGCGACTGCCATGATCTCGGGCGTGATCGCACCGTCGTCCAACCTCGGCCACTTCGTCACCAAGCGCGCCCACCTCAACCCCGACCTCGAAGCCATCGTCGACACCGGCACGGGCCGCCGCGTCACGTTCGCCGAGTTCAACGAGCGGATCAACCGTTCGGCCCACCTGCTGGGCGATCTCGGCGTCGAGAAGGGCGACCGGATCGGTCTGCTGATGATGAACTCCCTCGAGTTCGAGGAGACGTTCTTTGCCGTCGCCAAGCTCGGCGCGGTGGTGGTGCCGCTGAACTGGCGGCTCGTACCGGACGAGCTGGCGTTCATCCTCGCCGACTCCGGGACCTCCGTCCTCGTGTACGGCAGCGAGTTCGCCGGCACCGTCGTCGACCTCCACGATCGAGGCGACGCGACCGCGGTCCGTTCGTGGGTGCAGGTCGACGCTGACGTGCCGGAATGGGCCGTCGACTACGGGTCGGCGCACGCGGTCGCGCCGACCGACGAGATCGACGTCGAGACCACCACTGACGACCTCCTCTACATCATGTACACCTCCGGCACGACCGGCACCCCGAAGGGCGTGATGCACACCCACGGCACGGCACTGTGGTCCGTGCTCACGATCGACGCCACGGCCGACCAGCACTTCGCCGACCGCTACCTCGTCGCACTGCCGCTGTTCCACGTCGGTGCGCTGACCCCTGCCGTCGCGGCGTGCTACGCCGGCGTCACCCAGGTCGTGATGCGCACGTTCGATCCCGTGCGGGCGTGGCAGTTGATCGGCGAGGAGCGGGTGACCACGGGCCTGCTCGTCCCGGCGATGCTGCAGTTCATGCTGCAGGCCCGGCCGGCAGCCGGTGACGTCGCCATCGAGCAGGTGCGCTGGATCATGAGCGGCGCCTCCCCTGTGCCCGTGAACCTGATCCAGGCGTACGCCGAGCTCGGCATCGAGATCCACCAGGTGTACGGGTTGACCGAGAGCTGTGGGCCGGCGTGCCTCATCAGTCCCGACGAGGCCCTGACCCGGGCCGGTTCGACGGGCAAGGAGTTCTTCTTCACCCGCGTGCGGGTCGTCGACGAGGACGGCAACGACGTGCCGGCGGGCGAGCCCGGCGAGGTCATCTGCCAGGGCGCCCATGTCATGGTCGGCTACTGGAACCGGCCGGACGAGACGGCGGAGGCGATGGTCGACGGCTGGCTGCACACCGGTGACGTCGCGATCGTCGACAAGGACGGCTACATCTACATCCACGATCGGATCAAGGACATGATCATCAGCGGCGGCGAGAACGTGTACCCCGCCGAGATCGAGAACGTCCTCCTCGGTCACCCGGCGGTCGCCGACGTCGCCGTGATCGGGCAGCGTTCGCAACGCTGGGGCGAGTCGCCGCTGGCCGTCGTGGTGCGCACCGACGAGTCGCTGACGGAGGCCGACGTGCTGGCGTTCAGCGAAGGCAAGCTGGCCCGCTACAAGCAGCCGCGGGCGGCTGTCTTCGTCGCCGAGATCCCCCGCAACCCGACGGGCAAGGCACTGAAGCGAGTCCTGCGCGACCAGTTCCCCGACCCCGCCCCCGACTGACCTCACGACACAGCGCCCCCAGATCCGAGGCTTTCAGCGCACCCGAGGGTTTGCGTACCGGACGGGGTGCGCCAAAGCCCCCTTGACGTGAAAGCCTCGGATCGTTCAGGGCGTGAGTTGGTCGAGGAGGGTCGACGCGGTGGCGGCCAGGTGGGGGAGGCGATCGGCGATCGTCGCCATCCGCTGGTCGGTGCTCTCGCCGCGCTCGAAGCGGCGGTAGAGCTGCTGCACGACGACGCCGGTCTTCCACTGTGCGAACGCCTCGTACCAGCCCACCGACGACACGTCGATGCCCGTCTGCTCGGCGTAGCGCGCGATCAGCTCGGCCCGTGTCGGCAGCCCCATGGTGAGCAGCCCCTCGTGGCTGACCCGCGGCGGGTCGGGCGGGTCGGAAGGGTCGGGCCAATAGTTGAGCAGCGTGCCGAGATCGACCAGCGGCTCGCCCAGCGTGGTCATGTCCCAATCGAAGATCGACTGCACCCGGTCCGGGTCGGTCGGATCGAACTGGCAGTTGTCGAGCTTGAGGTCGTTGTGCACGATCGACGGGCGGGTCGGTGACGGCATGGATGCGACCAGCCGATCGGGCAGCTCGTCCATCGCCGGCGGCCCGTCCTCCGGCCGCACGAGCGACCAGCGGGTCCGCCAGCCGTCGACCTGGCGCGCCACGAACCCGTCAGGGCGACCGAGATCACCGACGCCCGCGGTGCCGGGATGCAGGATGTGCAGCTCCGCCATCGCGTCGACGAGGGCCAGACCGACGCGCCGTCCAACATCGGCGTGGCCAGCCATGGCCGCCGGGATCGCACTGCGCACGACCACGCCGGTGCGTCGTTCCATCACCACGAAGTCGGCGCCGATCACGTCTGGGTCGTCGCAGAACAGGAACGCCCGCGGCGCCCGATCGAAGGCCGGCCACAGGCGGGACAGGACGCGGTGCTCACGACGCATGTCGTGGGCGCCAGGGGCGACGGTGCCGAACGGAGGTCGGCGCAGCACCAACTCGGTCGCCCCGAAGCGCAACAGGTACGTGAGGTTGGCCGAACCGTTGGGAAACTGCAGCACCTCGAGCCCGCCGTCGACGTCGAGGTGCTGGCGCAGGTAGCGCTCGAGGCGTGCCCAGTCGAGCTGCTCGCCGGAGCGGACCGCCGCCAGCTCCGGCGGCTCGGTGATCGCGTCCACGCCCGCGCAGGATGGCACAGCGCCACGACGATCGGCGACGCGAGGTTGCATTCAAGTGCACTTGAAATCTTAGCATTCGACGTCATGAGCGATTTCAGCGCCTGGTCGGCGCTCCAGAGCGCGATGCGCCAGCAGGATGCGCCACGCGGCGGCGTCGACCGGCGGACCTGGCGCCGTGTCGCCCACTTCGCCGGCCCGCATCGTCGCACGATCGTGGCCTTCCTCGTCCTGGCCACCCTTTCCGCCGGGCTCGGCGTCCTGGCGCCGGTTCTCGCCGGCCGTGCCGTCGACGCCATCGTCAAGGGTGACACGATCGGCACGGTTGTCGCGCTGGCCGTGGCGCTCGCACTTGTCGCCGTCGTCGATGCCGGCGTCGGGCTGCTCGAGCGGGTGCAGTCGTCGCGCCTCGGCGAAGGACTGATCCTCGATCTGCGCCGCCGGGTCTTCGAGCACGTCCAGCGGATGCCGATCGCGTTCTTCACCCGGACTCGCACCGGCGCACTCGTCAGCCGCTTGAACAACGACGTGATCGGCGCCCAGCGGGCGTTCACGTCTGCGCTCTCCGGCGTCGTCGTCAACGTCATCACGCTGGTCCTGACGCTCGTGGTGATGATCGGCCTCAGCTGGCAGGTGACCCTGCTCGCGCTTGTCCTCGTGCCGACGTTCATCCTCCCGGCGCGCCGTGTCGGCGCGCGAGTGGGTCGGCTGCAGCGCGAGTCGGCCGCGCACAACGCCGCTATGACGTCGCAGATGACGGAGCGCTTCTCGGCGCCTGGCGCCACGCTGGTCAAGCTGTTCGGGCGACCGCGCGAGGAGGCGGAGGAGTTCGGCGATCGGGCAGAGCGGGTCAGGGACATCGGCGTGCGCACGGCGATCTCGATGGAGACGTTCTTCCGCGCCCTCGGCCTGGTGTCGGGTCTCGCCGAGGCGTCGATCTACGGGCTCGGCGGCTACCTGGTGCTGCGGGGCGAGCTCGATCCCGGCACGATCGTCACGTTGGCGCTGCTGCTCAACCGGCTCTACGGACCGCTCACCGCGCTGGCGACGGCCCGCCTGGATGTCGTCACCGCGCTGGTCAGCTTCGAGCGGGTGTTCGAGGTGCTCGACGTCGAGCCGCTGATCCGCGAGGCGCCAGACGCCCGATCGGTGCCGGCCGGACCGGTCGCCGTCAACCTCGACGACGTGCACTTCGGCTACCCGACCGCCGAGCAGGTCTCCCTCGCCTCGCTGGAAGAGGTCGCGGTGCTCGATGACCGGCCGAGCGAGGAAGTCCTCCACGGTGTGTCACTGCACGTCGAACCCGGCCGCACGCTGGCCATCGTCGGCTCGTCCGGCGCCGGCAAGTCGACGTTGATCTCGCTCGTCCCCCGGCTCTACGACGTCGACTCGGGCGCCGTGCGGCTGGGCGGCACCGACGTCCGAGAGCTGTCGTTCGACTCGATCCGGGCCACGGTCGGGGTGGTGACCCAGGACGGTCACCTGTTCCACGACACGATCCGCGCCAACCTGAGCTACGCCGCCCCGACGGCCGAAGACGCCGAGCTGTGGTCGGCGATCGACCAGGCACGCCTCGGTGAGATGGTGCGCAGCCTGCCGGACGGACTGGACACGCTGGTTGGCGAGCGTGGCTACCGGTTGTCGGGCGGCGAACGCCAGCGGCTGACGATCGCTCGATTGCTGCTGGCCCGGCCCCGCGTCGTCATCCTCGACGAGGCGACCGCCCACCTCGACTCCGAATCGGAGGCTGCCGTGCAGGAGGCCCTCGTCGCCGCGCTTGACGGGCGCACGGCGCTCGTCATCGCCCACCGCCTCTCGACGGTGCGGGCGGCCGACGAGATCGTCGTGCTCGAACACGGCCGCATCGTCGAGCGCGGCACGCACACCGAGCTGCTCGCCGCCGACGGCCGCTACGCCGACCTGTACCACACCCAGTTCGCCGCCGAGACCTCCCCGGCGGGAACGCGGACCGCCGTGTCCGCCGCCGCCGACTGATCCGCCAAACACTCGGATGACGTCAGGCGTCAGTTGCCTCGAGGTCGAGCAGGGCTTGCTTGACGGGCAACCCGCCGGCGTAGCCACCGAGCGAGCCGTCGGTGCGCAGCACCCGGTGGCAGGGGACGATGATCGGGATCGGGTTGGTCGCGCATGCCGACCCGACGGCGCGCACGGCACGCGGCCGGCCGGCCGCCTCGGCCAACTGCGTGTAGCTGACCGTCGTCCCGTAGCGAACGCCACGCAGTTCGTGCAGCACCTCAGCGCGGAAGCCGTGGCTCAGTCGCAGGTCCAGTGGCACGTCGAACTGGCGACGGCGACCGGCGAAGTACTCGTCGAGCTGGCGAGCCGCCGTGTCGAGGCGCGCCGGCATGAGCAGCAGCCGCGGGCTGAGTCGATCGGCCAGCTCGGCGAGCACCGTCGCGACATCGTCGACACCACCGAAGGCGATCTTGACGACGCCGTCGTCGGTGGCAGCAAGCAGCAGCATGCCCGCTGGGCTGTCGACGGTGCGATAGGCGACGTCGACGAGCCCCGCCGCATCGGCCGTCGCGACCAGGTTCGCTCGTAGCTTGGGCAGCCGGGCCAGCTCGGCATCGTCGACCGCGCGGAGGTCGCGGGTCAGTGCATCGGTCGTCATGTCGGAAGCTCCTCTTCGGTGAGTTGATGGCGCAGGGTGCGCAGGCCCTCGAAGACGCTGCGCCGTGCCGCGGCCGGCGAGCACTCGAGCAGCGACGCGACGTCGGCGTACGAAAGGTCGGCCCCGAACCGGTAGCCGACGGCGAGGCGCTGCTTCTCCGGCAGCATCCGCACGCGCGACCACAGCCCGACGCTCGCGCCGCCGAGGTCGACGGTGGCGGTGACGCCGACCTCCGCCTCGACGGTCCCCGGCGCAGGGCCCTCGGCATCGGCGACCGGCAGCGGCTGGCGGGCTCTCGCCCGGAAGCGGTCGATCGCCTTGCGGTGGGCGATCGTCAACAGCCACGCCCGCACGTCGCTGCCGTCGCGCAGGCGGGGGTACGCCCGCAGTGCGGCGATGAACGTCTCCTGCCAGGCGTCCTCGGCGTCGGCGCGCCCGAGCAACCGGTGCAGCACGCGCATCACGACGGCTCCGTGCTCGTCGAGGGCGACCTCGAACGGCGGAGGTGACATGCCCTTTCCAACGCCCGACCGCCCGTGGCTGTGAGACGACCCAGCGATCACGTCGACGCTACGCGCCGATCGCGGTCGCACGTCTCACAGCTTCGGGCTTCGTATCGTTGAACAGATCATGGACAGTCGTGTCAAAGGTCGCCGCGGTCGCAGCCACCTGGGCGGGGTGCCGACGACGCTCGCCGCCGACGACCCGGCGGGCCAGCTGACGTTCCCGCTCGTCGTCGACCGGCCGGCGCCGGTCCGGCGCGAGATCCTGCCCGGTGTCGTGCACATCGCCGGCTGGCTCGATGCCGACGAGCAGCGCAACCTGGTCGCCGACTTCCGTGACTGGGCGGCGCAGCCCGCCGGGCTGCGCCACCCGCGCGTGCCGGCGGGTCACCTCATGACCGTGCAGTCCGTTTGCCTCGGCTGGCACTGGTACCCCTACGCCTACTCGCGCACGGCTGACGACACCGACGGAACGCCCGTCAAGCCGATGCCGCCCGACCTCATCGAACTGGCTCGCCGGGCCGTCGCCGAGACCGTCGGTCAGGCTGCCGCCGATCGCTTTGCGCCCGATGCGGCGATCGTCAACCTGTACTCGCCGGACGCCCACCTCGGGCTGCACCAGGACGGCGACGAGCCGGTCGAGCACCCCGTCGTGACGATCAGCGTCGGCGACACGTGCGTGTTCCGGATGGCCGGCGTGGACCGACGCGTCGGCCCGTTCACGGACGTCCTCCTGGAGAGCGGCGATCTGCTCGTGTTCGGCGGGCCGAACCGTCTCATCTACCACGGGGTGCCGAAGGTGCTCGCCGCCACCGCCCCGGCGGATCTCGGGCTTCCGCCCGGTCGGCTGAGCATCACCGTCCGCCAGACCGGCCTCTCCTGAACGAACTGTCCGCGGCACGCGGCGCCGGATCGGGCCGTACGCTCCGAGACAGCACGCGGTTCAGGCGATGGCGTTGCGCACGCGCAGGCCGTCCTCGGTCGGTTCGAGGTCCAGCGACGGGGGGATCCAGAGCGGCTCGCGCATCACTGGCTCACCGTCATCCTCGGCGGCCACGACGGCGACCACGACATCTGCGCCGTCGGCGCGAACCCGTAGCGTGAGGTCCTCGGCCCGGCGCACGACGCCAGCCAGCAG
>JBPCJW010000052.1:0-11985 GCA_051004915.1 Ilumatobacteraceae bacterium
GGCGCGACGAGGCTCGGGCGGCACCCGGACAGCGAGATCATGCTCGACGACATCACGGTGTCACGCCGGCACTCCGCCCTCGAGCGCACCGCCGAAGGTTGGGTCGTCACTGACGCCGGCTCGCTCAACGGCACGTACGTCAACCAGGAGCGCATCGATCGTGCCATCCTGCACCACGGCGACGAGCTGCAGGTCGGCAAGTTCCGCCTCGTGCTGTTCGAGCGCGCCGATGGCTGAGCCCGGCGCGTCGCACCTGTCGATCGGCGAGGTGCTGGGGCTGTTGCTCGAGGAGTTCCCGGACGTCACGATCTCCAAGATCCGGTTCCTCGAGAGCCAGGGCCTGATCGAACCGGAGCGGACGCCGTCCGGCTACCGCAAGTTCTTCCACGACGACGTCGAGCTGCTGCGCCTCATCCTGCGCGAGCAGCGCGAGAAGTTCCTGCCGCTGCGGGTGATCAAGGATCGCATCGACTCCGGCCAGATCGAGGCGCCCGATCCCACGCCACCGCGGGGCGGGCCCGATCCCGAAGGCCCGACGCCGGCCAACGTGGCCAAGCACCCGTCGTCGGGCCGCGGCCGCGTGGCGTCACCAGAGCCCACGCCGGTCGCTGGCGCCTCGCGCCCGCCGGCCAAGGTGTCGACCCGCTCGAGTGCCGCCGCACCGTCGCGCGCCGCTGCGTCATCGAGCGCCGAGGCACCGGCTGGAGCGCCTACTCAGGCCGAGCCACCGGCGGAAGGACCGCGGCCGGCGCCTCGGCTGCTCCCCGGCGTGCTCGTCGACGGCAACGAACTGTGCGCGATGACCGGGGTGACACCTGACCAGGTTGCCCAGTTGGAGGAATACGGCGTCGTCCCCCGGCGGGGAGGCGCCGGCGCCGAGCTGTACGGCGAGGACGCGGTCGAGATCGTGGCGGTCGCCGGTGGGTTCCTCCGGGCCGGGGTCGACGCTCGTCACCTGCGGGCCTGGCGCACGTCGGCCGAACGCGAGGCGGGGCTCTTCGAGCAGTTGATCCTGCCGGTGCTGCGCCAACGCAACCCGCAGGCCAGAGCGCAAGCTGCCGCCCGCCTGCAGGAGCTCGATGCCCTCGGTGGGAGGCTGCGGGCGGCGATGACCAAGGCCGCCCTGCGCCGCCACCTCGAGGTCTAGGGCTCGGCCCGCAGCCGCCGACATTCCGCTCCTGTCCGTCCGGTCCGCTCCAGCTGCGAGCGATACCATCCTGTCCGTGGTACCGCTCGAACTGGTCGGGGTGCGGGTCGAAGTCCCGGCCAACACGCCGATGGTGCTGCTGCGGGAACAGACCGAGCGCCAACGGTTGCTGCCGATCTACATCGGCACTCCCGAGGCGACGTCGATCCACTACGCGCTGGAAGGGGTCACGCCGCCCCGGCCGTTGACCCACGATCTCTTCCTGCAGGTCCTCACGGCGCTCGGCGTCACGTTGGAGCACGTCGTCGTGACGGAGATGCGCGAGCACACCTACTACGCCGAGCTCCACCTGCGGCGGCCGGCGGGCGAGTTGACCGTCATGTCGAGCCGGCCGTCCGACGCCATCGCCCTCGCCGTGCGCTGTGCCGCCCCGCTCTTCGCGTCTGAAGAGCTGCTCGACGAGGTCGGCCAAGAGCCGCCACAGGAGCCGGAGGAAGAGGCCGAGGAGATCATCGACGAGTTCGTCGACTTCATCGAGCACGTGAACCCCGACGACTTCCGGTAGGCCCGGTCGCCCGTGGCCGTCCTCTCCGTGCTGCTGGTGCACGGGCCGAACCTCGACCTCCTCGGCTCGCGTGAGCCGGAGGTGTACGGCACGGCGACGCTCGACGACCATGTCGCCACGGCGACCAGAGCGGCTGCGGAGCACGGCCTCACGATCGAGGCCGTGCAGAGCAACCACGAGGGTGAGCTGGTCGAGGCCATCCACGCGGCCAGGTCACGCCACGCCGCGATCATCATCAACGCCGGCGCGCTGACGCACTACGCCTGGAGCCTGCACGACGCGCTGGCTGCCTTCGACGGGCCGGTGGTCGAGCTGCACCTTTCCAACCCCAACGCCCGCGAGCCATGGCGGCACACGAGCGTGATCGCGCCGGTGGCTGACGGCTCGATCGTCGGGTTCGGCGGCTTCGGGTACGAGCTGGCGGTGCGGGCGGTCGCGGCGCGGCTGGGTGACCGGTCATGACGGTCGACGTGACGGTCGATGTGACCATGGGCTCGACAGCCGGCCCGCCAGCTGACAGGGTGCAGGACGCGGTCGCCGGCTTGCCGCCGATCGAGTACGCCGCTCGACCCGATGCGGTCCGGGCCTCCCTCGAGGGGGCCACGCTGATCGTGTCGACCCCGTCCAACGTGCGGTGGCTGACGGGGTTCGGTGGCTCGCTCGGGTGGGCGGTGATCGGTCCGGAGCTGTTCTGCATCATCACCGACGGGCGCTACGGCGAGCGGGCGGCGGCTGACGCATCGACGGCCGGGGTCGCGCCGGAGATCCTCGTCGGGCGAACTCGCGCCGAGGTGCGCGACCACGTCGTGGCGTCGGCCGGGCCAGGACCGGTTCGTGCCGAGGCCGGCCACCTGACGCACGGTGCCTGGCTCGACTTCGCCAAGGATGTCGAGCTCGAGCCGGACGGCGGCACCATCGCGTCGCAGCGCCGTGTCAAGGATCGCGGCGAGCTGGCCCGCATCGCGCAGGCCGCGCAGATCGCCGACGCCGCGCTGACCGTCGTCGCGCCGATGCTCGCCGAGCGTCCGACGGAGGCCGATGTGCGCGACGAGCTGGAGCACCGCATGCGGCGCCTCGGCGCGGACGGTCCGAGCTACGACACGATCGTCGCCAGCGGGCCGGAGCACGCCGCCCGCCCGCACCACCAGACCGGGCGTCGGGTGATCGTCGAAGGAGACACCGTGATCATCGACGTCGGCGCCCTGGTCGACGGTTACCACTCGGACATGACGCGGTCGTTCGTCGTTGGCGCGCCGACCGACGAGCAGCGTCGCGTCTACGACCTCGTGCTGGAGGCCCAGCTGGCGGGTTTGGCGGCGATCGGACCCAACGTCGAGGCGCGTGCCGTCGACGCCACGTGTCGACAGCTCTTCGCCGATGCCGGCCTCGGCGACTGGTTCCTCCACGGCACCGGCCACGGTGTCGGCCTGGACATCCACGAGGATCCGTTCGAGACGTCGATCTCCACCGATCGGCTCGTCGTCGGCGACGTCGTGACAGTCGAGCCCGGCCTCTATCGTGGCGGGTTCGGCGGGGTCCGCATCGAGGACCTCGTGACCGTCACCGACACCGGGTGCCGCGTCCTCACCCGACTGTCCAAGGATTCGCCATGCCTGCCATCACGACCAACGACCTGAAGACGGGGATCACGCTCGAGCTGGACAACGGCCTGTTCCAGGTCGTCGAGTTCCAGCACGTCAAGCCGGGCAAGGGTGGGGCGTTCGTGCGCACGAAGCTGCGCAACGTGCGCAGCGGGAGCACGCTGGAACGCACGTTCAACGCCGGAATCCGTGTCGAGCAGGCGATCGTCGACCGCCAGGACATGCAGTTCCTGTACAAGGACGGCGACGACTACGTGTTCATGAACACGTCCACCTACGACCAGTTGACGGTCCCGCGTGCGTCGCTCGGCGCAGCCGCCGAGTACCTCGTCGAGCAGGCGGTGGCGCAGATCGCCACGTACCAGGGAGAGATCATCGGGGTGGAGATCCCTGCGTCGGTCGAGCTGGCGGTCACCCAGACCGAGCCCGGCGTGCAGGGTGACCGGGTGTCCGGGGCCCGCAAGCCGGCCGAGCTGGAGACGGGCAAGACGGTGCAGGTGCCGCTGTTCGTGGAGATCGGCGACCGGGTCAAGGTCGACACCCGCAGCGGCGACTACATCACGCGTGTGTGAGCGAGCGTTCGAAGTGAAGCCCCGAGCCTCTGGCCGACGGTGCGAGCGAACGATCGTCGACGTGTGAGCGTGGACGGACCGAGGCGGCCAGACCGCCGTTCGGACGCCCGGGAGCGGGCCTTGTACCTGCTGTACGAAGCGCAGGCCAAAGGGATCTCGCCGGTCGACGCGCTCGAGCTGCAGATCGTCGAGCCTGACGAGATGACCAACCTGCTCGTGCGCGGTGTGACGACGCATCGCCAACGGTTGGACGATGCCATCGAGGCGCGAGCAACCGGTTGGCCGCTGGCGCGGATGCCGGTGCTCGATCTCAACGTCCTGCGCCTCGGCGCGTTCGAGCTGGCCGAGCGGCCCGATGTCCCGGTGGCCGTGGTCATCGACGAGGCGGTCGAGCTGGCCAAACGGTTCTCCACCGACGACAGCGGCCGGTTCGTCAACGGGGTCCTTTCCGCGTTGGCCACGGAGCTGCGTCGCCCCCCTCCAGATTCTGGCGAAACGGGTCGCGCTGAACGCGACCCATCCACCTGAGAACGGGGTTCAGCGAGGAGCGGGCCGGTTCCGGCGTGAAGTGAGAGCTGGACGATGGCCGCCGCCCGTCGGGATCGCCGAGGCGAAGTGCGATGTCGGCGCCGTGATCGATGCCGCGTCCGTGCCCGGACATCAGCCCGTCAACGTCGAACTCGCAGCCCGGCGCGTCGTGCTCGGCGGGCGGTGCGCGTTCCGCGCCGCAGAGGTTCGCAACGGTGAAACCGCTCGCGCCAACTTGCACGACGACAGGTGGCTGGACACAGCACGGTCATCGCTCGCCATGGTGGGCGCCCTTCTGGCGGAGGTCGTGCACCTGAGCCACGACCCGCGCCGCCGAGCTGGCGTCGGCGAGTAGCGATCGCCCGCGGCGTCGAAGCCCCGAACGCGTCCCCGCCGAGCGCGACCTCGTCGGCACGTGCGCCAGGACCTCTGCGGCGCGGACGGTGATCTCGAGGTACTCGTCGGCGAGCCGTCCTTGCTGGCGGTCACCGGATCATCGGCCAGCACGACGTACACCGTGGGGCGTAGGAGTCCTCCTCGAGGTGGTTCCCTGGGGAGCTCGCGTGGTCGCCGACGCCCAGGTGGCTTGCGGGGGAGTGAGCGTCGATCTGGAGGGCGTTCACGGATGACTCTGGGCAAAGAAAGTCCTGGCAGGGCTTGACCGTGTGAACGTATGTTCGATATGCTGGACGGGTGGGGACGGGGCTCGACACCGCATTCCTGGCAGCACTCGACGAGCTGTCCGCCGTCGACCCTGCCGACCTGACCGACGGCGATCTCGACGCACTGGTCGTGTCCGTGCAGCGCTGCTCGCACCGGTTGGCTGACGTGCGGGCCAGGTTGATCTCGGTGTGGGATGGGCGGCGGGTGTGGGAGTCAGACGGGTCCCGGTCACCCGGCCACCGGCTGGCGCGCACGGCGTCGATGTCGGTGGCCGCAGGCAAACGCGAAGTCCGCCGAGCACGAGCGTTGACGTCGATGCCGCACACCGCCGCGGCGGTCGCCAAGGGCCTGTTGTCGCCCGAGCATGTCGATCTGTTGGCTGGCGCCAACGACGGCGCCCGCACCACCCGCTTCGCCGAGCACGAAGAGTTCCTCGTCGCCCAATGCTGCCTGTTGCGGTTCGCGCCGGCATGTCGGATGATCGAGTACTGGAAGCAACACGCCGACGCCGAAGCCTGCGAAGACGACGCCCAACACCTGCACGAGTCACGCGGCGCGACCGCTGCCACGACGATCGATGGGATGGTCGATCTGCGGGCCCTGCTGGATCCGGTCGGGGGTGCCACGTTCCTCGCTGAGCTGGCCCGGCTGATGGAACAAGTTCGCCTGCAAGACGTGCGTGACGGTGTCGTGCGCACCGCCGCCCAACGCCGAGCCGACGCCCTCGTCGAGATGGCCGTCCGGTCCCGCACGGCAGCCGAAGGCGGGTTGCGGCCGCGCCCGCTGATCACCGTCCTCGTCGGCGAAGCCACGTTGGCTCGGGTGTGTGAGCTGGCCACCGGGACGGTGATCGCGCCCGGGCAGGTCGTGCCGCTGCTGTCCGATGCTGATCTGGAGCGGGTCGTGTTCGATGGACCGGACCGGGTCATCGCGGTGTCCCGCAAACGGTGCTTCACCGGTGCGTTACGCCGGGCGATCGAGGTCCGTGATCGGCACTGCCAACACCCCTCGGGCTGTGACGAACCGGCGTCGCGCTGCGACATCGACCACATCCAGCCCTTCTGCGACGGTGGCATCACCTCGCTCGACAACGGTCAGCTCGGCTGCTGGCCACACAACCGGATCCCCCACCTGCGCAACACCCACCCACCCGACCCGCCCACCGACACCGAAGCCGACGTCGAGCCGACCACCGACGCCGACCCGCCGAGCGACCCCCACCCGCCCACCGACCACGGCGAACGAGCCCCACCCGACGCCGCCTGACAGCGGCGTGCGACGCACGATGCGTTCACCTGCCGCTACGACGATGTGGCGGCCGCGGCGATCCACCGGGCGACCTCCTCGGGACGCGACACGTGCGGGCAGTGGCCCGCGTCCAGCAGCACCGGCTCCACGTCGAGCCGGTGTCGGGCGGCGTCGATCATCCACGACGGCCGGACGGTTCGGTCACCGGTCGGAACGATGACCGTGGCCGGGATCTCGAAGGGTGTGATCACTTCGTCGTACACGGCCGACGGCAGGAAGCGGCGCAGCGTGGTCAACGCCCATGCGCCGACTGCTGCGTCGCAGTCGTGGAAGAGGAAGTGTCGAGCGCCGGCGATGGAGACCGTGGGGTCGACATCGACCCATCGCGAGTGCACGATGCCGCCCCCGCGGCGGTCAACTGGTCGCCGAAGCTGCGCACGCCGTCCGGGACGAGCGCCGCAACGTAGACCTGCGCCCTCGCGCCGAGCGCCGAGGCGATCCACCTCAGGAGCAGCCCCGAACCGGAATGGGCAGCGACGACGTCGGCCCGACCGCCGGGCACGTTGGCGACCACCAGTTGCGCGTGCCGCGCGGCGGACGCCTGGGGATCAGCTCCAGCCAGATCGACGGCGTGAACGTCGTGTCCCGCGCTGGTCAGGCAGCGCTCGACGCGCTTCCAGCCCTCAGGTGACTGGGTGGTGCCATGCACCAGCACGATCCGCAGTACATGGATGCTGCCAGGGTGATGAACCTGTGCGTGGCCGTGTCCGAACGCGCAAAGGCGGTGAGGGGTCTGCGGGAGAGCCGCGGCCGCGATCGGCGACGCTGCTCTCAGCTGGTCCCCGACGTGGTGAGCGATGAGCGCACTGGGCGCCACGACCGCTCACCTCAGGAAGTCGAGCCCGACGGGTGAGCCCGGCCACGTCGCCTGATTGCGGAACGCACTTTCCCGGACAGACTGGGTGCATCGAGGCGACACGGGTCGATCAGTGGATGTGGGCGGTGCGCCTGTTCAAGACGCGGTCGATGGCTGCGGCGGCGTGCAAGGGCGGCCACGTCAAGATCAACGGCAACGCCGCCAAACCGGCCAGCTCCGTGCGGGTCGGTGATCGGGTCGAGGCGCTGGTCGCCGATCGCGAGCGGGTGCTGGAGGTCGTCAGGCTGATCGACAAGCGGGTGTCTGCGCCGCTGGCGGCGGAGTGCGTCGTCGACCACAGCCCGCCGGCGCCCCCGAGGGAGTACGTGGCGCCGCTGTTCCGGCGAGAACCAGGCTCAGGACGGCCAACGAAGCGGGACCGTCGCCGCCTGGACCGACTCCGCAACCGCTGAGCGCCCAGATCGGTCAAAGGCAGAGCCAGCCGGTCGGGCCGTCCAGATGACGTGCAGCCGCCGGCCGATCACGGCGCTCAGCGGCCAGGGGTAGACGCCGACGCGATCGTCGAAGGTCTCGAGCTCCATGCCGGCCCTCGGGATCTCGGTGAGCCACTGGCGGCGCGAGCAGTAGCGGTACCGCAGCGGCACGTCGTTGTGCCGGTTCCCCAACCAGTCCATGGCACGCAACAGCGCGCCGTCGATCCGACGCTCGTTGAGGTGATCCTTCACCACGACGACCTGGCGGGCCACCCGCGCCGACTCGCAGAGCAGCACGTGGATGTCAGCGGCGTGGTGCAGCACATCGACGAGCATCACGGCGTCAAAGGCGTTGTTGGCGAACGGCAGCCGCGTCCCGTCGTACAGCGCGACCTCCATGAACGTCTCGCGCCGCGGCACGATGTCGACGCCGGTGATGGCGAGGTCGGGACGATGCGTCGTCACGGAGCGGGCGAGGAGCCCGTCGCCGCTGCCGACGTCGAGGAGCGTGCGCACGTCACGCGGGATCGCCGCGGCAAGCACCCGCCCGAGGTTGGCGACCCTCCGATGGTGGACCAGGCTGGCGTGCAATCGACGCATGACATCGAAGAACCACTGGCGGATGCCCCTCACGCGCCGGGCACCACCTGGCGGTCGGGGATCTCCCACAGCACGTAGGCGCTGTTCTCCCAGACCTTGACGAACCCCAGCTCGGCCGCCCCTTCATCGGTCAAGGGCGTCTGGATGTAGTCGCTGTTCTTGACCATCGCGTACCAATCCCCACGCTCCAGCATCATGGACACGCTGTTGCCCTGGATGGCTCGGCGCCGCGTCGACAGCGCCATGGTGCGCGCCTGGTGGAACACGATGACGTCCCGTTCGTCGGTCAACTGCTCGATCGTGGCGAACAGCGCTTGGCTCTCGGGTGCTTCCGGCCCCCAGTGCGTGTACTCGTACACCCGGTGGTACTCCAGCGCGTGCAGGGTATCGCTGGTGACGGACGCCAGCAGCACGAGCATGAGCGCCGACGGCACGGTCAGGCGAACGGCTCGGGCGACTGACCTCCGCGATGGAAGGGCGGCAAGGACCGCGCGTCCACCTTGGAAGGCGAAGTAGATCAGCAACGGCACGATGCTGTACAGGTACCGACCTTCGCGAAAGGGTTGGGCGAGCACCGTCAACGCGAGACCGACGAAGGCGGCGACGAGGTGCAGGTCGCGGCGCAGATGGCGCACCACCGTTCCCAGCACGCCCACCGCGGACAGCGCAAGCACGACGGCGAGCATCGCCGTGCCGAGGCCCGGCCGACCGAACAAGGTGATCTCCGTCGGGCCCGCATCCTTGAGCCCGAGCATCTCCGCCAGGGGATTGCGGTAGAAGTCGACGTTGAAGCCCACGTTGTGCCACCCGGTCTCGCCAAGGTCCCGACTGATCACCGCCGCTGGTCGGATGAAGTGGATGACGCCGGCGACGGCGGCGAACGTGAGATACGGGGTGAGCAGGGCCCGGGCGTTGCGGCGGATGGCTTGGATCCGGTCGCTGCCCGTGACAAGGCGTGCGCACTGTGCTGCGGCGAGGGCGAACAGGAGGACCAGAGCCTCTCGCCGGATGTGGAACGAGAGGGCGAACATCACCCCGACGACGGTCAAGGTCAACGTCGGTGCGGTCAGCAGCCGATCACCACGCACCAGCCGATCGAGCAGGTACAGCGACAAGAGCAAGCTGCAGAGGAAGGGCAGGTCGCTCAGCACCATGTCGGTCCACGCGAGGTACCAGCTGTTGAGCGCCACCAGCGCGACGGCGATCACGGACTCCCACGGCTCGAGCCGTGGTTCGAGCAGCGCGAAGTACAGCAGCACCGCGCCGACCAGGCTGAGCGTTCCGACGAGCTTCAGCGCCGAGTAGTCGATCCCGGAGATCATCACGATGGGCGCGAGGAGCGCTGGGAAGCCCCATGGATAGGCGACCGGACCGAACCGGTAGGCCGAATTGTCGAGTGCGAAGCGATTCGTCGCGACGACCTCGTCGGCGCTTCCGTCGACGAGCCCGCGCGCCTGGTTGATGTACATCGCAAAGTCATCGCCCCACCCGTGACCGTTCTCCTGCATGGTCCTCGCCAGCCGGAAGACGACGACGGCGACGACCAGCAGACCGAGCACCGCCCACCACCGGCGGGCGCGGTCGCTCATCGTCGAGCCGGTGCCACGAACGATGGCGCGCAACGATCGCCTCGAGGGCCGAGCGTCGGGCGGCGAAACCGGCTCAGCGGACACGGGCTCACCGGACACCGGTCGCGCGGACACGGGCGGCGCAGACACCTGCTCCGTCTCGCCCGGCTCGACCCGTGACTCGCCGGGCACTACGGGATCCTCCACAGGACGAAGCTCGGGTTCTCCCAGCGCTTCTCGAACCCGAGATCGGCGGCGTCGGCGTCGGTCAGCAGCGTCTGGATGTAGTCGCTGTTGCGGGTCATGGCGTACCAGTCGCCGGCGGCCAGCATCATCGGCACGCTGTTGCCCTGCACGGCCCGCCGATCCGTGTAGAGGTTCATCGTCCTCGACTGGGCGAACACGACCACGTCATCGGGGTCGGTCAAGCTCTCGACCGCGGCGAAGAGCTCCTGCGCATCTCGTGCCTCCGGTCCCCACCACATCGTCTCGCGCTCGAGGTGATCGACGAAGCGTGATCGCGTGTCCACGACGTTGTTGGCGACGAGCGTGACCAGGAGGGCGGTCGGGACGGCCCAGCGCAGGGCTCGCCACCGGGGGCCCGCCACGATCGCACGGACCCCGCGGACCGCGAAGTACACCACGAACGGCGCGATCGTGATCAGGTAGCGACCCTCCTTGAATGGCTGGGCGAGCACGGCGAGGCTGATCGCTACCACGGTCACCACGAGGTGCAGGTCGCGCCGGGGCCGCCTGACCAGCACCGCCACGATGCCGAGCGCGGCGAGCACCAGGATCACGCCCAGCACGATCTCCGCCGCCATCGAGTTGCCGAAGAGGTCCAGACTGCCAACGACCTCGGCCTTCAGGCCGAGCAGCTCGGCCAGCCGGTCCCAGTACCAGCGGAGGTTCGGCCACATGTTCTGCAGCCCGCTGGAGCCGACGTCCTCGCTGGGGTTGAGGATGGGCGAAGGGCGCAGCAGTTGGATGGCCACCGCACCGGCGAGAAAGGCGGCGTACGGGGCGAGGATCGGCCGCCACAGGTCGCGACGTGGCAGCGGCCGTCCAGATCGGCGGGACGAGATCGCGGCAGCGATCTGCGCCGTTGCGAGCCCGACCAAGACCAGTGCTCCCTCGCGCCGGACGTTGAACGCGGCGAGCACGCAGACGCCGGCGGCGAGCGTACCGTTGCCGAGCAAGATCGTGCCCGCACGAAGTCGGCGGTCGAGGAGGTAGAGGGCGAGGAGCAGGAGGAACCAGAACGTCAGGTCGCTCAACACCTGGTCCGTCCGGCTGAGGTACCAGCTGTTGAGCGCGAAGAGGGCCGACACCAGCACGGCTTCGACTCTCGTCAGGCGGGAGGCAAGCAGGAGGTACAGCACGAGCACGGCCCCGACGAGGCTGAGCGTCGGTACGACCTTGAGCGCGGTGTAGTCGACTCCCCGCACCGCGACGATGCCGGCCAGCAGCACCGGGAACCCCCAGGGATAGGCCTCGGGACTGAACGAGTGGTACGCCGAGTTGTCGATCGCGAAGCGGGTGTCGGCGACGACATCGTTGGCCGTGCCATCGGTGAGCCCTTGCGCCTGGTTGATGTACAGCGCGAAGTCGTCTCCCCAGCCGTGCCCGTCCTCCTGGAAGGCGCGGGCGAAGCAGAAGAGCGCGAAACCCACGAGTACGAACATCAGCGCCTTCCCGCGGTTCACGCGAGCGACGAATCCACGCTGTGGCGCTGGGTCATCGACGATCGTCAGCTCGCCTCGCGGGTGCGTCGCCGTGGCTTGGGACGCCGCACCCGACCACACCATGCGGGCGGCAGCGTACCGGTGCGGCCGGCGCTGGTCCGGGCATCGCCAGACGCCCCAGGCGCGTCGAGTCCGTCACCTGCTACCGTCCCCCCGACCGTGAAGCGGGTCCTGTGAGGCTCGAACGGCAAGGATGACGGTGAACGAGGCACGCGGAGCGAAGTGGGTGCTCGGCTCGGACGACGTCCGGCGGGCGTCGACTCGCATGGCGCACGAGATCCTCGAGCGCAACCGTGGTCTGGACGGCGTCGTCCTGCTCGGCATCCAGGTCGGTGGCGTGTGGCTGGCCGACCTCCTCGGCGCGGCGATCGCGACGATCGAACGACCGGTGCCCGTCG
>JBPCJW010000053.1:0-15839 GCA_051004915.1 Ilumatobacteraceae bacterium
GGCAAGGGCAGGCGCGCCGGTGAACAGGCCGGTCAGGTTGCCGGCGAAGAAGAGCCCCGTACCGACGGCGGCGCCGGTGCGGAGGAAGTCACGGCGGGTGTTGGTCATGTGGGCGACGCTCGCGTGCCCGGGTCGACCCGCCGTTGCCGCTGTCTGGACTGGCGGTGACGGCCGGGTGAAGGTTCGGGGATCAGGGTCGCCGGTAGCGTCGCCCGGTGCTCGCCCGCCGTATCGCCATCGGACATGCCGCCATGATACGTGTCGCCATCTGCTTGGGCGCCGCCCTGCTCGTTGCCATGGCCGGGTGCGGGTCAGATGGCAGCTCGTCGTCGTCGCGATCGCCGCAGGAGTCGGTCGTCGATGTCAGCCTGGAACGCCAGAGCACGCCGCCGCCGACGGTCGCCGTGGACGTGCCCGACGTATCCCTGCCCGACGCGATCCCGACGGAGTTGGTGGTCACCGAGCTGCAACCCGGGTCTGGACCGGAGTCGGCCGAAGGCGACGTCGTGCTCGTCGACTACGTCGGGGTGCGCACCGACGGTGGCGAGCAGTTCGACGCCAGCTACGGCAAGGCACCGTTCCCCGTCGTCATCGGAAAGAGCGCGGTGATCGACGGGTGGACGCAGGGCCTGGTCGGCGTGCAGGCGGGCGAGCAGTTGCAGCTGGACATCCCCAACGACCTGGCCTACCGGGATGCTGCGCAGGGCGACGTGATCAAAGCGGGGGATGCGCTGACGTTCGTCATCGACGTGTGCGAGGTCGGCAAGGCGTCGCCGCCGCCGACGACCGCCGAGCTACCCGCCGACGACGAGGCGGTGACCGAACTCGTCATCGACGACGCCCGAGTCGGCGACGGCGCTGTGTTGGAGGACGGCCAGACACCGTTCGTCAACCTGCTGCTGGCGAGGGGCGACACCGGCGAGACCCTGCAAAGCACGTGGGACACCGGCGGGCCGGAGGAGGTCCGGTTCGGCGTCGCCGACGGCACGGTCCCGTTCCTGCTGGATGGACTCGCCGGGATGCAGGTCGGTGGGCGCCGCGTGCTGACCGTCCCGTTCGCCGAGGCCGGCTTCGCCGACGCCACCGAGGAGCAGCTCGGGTTCCCCGTCGGCACCGACCTCATCGTCGTCGCCGACCTCGTCCTCATCACGTAGAACCTGGTTCTGACGAAGGTTCGTACTGGTTTCCCAGCACGATCGCGCCACGGAATCGATCACGCGGTGCGCAGCGAGCGGAGACGCTCGTCGTAGATGATCCGCAGCTGCAGTCCGAAGGCGGCCAGCTCGTCGAGCACCGATTCGTCGTGGCGGACGATGCGCCAGCCGAGCTCGTCGCAGGCTCGGTCGCGGGCCTGGTCGGCACGCTGGCGCAGGTCGCCGCCGTGCCACCAGCTATGGCCGGGTTCGACACCGAGGCGGACCTGCGGCCAGGCGAGGTCGATGTGGATCACCTCGCCGCTGCGCAGGGTCAACGCCAGCTGCCGTTCGGGTTCGGGCAGCCCGGCCCGTCGGATCGACTCGAGCACGTCGAGCTCGAGACCGCTCTGGCTCGGCCGCTTGCGCAACGACGTGGCGACCAGCCAGTCCTCGAACCGTGAGACGCCGGCCCGGCCGCTGCGGCGCACGGCGTCCAGGTAGTCCTCGGCCGATGCCGGGGTGACGAGGCCCTTGTGCCAGCAGTCCTCGGCTGCCCGCTCGAAGCGGTGCTGGTTGAACGTCCTGGCCAGTCGGAACAGCATCCGCAGTGGGCTCGCCACGCGCAACCCGTCTGCCCGCACCTGCACGTCGCGCTGCTCGTCGATCCAGCTCGTGTACTCCAGCCGACCCCATTCGGGCATCGTCACCCGCCGCCGCTGCATGGCGGTGACATCGACCGCCTGGCGAGGCATGTTGCGCAGACCGTGCAGCACCCCGGCGCTGACACCGCTGATGAACGAGCCGTCGCCGACGTGTAGCAGCAGCGTCGTCGCACGGGAGACGAACGACTCGTCCGTGCCGGCCAGCCGGACGATGCCCGGCAGGACGTTCACGACGGTGCCCTGTCTGCGGGCTCGCTGGATCGCGTCCAGCGAGACCGGAAGTGCGCGGAGCTGCTCGACGGAAGCGACGCCGTGTTGGGTCATGAACAGGTGGAGGACTTCGGTTCGGTTGATCACACCCTCCCTGGGGGTCACCAGATCCCGGAAACGGAAATCCCTACGTTCTGTGGCGCGATCGCGCTGGAAAACCAGCATGAACCTTCGTCAGAAACTGGGACTCAGGGGGAGGTGGTGGTGAGGTCGAGGCCGAGGTCAAGGACTCTCGCCGAGTGGGTCAGCTCGCCGACGGCGACGTAGTCGACGCTCGTCTCCCCCACCTGCCGCGCCACCTCGATCGTCAGGCCGCCGCTGGCCTCCAGCCGCACCGCCCCGTCCAGCTCGTCGCGCAGTGCGACGGCGGCCCGCATGGCGTCGAGGTCGAAGTTGTCGAGCAGCACGAGGTCGGCGCCGGCCCCGATCGCCTCTCGCAACCCCTCCAGCGAGTCGACCTCGATCTCCACCGGCAGCGTCGCCTCCAGCCCGCGCACGGCGGCGACGGCCTCGGCCACCCCGCCGGCGGCCAGCACGTGGTTGTCCTTGACCAGTGCGGCATCCGACAGACCCATGCGATGGTTGGCGCCGCCACCGCAACGCACGGCGTACTTCTCCAGCGCCCGCAGTCCGGGAGTGGTCTTGCGCGTATCGCGCACGACGCAGCCGGTGCCGTCCAGCGCATCCGCCCATCGCCGCGTCAGGGTGGCGACTCCCGAGAGATGGCACAGCAGGTTGAGGGCGGAGCGCTCGGCCGTCAGCAGGCCTCGCGTCGGGGCGATGACCCGAGCCACCTCGCCCCCGGGGTCGACCCGGTCGCCGTCGTCCACCAGGTACTCGAACTCCGAGTCGTCGCCGCACACCGCGTCGATGGCCGCCGCGGCGACCGCCAACCCGGCGACGACGCCGACTGCCCGGGACCCGAACGTCCCGACGCTGCGCTGCCCCGCCGGCACCGTGGCGACCGAGGTCACGTCGATGCCGCCCAGCAGGTCCTCGGCGACGGCCATCCGCACCACGGCGGCGACGCCGTCCGGATCGAGCCCGCCGGCGAGAAGGCGATCTCGCGTCGTCGTCGAGAGCGGGTGGAACGTCACCACGTCAGCCCACCTGCAGCTCACCGTCGGCATCGAGCCTGACGTCGAGGTGGCGCACCCACTCCGGGCGCGGTTCGGGGAAGTCGGTGCGCCGGTGGCACCCTCGACTCTCGGTGCGCGTCGCCGCCGACGCCACGACAGCCGACGCAACGGTCAGCAGGTTGGTCGCCTCCCACGACGTGCGCCACGCCCGGCCGGACGGGTCGACCTTGCCAGCGAGCGCCGCCAGCGCGTCGCCGGCGGCATGCAACGACTCGGCGTCGCGCCGCACCCCGACGTGCCTCGACATGGCGCTGCGCACCTCGGGCCGGTGACCGGCATCGAGCACCCCTGCGCCAGGATCGCCGGCCTCGCTGTCGGACGGCTCGACCCGGGCCGGCAGCTCCCAGGCCAGCTCCCGCCCCAGCCGCGTGCCGGCCACGACGCTCTCGGTCAGCGAGTTCGACGCCAACCGGTTGGCACCGTGCACCCCCGTGCACGAGACCTCGCCGACGGCGTACAGACCCGGCCGCGCCGTCGTCCCGTCGAGGCGGGCCGGCACGCCGCCGCAGGCGTAGTGGGCAGCCGGGGCGACCGGGATGCGCTGACGGGCCGGGTCGACGCCGATCTCACGGCACGCCGCAGTGATCGACGGAAAGCGTTCGTAGAACCGCTCGCCGAGGCCCGTGGCGTCGAGGTACACGTGGTCGTCGACGCCGCCCGGCGCCTCGGCCATCCGCCGGCTGATCGCCGCTGCGACGACATCGCGCGGGGCGAGATCCTCCTGCGGGTGCACGCCGGCCATCACCCGCCGCCCGGTGCCGTCGTAGAGGATCGCCCCCTCGCCGCGCACGGCCTCGCTGACCAGCGCCTGCTGCCCCGTTGCGTCCGGGCCACGCCACATCACCGTCGGGTGGAACTGCACGAACTCGACATCCCTCGCCGCCAAACCCGCGCGCAACGCCAACGCCAGCCCGTCCCCTGTCACCGCCGGCGGGTTCGACGTCGATGCGAACGCCTGGCCGTAGCCGCCCGTGGCCAGCACGACGGCGCGTGCCGTCACGATGCCGACCGACTCCGCTTCGCCGCTGGCGTCGAGGTGGGCGACCGTGACGCCGACGGTCTGGGGGGTCCCGCCAACCGCGATGCCGTACACAAGGTCGAGGGCGAACACCCGCTCCAGCACCTCGACTCCCGCCGCCCGTGCCGACTGGTCGAGCGTCCGCTGCACCTCGGCGCCACTGCGATCGCCGCCGGCGTGGACGATGCGGTCGTGGCTGTGGCCCCCCTCGCGAGTCAGGGCGGGCTCGTCGCCGCCGACTGCAGCGGGGTCGAACGCAGCCCCGAGCCGCATCAGGTAGCGGATCGCCGTCGGCGCCTCGCTGACCAGCTCCCACACCACCGGCTCCGAGCACAGCCCGGCACCAGCGGCCAGGGTGTCCCGGACGTGGTCGGCGACAGAGTCGGTCGGGTCGAGCACGCCGGCCATCCCTCCCTGCGCCCACGCCGTCGACCCGGCGTCCAACACGTCCTTGGTGATGATCAGCGCGCTGCGCACCGGCCGCACGGCCAGCGCCGCCGCGAGCCCGGCGGCGCCGGACCCGAGCACCACGACGTCGACGTCACGCTCCCACGTCGGCGCCGGCGCGACCAGCCGACGAGGCAACACGCTCAATCAGCTCTCGACGCTTCGGCCCCCGTCGCAGCGACGGCGTTGGCACATGCGGCGAGGGAAGCGCAGCGACGAACCGCCGCCGAGTCGAGCGAGTTGCGAGCGAGCGAGGCCATCAGCTCGGCGACGGGTTGCCGATGGCGATCATCCGCTCCACCGATCGACGGGCCCGCGCGGCGATGTCGGGCGGGACGTCGACGAGGTCGACAGGGTGATCGGTGCCGATCGAGCGCAGCGTCCGCAGCAGCTTGGGCGGCGTGATCATCTTCATGTACTTGCACACCGCGGCCCGGTTGACGGGCTCGAACAGCACCAGCGGGTTGGCCTTCGACAGCTGGTGCAACATCCCCGTCTCGGTCGCCACGAGCACCTTCTTCGCCGTCGTCTCCATCGCCGCGGCGACCATCCCACTGGTCGACAGGATCTTCGTGCGCGTCTCCGGCACGACGCCGGCGCCAACGAGGTACAGCGCGCTCGTGGCGCACCCGCACTCGGGGTGGATGAACAGCTCGGCTTCCGGGTCCTCGGCGACCCGGGCTCGCAGGTCGGCGCCGTTGATGCCGGCGTGCACGTGACACTCGCCGAGCCAGATGTGCATGTTCTCCCGCCCCAGCTGGCGCTGCACGTGCGCACCGAGGAACTGATCGGGGCAGAACAGGACCTCGGTGTCCTCCGGGATCGACGCCACCACGTCGACGGCGTTCGACGACGTGCAGCAGATGTCCGTCTCCGCCTTGACGGCGGCCGTGGTGTTGACATAGCTGACGACCACCGCGCCCGGGTGCTCGCCCTTCCACGCCCGCAGCTGATCGGCGGTGATCGTCTCGGCGAGACTGCACCCGGCCCGCTCGTCGGGGATCAACACCGTCTTGTCGTAGCTCAGGATCTTCGCCGTCTCGGCCATGAAGTGCACGCCGCAGAAGACGATCGTCGACGCCTCCACCTCTGCCGCCACCCTCGACAGGCCGAGCGAGTCACCGACGTGATCGGCGACCTCCTGGACATCCGGCACCTGGTAGTTGTGGGCCAGGATCACTGCGTCGTGCTGACGGGCCAGCGCGTGCACCTCGTCGGCCCAGTCAGCAGGCAACGGCGCGTCGACGCGCACCTCGGCGATGGCGGTCATCGGTGCCACAACGACTCGGCAAGATGGTGGTTCGCTCGCTCCAAGACTCGGTCGCTCACCGGTCTGAGCGTACGGCCCGTGCACGCCGCATAGCATGTGTGGCGCCATGACGGCCAAGACGCTTCCCGAACAGCTGTGGGATCGCCACGTCGTGCGGTCGGCCCCCGGTGAGCCCGATCTGCTGTACATCGACCTCCACCTCGTGCACGAGGTGACCAGCCCGCAGGCCTTCGACGGGCTGCGGCTGTCCGGCCGGCGAGTCCGCCGACCCGAGCTGACGGTGGCGACCGAGGACCACAACGTGCCGACGGCGGACATCGACCGGCCGATCGCCGATCCGGTGTCCGCCCGCCAGGTGGCCGTGATGCGGGAGAACGCGTCGGAGTTCGGCATCACCCTCTATCCCATGGGCGACCCGGGCCAGGGCATCGTGCACATCATCGGACCGGAGCAGGGTCGCACGCTGCCCGGCATGACCATCGTCTGCGGCGACAGCCACACGGCGACCCACGGCGCGTTCGGGGCGCTCGCCTTCGGCATCGGCACGAGCGAGGTCGAGCACGTGCTCGCGACCCAGACGCTGCCCCAGGCCCGGCCGAAGTGGATGTCCGTCGAGGTCCACGGCGGACTGCCGTCCGACGTCACGGCGAAGGACCTGATCCTGGCGATCATCGGTCAGATCGGCACCGGCGGCGGGATCGGCCACGTCATCGAGTACCGCGGTGCGGCCGTCGAGGCGCTCTCGATGGAGGGCCGCATGACGGTCTGCAACATGTCCATCGAGGCCGGCGCCCGAGCGGGCATGGTGGCGCCCGACGACACGACGTTCGCCTATCTCGAGGGCCGGGCACACGCACCGCAGGGCGCGGCGTGGAAGCAGGCGCTCGACGAGTGGCGCACGCTGCGCACCGATGCGGGCGCGTCGTGGGACCGCGAGGTGCACATCGACGCCACGGCGCTGCGACCACACGTGACGTGGGGGACCAACCCGGCGCAGGTGACGACGATCGATGGTCGCGTCCCATCGCCGGACGACTTCTCCGACTCGACAACTCGCGACACCGTGGCCAGAGCGTTGGAGTACATGGGCCTGGCGGCCGGCACCGCGTTGCGCGATGTTGCCGTCGACACGGTGTTCATCGGTTCGTGCACGAACAGTCGGATCGAGGACCTACGAGTGGCAGCTGCCGTGCTCGACGGCCGCCGGGTGTCTGCGGCCCGCGTGATGGTCGTGCCCGGGAGCCACGCCGTCAAAGCGCAGGCCGAGGCCGAGGGTTTGGATCGGGTGTTCGTCGCCGCCGGTGCCGACTGGCGCGAGCCGGGCTGCTCGATGTGCCTGGCCATGAACCCCGACAAGTTGGCGCCCGGAGAGCGGGCGGCGAGCACGAGCAATCGCAACTTCGAGGGCCGCCAGGGACGCGGCGGGCGCACCCACCTCGTCTCCCCGGCGGTCGCCGCGGCCACCGCCGTCGCCGGCCACTTCGCGACTCCCGGCGATCTGCCATGAGGGCGGTCAACGTCGTGTCCGGGAGCGGACTGCCCCTCAAGCGCTCCGACGTCGACACCGATCAGATCATCCCCGCCGAGTGGCTGAAGCGCGTCGAGCGCACCGGTTTCGAGAAGGGCCTGTTCTCCACCTGGCGAGACGACCGGGACTTCGTGCTCAACGACGAGCGCTACGCCCGTGCTTCGATCATCGTCGCCGGGCCCGCCTTCGGCGTCGGCTCGTCGCGAGAGCACGCCGTGTGGGCGATTCAGCAGTACGGCTTCGAGGCGGTCGTCGCACCGAGCTTCTCGGACATCTTCCGCAACAACTGCGCCAAGAACGGGCTCGTCGCGGTGGAGGTCGGCAAGGCCGTCGTCGAGCGCATCTGGGCGGCGATCGAAGCGGCGCCGGCCACCGAGATCACCGTCGACGTCCAACGCTTGCTGCTGGAGGTCCCGTCGATCGACCTAGTCGAGCCGTTCCCACTGGACGCCGCGACCCAGCACCGCTTCCTCCACGGCCTCGACGATGTCGGCATCACCCTCACCCACGCCGACGCGATCCAGGCGTTCGAGGACCAGCGCGCCGGCTGGCTCACCGCCCGCTGACCTTCTACCCGCTCGTCTCCGGGACCTCTTCGCCGACGTCGACAGGGATGGTGGTCGTGGTCGTGTCGGTGGGCTGATCGGCGCAGACGAACGCGCCGCTGGCGACGTTGCCATCCTCGTCGTTGCCCTGGAACGACCCAGATCGGCCACCGTCATCGACCAGCACCGCCACGTTGAACCGCGTCGTCAACTGCTCGGCGTCGGCGATCTCCAGCGTCCCGTCGTACTCGCCGGGCGCCGTCGCCGGCTCCTCCGTGCGCAGTCGGGCCGACAGCAGACGGCTCCCGGCTCCGAGCCGGCGCAGGTCGATGATCGACAGCGTCACCGGCTCACCGCCGTCCAGGGCGCTGCACGAGGCGTCGAGGTTGAGTGGATCAAGCTCGCCGGGCGGCACGACCGCCCGATCGAGTGCCAACGTCTCGTCGATGCCCTCGCTGGCGACTTGGACGGTGACGCTAACGAAGCCTGCCGCGGCCGGCGCCACATCGACCGACACCGGCGCCGTCGTGGGGACGGCGGATGAGGCGGCCGTCGTCCCACCGGTGTCACCCGGCGTGCCCTCCAGCGGATCCATCGTGTTGGTCGACTCGCCCTCACCGCTGCACCCGCCGACGCCGAGCATCAGGAGCACGGCGGCAGGCGCCGCCCGCGACGCCATGCTGCGAACCGACATCGAGCGACTGTAACGCTGGCTGCCCGTCAATCCGGATCGCGCTGGAACGCCGCGAGGTCACGCAACCGCTGGTCGTTGCTGAACACCTCGATCGGCGGGAGCAGCGGCAGCCGCAACGTGCGCTGGAGGATTCGCATCTGCGTGTGCTGGTTGTACTCGACCAGCGTGACGGCCCAGCCGTCCCTGCCGGCGCGCGCCGTCCGGCCAGACCGGTGGAGGTACTCCTTGGCATCCTTCGGCGGGTCGTAGTGGACCACCGCGCCGACGTCGTCGATGTCGAGCCCACGGCCGGCGACGTCCGTCGCCACGAGCACGGCGAGTCGCCCATCCGAGAACCGCCGCAGCGCACGTTCGCGGGCCTCCTGGGTGAGGTCGCCGTGGATCGCCGCAGCGTCGACGCCGAGCTCCTGCAACCCGCGAGACACGCGGTCGCACAGCCGCTTCGTGGCGCAGAACACGGCCAGCTTCGGGATGCCCTGGCCGATCGCGCCGATGACGCGGTCCTTGTCCATGTGATGGACGGCCAGGAACAGGTGGTGCATCGTGCCGACGGTGCCCGTCGCCGAATCGACGGCGACCTCCACGGGGTCGCGCAGGTAGCGCCGCACCAGGTGGCCGACGTCTCCGTCGAGCGTCGCCGAGAACAACATCGTCTGGGTGCGGGCGGTGCAGTGGCGCAGGATCCACTCGACCTGCGGGGTGAAGCCGTCGTCGGCCATGCGGTCGGCCTCGTCGAGCACGACGACGTCGACGTCGGCCATCGAGACCTCCTGCGACTTGAGCAGGTCGATCAGCCGCAACGGTGTGGCGACGACGATCTCCACGCCGCGGCGCAGGTCCTCGATCTGGTCGTGGCGGCTGGCGCCTCCGTACACCGCGAGGATGTGGTGGCCGGCGTGGTGGGCCAGCGGCTCGAGCACCTCGGCCACTTGGATGGCCAACTCACGCGTCGGCACGAGCACCAACCCACGTGGTCGGGTCGGCACCGCCCGGTCGTTGATCCGGGCGAGCATCGGCACGCCGAACGCCAGCGTCTTGCCCGAACCGGTCTGGGCGCGGCCGCAGACGTCGTGGCCCTCCATGGCGACCGGGATGGCGGCGGTCTGGATGCGGAACGGTTGGGCGAACCCGGCGGCGGCCAGGGCGTCGTCGATGCGCGGCGGCACGCCGAGTTCGGCAAAGCCCGTTGGTGGTTCGACGGAGGGGAGGACGGCGACGGTCGTCAAGCCGGTACGCGGCGCAGTGCGCTCGGCGGAGGGCGAGGGACGACTTGGCCGGCGCCGGCGGCGAGGCGCACCTCGCCGAGGGGTAGCTTCTGTCATGGTGATCACGAGACTACCTGGGCCTTTGCGCCGAACGAGGTGACCCCCTCGCTCACCCGGCGGCGCACGCGATGAGCGATCTGCGTGGTAGCACCACTCACGGCTCATCGCGCCGTCGATCTCGCGTTTCGTGTATGTTCCGGCGCGTGCGGACTGTGTGACGTGTGATCCGTTGCCCCCACCGGTCGAGCGGGACGGTTACGTCGGTCGAGCACACAGGACGCACTGGGTGGTGGAACGCCTGCTGCGGCCGCTCGAGCGACGTGGCGACGCCCATCGGTCGGGGCCCTCCCTGGCCTGCAGGTGGGGGTCCCGGCCGGTGGCCTGGCTGGCCAGCACCTCGCCCGGCCGTGCTACCATTTCGCTCGATGGCCGCCTTCCACCAACCGCGCCGTCTGCTCCTTACGTAGGGCGAGCGTCGAAGCGCTTCGCGTTCGCCCGCCCCCGCCCCCACCCCGGTCGGGGGCTGCTTCCTTTTTCGCCCCGTTTCCACTCGCCGATCGTCCGCAGGAGCAACGCCATGCCGCCCGATCCCGCCACCCCACGCACGATGGCCTTCGACAAGTACCGGCCATCCGTGCCGATCGTCCTGCGCGATCGCACCTGGCCCGACCGGATCATCGAGCAGGCGCCGCTGTGGTGCTCGGTCGACCTGCGCGACGGCAACCAGGCGCTGATCGACCCGATGGACCCGGTCCGCAAGCGCCGGATGTTCGACGCCGTCGTCGCAATGGGCTTCAAGGAGATCGAGGTCGGGTTCCCGGCCGCCAGCCAGCCCGACTTCGACTTCATCCGCCAGCTGATCGAGGACGACCTGATCCCCGACGACGTGACGATCCAGGTGCTGGTGCAGTGCCGCCAGGAGCTGATCGAGCGCACGTACGAGTGCATCCGCAGCGCTCCTCGCGCCATCGTCCACTTCTACAACTCGACCAACCCGCTGCAACGCGAGGTCGTGTTCGGCCTCGACCGTGACGGCATCGCCGACATCGCCGTCAACGCCGCCCGGCTGTGCCGCAAGCTCGAGGAGCAGCACCCGACCACGGCGATCCGCTACGAGTACTCGCCGGAGAGCTTCACGTTGACGGAGCCGGACTTCGCGATCGAGATCTGCGAGCGGGTGATGGACGTGATCGAGCCCGAGGATCAGCGACCGATCATCCTCAACCTGCCGGCGACGGTCGAGTGCTACTCGCCCAATGTCTACGGCGACGTCATCGAGTGGTTCGGCCGCACGATCAGCCGGCGCCAGCAGGTCGTGCTCTCGCTGCACCCGCACAACGACCGCGGCTGCGCCGTCGCCGCAGCGGAGTTCGGCGTGATGGCCGGCGCCGACCGCGTCGAGGGCACGCTGTTCGGCAACGGCGAGCGCACCGGCAACGTCGACATCGTCAACCTGGCGATGAACCTGTTCGCCAACGGTGTCGACCCGGGCCTCGACATCAGCGACATCGACGCGCTGCGCCGCGTCGCCGAGTACTGCAACCGCCTGCCGGTGCACCCACGCCACCCGTACGTCGGCGACCTCGTCTACACCTCCTTCTCCGGCAGCCACCAGGACGCCATCAAAAAGGGCTTCGAAGCGTTGCCGGATGACTACGACCAGTGGGGCGTGCCGTACCTGCCGATCGATCCAAAGCACGTCGGGCGCACCTACGAGGCGGTGATCCGCGTCAACAGCCAGTCCGGCAAGGGCGGCGTCGCCTACGTCATGAAGACCGAGCACGGCTTCGACCTGCCGCGGCGGATGCAGATCGAGTTCTCCAAGACCATCCAGCACATCACCGAGGACTCGGGCACGGAGATCACCCCGGTCGTCATGTGGGGCGCGTTCAGGGCCGAATACCTGTCCGACCAGCCTCGCCACGAGCTCGTCGGCCACGAACTGCACACGCGCGACGGCCGCACCAAGGTGACCGCCCAACTGCGCGTCGACGGCGAGCACCACACGGTGCGCGGCGAGGGAAGCGGTCCGATCTCGGCGTTCGTCGGCGCCCTGCGCGACGAGTTCGCGATCCCCCTCGATGTCGTCGACTACGCCGAGCACGCCATCGGGCGCGGCGCCGATGCGAGCGCAGCGGCCTACGTCGAGACGATCGCCGGCGACGAGACCGACCGCGAGCCACGCTGGGGCATCGGCATCGACCCGGACATCACGACGGCCGGCCTCAAGGCCGTGCTCAGCGCGCTCGAGCGCCAGCAGCGCTGACCGCCAAACGCAGGTCGGCGCTCACCTACGCTGCGGCGATGGCACGTGGTCGATCGCGCCGGCTCAGGCGCCTCTTTTGGCTGACCGCCCTGGTCGGTGCGGTGATCGGCGGCCGACGGTTCGCCGCCAGCCGTCGAGCGGGGCCCTCCGGGGTCGGCCCACCGGCATCGTGGCCGCCGCTGCGACCAAGCGAGCCAGGCGACGAGCCGGTGGCTGCGCTCGGCGACATGGCCGCCGGCGGGGTGGTCACGGACGGCGTTTCATCGACCGACGAGCCAGCCACGGATGACTCAGGCACCTGGGTCGAGCCGGTCGATGGCCACTGCCCGCTGAGCCACCCGATCAAGGCCAACGAGAACTCGCACATCTACCACTCCCCGGGCGGTCGCTTCTATGCCCGCACACGGGCCGAGCGCTGCTACGCCAACCCCGCCGATGCCGAGGCCGGCGGCTACCGTGCGGCCAAGGGCTCGTGACGACCGGATCGGAGACGCAGTGAAGGTGATCGTCGACTTCGACGTGTGCGCATCGACCGGCAGCTGCATGCAGGTCTGCCCCGAGGTGTTCGAGGTGCGCAGCGACGGCTACCTGTACGTGTTGCAGGAGGAACCGCCGGCCGAGCTGCACGACAAGGTTCGCGAGGCCGCCGACCTGTGCCCGACGGCGGCCATCACGCTGGAAGAGTGACGGGCTTCCACGATCGGCTACGCGCCGCGTGGTCGTCATCGGGTTCGATGCTGTGCGTCGGGCTCGATCCGGATCCGACGCGCTTGCCAGCGCCGCTCGACGGGATGCCGGACGCGATCACCCACTTCTGCACGTCGATCATCGATGCCACAGCCGACCTCGTCTGCGCGTTCAAACCGCAGTTCGCGCACTTCGCCTCGCAACGCGCCGAGCCCCAGCTCGAGGCGGTCTGCCGACACGTCCGCGAGCGCTACCCGGACGTGGTGCTCGTGCTCGATGCCAAGCGCGGCGACGTCGGCTCGACGGCCGAGCACTACGCCCGCGAGGCGTTCGGTCGCTACGGCGCCGACGCCGTGACGGTCAACCCGTACCTCGGCACCGACGCCGCGGCGCCCTTCCTGGAGCACGGCGGTGTCCTCGCCCTCTGCCACACGAGCAACCCGGGCAGCGGCGAGCTGCAGGACCTCGATGTCGGCGGGGTGCCGCTGTACCAGCGGGTCGCCCGGATGGTCGCCGAGCGATGGGCGCAACTCGGCGACTGTGGGCTCGTCGTCGGTGCGACCTACCCGCACCAACTGGCGGACGTGCGGGCGATCGTCGGTGACCTGCCGATCCTCGTCCCGGGCGTCGGCGCCCAGGCCGGCGATCTGCCCGCTTCGGTGCGGGCCGGCGAGACCGGACCCGGCACCGGGCTCCTCCTCAACTCGTCGCGCGACGTGCTCTACGCCTCGTCCAGCGACGACTTCGCCGAGGCCGCCAGAGCCAGAGCGCTGGCGACGAGGGACGCCATCCGCGTCGCCACCTTGGCAGCCCCTTCCTGATGTGTCGGTGCATGCCGAATCCGACATCCCCCCGGCGGGCTTGCTGGTCCACGGCACCGGGTAGGGGCCCGGGACGAGCAGCTCGTCGTCGCGCCGATCAGGTGTGTGGTCGAGCCTTTGGTTCATCCCAGTGCTCTGCGTCTTGGGCGGTCTCGTCATCTCCATCGTCACGCTCGCCGTCGACCGCGCCACGGGGTTCGACGTCATCCCCCGCTGGCTCACCGGTGGCCCGGACGCGGCGATCGCGATCTTGACGACGATCGCCGTCTCGATGGTGTCGTTGGCGGCGCTCGTGCTGACGATCACGATGGTCGTGGTGCAGTTGGCGATGGGCCAGTTCTCGCCGCGCATCGTGCAGACGTTCTTGCGGGACAAGCCGAGCCAGCTGGCGATCGGGCTGTTCGTCGCCACGTTCGCCCATGCCATGGTCGCCATGCGCGAGGTGCGGTTCGACGGCGAAGGTCAGGTCCCCGGCCTCGCCGTCGCCGTGGGCTACGTGCTCGTCCTGACGAGCATCGCCATGCTCGTGCTCTACGTCAACCACATCGGCAGGTCCCTGCGTGTCTCTGCCTTGATCGAGCTGGTCGGCAACGACACTCGACGGATGTTGGACGAGCAGTACCCGAACGTCATCGTCGGCGACGAGAACGACGACGTCGACCTCGATGTCGTCACCGCGCCAAAGTCGGGCGTCGTCGTCTCGATCGATCGGGATCGCCTGGTCGAGCTGGCGATCGCGGCGAACTGTGTCGTGCACGTCCAGCCAGCGATCGGCACCTTCGTTCCGGCGGGCGCGCCCCTGCTGTGCACCCATGATGGACTGGAACGCGTACGTCCACCTCGTCTTCGACGAGATCCGCATCGCCGGGGCGCAATCACCGCAGATCAGCAGACGACTCGTGGCGGCACTGAACGATCTGCTCGAGGTGGCCCCGCCGGACGGCGACCGGTCGTCGCCGAGCAGTTGGAGCTGCTGCGGGAACGAGTCGATGACGTCCCTCAGGACGAGCGGGAGCGCATCTTCGCCCTCTCTCCCGACGCGCAGGGCATCGGCGTCGCCGCCGGCAACGGGGCGACGAGAGCACCGTCGACTCGAAGGATCACACGGCCGAACGTGCGCTGCGAGCGGGCTAACCGAGCACGGCCACGCTGACGATGCCTGGGGCGGCCCGCAGGGCGTCGACGACCTCGGGATCGACGCGTTTCGTCGGCGCGATCAGCATGACCGCCGTGCCGGCGGTCTCGGCACGGCCCACGTCCATGTCGTCGATGTTGACGCCGGCGTTGCCGAGCAACGTGCCGACCGTGCCGATGACCCCGGGACGGTCGTCGTTCGTGACCATCAGCATGTGGTCCGCCGGCGGAACGTCGAACGTGTGCCCGTCGATGCCCACGATGCGCTGGTGGCGGCGGTGGGCGACCAACGTGCCGCTCAACGCATGACCACCGCCCGACACCGTGACGAGGTTGACGTACTCGGCCGACGTCGTGGACTTGACCTCACGCACGTCGACGCCGTGCTCGCGCGCCCGCTGCGGGGCGTTGACGTACGTCACGGGTTCCTCGCTGATCCGCCCGAACAGTCCTTTCAGGACCGACAGCCCCACGATGCGTGTGTCGTAGGCGCCGATGTCGCCCTCGACGGCGATCTCGATGGTCGACGGAAGCTCGGCGACGAGCGAGCCGAACAGACGGCCGAGCGTCTCGGCCAACGGCACGAACGGCCGCAGCGTCTCGTGCGCCTCGGCCGCCGACAGGTTCACGGCGAACGGGACGAACTCGCCGTCGAGGGCGAGCTGCACCATGTCGGCGATCGTGTCACCCGCCTTGTCCTGGGCCTCCCGCGTGCTCGCGCCCAGGTGCGGCGTGACGACGACGGAATCCAGCCCGAACAGCGGCGACTGCGTCGTCGGCTCGGAGGCGAAGACATCGAGCGCGGCACCGGCGATGATGCCGTCGCGCACCGTATCGGCGAGCACCTCCTCGTCGAGGATGCCACCGCGCGCCACGTTGACGATGCGCAGCGTCGGCTTCGCCTTGAGCAGCAGGTCGCGCCCGATCAGCCCGGCCGTGTCGGGAGTCTTCGGCAGG
>JBPCJW010000054.1:0-15653 GCA_051004915.1 Ilumatobacteraceae bacterium
GAGCGCTCCCCTGGCCGGGCGCTCGGTCCCCGGGCGCCTCGCTAGCGTCGCGGCCGGAACGGTGGCAGAGCGGACAAATGCACCCGCCTTGAAAGCGGGAGGCTCACAAGGCCCGGGGGTTCGAATCCCTCCCGTTCCGCTCCACCCGGCGACGCCGTGCGATCCCCGGTCGTGAACTTCGAACGGCTCGGCTTCTACACGTTGGCGGGCGGAGGATCCTCGCCGGCTCGTTCCCGAGGTCCACGATGCCGAGCGGCTCGGCCTCGGATGGGTGTTCACCTCGCAGCGCTTCAACGTCAAGGAGGCGGTCACGCTGTCGGGTGCGGTCGGTGCCGTATCGTCGACACTGCGCATCGCCACGGCGGCGACCACCGACTACTCGCCACCCGATCGTGCCGCGCCGTACGCGACCACGATGGTTGACCGGCGGTCGTGCTCGGTCTCGGCCGGGGCATCGCACCGTTGACCGCGGCCCTGGGCTCCCGTCGGTGACCACGGCACAGCTGGAGGACTTCGTCGGGGCGATGCGGCGGCTGTGGCGCGGCGAGACGATCCTCGGCCACGATGGTCCGGCCGGTCGGTACCCGTTCCTCCGTCTCGACCCAGCCTTCGACGAGGACATCCCGGTGGCCGTCACCGCTCCGAACACGCTGGCGCTCGGCGGGCGGGCCTTCGACCACGTCGTGCTGCACACGTTCTTCGGCGACGAGACGCTGGGCCGCTGCGGGCGGACCGTGAAGCAGGCCGCCGAGCAGGCCGGGCGCGACCCGGCGGCTGTGGGTGTGGTCGTGTCTCGCCACGATCGGCGACCATCTGTCCAACCCGTGCGGTTGAAGAAGACCGTTGGTCGGTTGGCCACCTACCTGCAGGCCTCGGGGACCTGATGGTCGCGACCAACGACTGGGACCCGGCCGTGCTGGAGCGGTTCCGGGCCGACGCTTCGTCGCCGGGCATCGGGGCGGGATCGATCAGACCGCGACCACCGACGAGTTGGAGCACCTGGCGACGCTGCTCCCGCCCGAGTGGCTTGCCACCGCGGCAACCGGAACGCCCGAGCAATGCGCAACGACGATCCAACGCCAGTTCGACCTCGGCGCCGACGGCGTCATCCTGCACGGCGCATCACCCGCCGAGCTGGAGCCGATCCTGCGAGCCTGCGCGCGCTGCGCGATGAGTGGTCCAACGGCGCTCATCGCTCATCGCGTCGAGATGCAGCCGAGCGCGATGAGCGATCTGCGTCCTCACGCCACTCATCGCTCATCGCGGGGCGAGGCGGGGGGTCGGGGTCGCAGCCGGCGCTTGACGGGTGGGCGGCCGGTCGTCCCGTCGGCGAACCCCGCTGACCGGGCGAACGCGCCGTTCGGGTCGGTCATCGAGACGAGCCCTGGGCCGGCCGCGGTCACGCCGCCATCGACCCTGATCGCCTCACCGGTGACGAAGACGCTGTCCGGCCCGGCCAACCACAACACGAGCGCGGCGATGTCATCCGGCCGACCGAGCTCGGGCCACGGCTGGATCGTCGACAGCAGCTCGCGCACCCGGTCCGCGTCGCGATCGTGGCGGATGGCCAGCGGTGTGTTGATCAACCCCGGGCAGATGGCGTTGACCCGGATGCGGTGCACGGCCAGCTCGACGGCCGTCGAGAGCGTCAGGTTGATGACGGCTGCCTTGGCGGCCGAGTAGGCCTGCGGGCCACCGCCGCCCGACAGTCCGGCGACCGACGCCGTGTTGACGATGCTGCCGCCGTCGCCCTGATCGATCATCGCCCGCGCCGCATGTTTCGTGCCGAGGAACACGCTGCGCACCAGCACGGCGAAGGTGCGGTCCCAATCGTCGGCGGCGATCTCGGTGATCGGTCCGAATGCGCCGCCGACGCCGGCGTTGTTGAACATCACATCGATCCGGCCGAACGCCCCCGTCGCCTCGGCCACCAGGGCGGCCACGTCGTCCTCCTCGGCCACGTCGGTCGGAGCGAAGCGCAATCGCTGCGCGTCGCCGACCTCCTCGACGACGCGCTGGGCGTTGTCCCGGTTGAGGTCGCCGAACACCACCCGGTAGCCGGCGTCGAGGAAGCGCAGCACGCCGGCCCGCCCGATCCCCGAAGCACCGCCGGTGACGACGGCGACGCGATCGTTCATCCGGCCAGTGTTTCAGTCCTGTCCGCAGCAATTGGTCGGATCGGGTCGGTTGCTCCGGTCAGTTGGGGCCGCCCTGCCGAGCACGCCCGCCAGAACGCTCGGTACGACGGGTACTCGACGGCCGGGACGAGCCAGCCGGAAGCGACCAGCTCCTCGTGCAGACGGGGGAGGTTGCGCCACGGCACGCCCATGTCGACGTGGTGGGCGAGGTGCCACCCCGTGTGGTACGGCACCATGCAGAACCGGGCGAGCCGGGTCTGGCGGACGACGTGGGTCGTCCGCCGACGGTCGGCCGAGCGCTCCATGCCGCCGTGCTCGGCGATCGCCCGCAGCCGATTCGAGAACTTCCACAGCGTGCTCCACGCACCGATCCACACGAGGTAGGCGATGGGCTCGCCGACGGCGATCGATGCGGCGAGCAGGACGGCCTGGACGGCGACGATCTGCAGCGCCTCCGGCGAACCGCGTCGCACGCTGTGCAGCAGCGCCCGGAAGTTCTTGCGGGCGCTTCCGCCGATGAGGTCCCGGCGCAGCTTGCGATGCCACGAGTCGCGCCCGATCGGGTAGCCGGAGTACAGCGACAGGTCGGGCTCGTGCGGCCCCATCTCGTCGCGGTGATGAGCGAAGTGGACCCGGCGATAGGCGCCGAACGCCTGCAACGTCGGGTAGGCCAGCAACCAGCGGCCGACGAAGTCGTTGACGCGCCGGTTCGGGAACAGCAGCCGATGGGCGGCCTCGTGACCGAGGATGTTGAGCAGGCAGTGGCCGCGACCCATCAGCACCAAGGCGGCCAGCCACGTCCACCAGCGGTCGATGACGACCGCCGCGACCACCACGCCGAACGTCTGGGCCAGGGCGGCGACGACGGTCAGTGCGTTGCGGATGGTGGGGATGCGGCGCAGCTCGTCCCGCAGCGGTCGAACGGGCATCGCCCGCCCATTCAGTCGCTGCGTCGGCAGGACGTCGGGTAGCAGCGCGTCGGCCGGCACCATCGTCGTCGCCACCTCGACGAGCATACAGATCGTGATCGCAGCGATCAACACATGTAACAGGTAAAGTCCGCCGCGTGGACGGCGCGTTCGGCATTCGCCCGTTCAACGCCCGCTCGCTCGTGCTGTCGGTCCTCCTCGGGCTTGATCCGCCGGTGCTCTCGGCTCGTGCGCTCGTCGGCCTGGCCGAGGTGTTCGCCATCGCCGAGGGCACGATGCGCACAGCGCTGTCGAGAATGGTCGCAGCAGGCGAGCTCGAGGTCGGCGACGGCGGCTACCGGCTGATCGGCCGGCTCCTGGAGCGCAAGGCGGCCCAGGACATCGGGCGGCGCCAGCCCGCCAGCGAGTGGAACGGTGACTGGTGGTTCGTCGCCGTGCTCGCGGCGCGCCGCACGGTCGCCGAACGGCGGACGTTCCGCACGCACATGGCCAACCTGCGGATGGGTGAGCTGCGTCCCGAGACCTGGATGCGACCGGGCAACCTGACCGGCCCCGGCCCCGATCCGGCGCTGGCCGTGACGCGCGGGCCGCTGGCCGGCGCCGAGCCCGTGACGCTCGCCGGCCGGCTGTGGCCGCTCCAGGAGCTGGCATCGACCGGGCGCCAGCTCCTCGCCTCGCTCGACCATGCTGAACCGCAGCGCGACCTGCCGGGTGCGATCACGTTGTCAGCGGCCGTCGTCCACTTCCTGCGCGCCGAGCCCCTGCTCCCCCCGTCGCTCACGCCGCGACCATGGCCGCCGGACGAGCTGCGCCGGCGCTACCGCGCCCACGACCGCGCCCTCGGCCAGGCGCTGGCCCGCATCGTGCGAGGGTGATCCCGCCCAGACGGGGGAGCTACGGCTTGATGTCGAGGCCGAAGTGGTCGTGGAAGCGGGCGTAGTACTCGCCGTCGTCGACGACACCACCGAGCGCCACCCAATCCTCGTCGCCCATCGCCGCCCTGCCCTCGACCAACGCGCTGCCACCCCAGCTGGTGGCGTAGCGCAGCTGCGGCTCGTCGGTCGTGATGGCGTGGCGGATCACCTCGGCCACCTCGAACGGATCGGTGGCCTGAGCCAGACCGGCGGCGTAGAACTGGAACATCCGCCGGTACGGCGCGTCATAGGCACCCGTGGAGTTCGGGGCGTCGATCGACTTGGCGAAGATCGCCGACTTGGTGACACCGGGCTCGATGATCACGACTCGGATGCCGAACGGCGCGAGCTCCTGGGCCAGGCCCTCGCTGAGCCCCTCGAGGGCGAACTTCGACGCGACGTACGGCGATTGGGCGATCGCCGCCAGCCGCCCGGCGATCGACGTGATGTTGACGATCGACCCGCTCCCCCGCGCTCGCATCCCCGGCAGCACCGCCTGCAGGCAGCGCACGGCGCCGCACAGGTTGACGTTCATGACGTCGAGGTACAGCGCCGGCGAGCCCTCCTCGGCGACCGCGTTGCCACCGACGCCGGCGTTGTTGACGAGGTGGTCGACGCGCCCGGCCTCGTCGAGGATGCGGGCGAACCCGGCGCGCACCGACTCGTCGTCGGCGACGTCCAGCTCGGCGAGGCGCACGTCGACACCGGCCTGCTCGGCCATCGCCAGCAACTTGTCCGTGCGCGAGGTCGAGCGCACCGTGCCGTACACCAGGTGCCCGGCGCTGGCGAGGTGGACGGCCGTCGCCCGACCGATGCCGGAGTTGGCGCCGGTGACGACGGTGACTGGTGCGCTCACCAGCCGGACCGTACCCGGCGCCGAGTCCCCGAGCGTTCGCCCTGCAACGAGCGTGGATGGTCAGGTCGGCCTTGCCCGACCCAGCGAGCGATCAATCGACGATCCGATTGCGAAGGTCGGTCAACCAGTCGTCGGCCTCCCGCCACCGGGTGTCGGCGTGCTCGCGGGCGCTCGCGGCGTACTCACCGGCGGCCGGGTACGAGCCGAGGAACTTGACCGACCCCTGCTTGGCGTGCAGGGCGCGCAGCGTGTCCGCCAGCAGCTCGTCGGACACATGAGCGTCGGCCCAGATGACGAAGCAGTAGTCGCCGAGCCCACCGGCCTTGATCGGCCGACTCAGCAAGTTCGACAGGTTGATCCTCCGGGCCGCGAACTCCTGCAGGATGGAGATCAGGCTGCCCGGCTCGTCGGCGCGCTGGAACACGACCATCGCCGTGCGGTCGTGACCGGTCCGCGCCGGGATGCCGTCGGCGGCGACGAGCACGAAGCGCGTCTGGTTGCCCGGATGATCGGCGATGTCGCCGGCCAGCACGTCGATTCCGTAGCGGGCCGCCGCAACCCGGGGCGCGATCGCCGCGTTCCCGACCTCGTCCGAGTCGGCCACGAGCCGCGCTGCCTCGGCCGTGCTGTTGGCCGCCCGGACGTCGGCGGCGGGCAGGTGCTGGCGCAGGAACCGGTGGCACTGCGACGTGGCGACCGGGATCGAGAGCACGACCTTCACCGCGTCGAGCGTCGTGCCGGGGCGAGCGACGAGGCAGAGCTCGATGTCGAGCACGATCTCGCGGGTGATCAACAGGTCGTAGTCGAACGCCAGCGCGTCCTGGGTGAAGTTGACGACGCCCTCGATCGAGTTCTCGATCGGCACGACACCGCAGTCGACCGCACCGGCAGCCACCGCATCGAGCACGTCCGGGACCGTCGGGAAGGCCACCGCTTCGGCGGCGGCGAGGTCCGCCTGGGTGCGCAGCGCCTGCTCGGTGAACGTGCCGAACGGACCGAAGAACCCGACCCGTCGTGGCTCGGCGATCGACATGACAGCGCAGGCTATTGGCGGCGCGGGGACGACGGCCGGTCGGTTCGCCGCCGACCTCGACGTGGCGTGTCTGGCACGATGAGGGATGTGGACGAAGCCGCACTGCGGACGTTGCTCGCCGATGTGACGGAAGGACGCGTCACCGCCGACGACGCCGTCGCCCGGCTGCGCCGCCTGCCCTTCGCCGACCTCGGTGACGCCATGGTCGACCACCATCGTGCGCTCCGCCAGGGCATGCCCGAGGCGGTGTACGGGCCGGGCAAGTCGCCAGAGCAGTGCGCCCGCATCGTCGGTGAGCTGCTGACCAACGGCACCGGCCCCGTGCTGCTGACCCGGGCCGACGACGACCAGATCAAGGCCGTCGAAGCAGCCCACGGTGCGGCGCTCCGGTCCGGCCGCACCGTGCTGTACCGGCTGCCCGCCACGACACGCGCCGGGGCCGTGCTGGTCATCACCGCCGGCACGGCCGACGGTCCGGTCGCCGACGAGTGCACGTTGACCCTGCGCGGCCACGGCTTCGATCCGCAGCGCCTCGACGACGTCGGCGTCGCCGGGCTGCACCGGTTGCTGGCCAACGTCGATCGCGTGACGGCTGCCGACGCCGTGATCGTGCTCGCCGGCATGGAGGGCGCGCTGGCCAGCGTGATCGGCGGGCTGACCGGCGCGCCGGTCGTCGCCGTTCCGACGAGCGTCGGATACGGCACGTCGCTCGGCGGCGTGACCGCGCTGCTGGCCATGCACGCATCGTGCGCCAGCGGCGTGACCGTGGTCGGCATCGACAACGGCTACGGGGCAGCCTGCGCGATCGCCCGCCTGCTGCCGTGACGGCGGGTGCTGACCGGCGCGACCGTCCCTCGCCGCGGACGGAACGTGTCGCCTACGTCAACTGCTCGGCGGGCGTGGCCGGGGACATGCTGCTCGGGTCGCTCGTCGACGCCAGCGCCGACCGCCAAGAGATCGCCGAAGCGATCGCTGCGGCGATCTCTTCCGTCGGGATCGACGGGTACGCCCTGACGTTCGAGCGCGTCCAGCGGGGTGGCATCGCCGCCACGTGGGCCAACGTCGTGACGCACGAGTCCCGCCGCAGGCCGCACGGCGACGGTGGTCACGTCCACCGCCCAGTCAGCGAGATCCTCACCCTGCTCGCCGCCGCCGACCTGCCGGACGGCGTGCGGACCAAGGCCGAGCGCGTCTTCACGACCCTCGCCGCGGCGGAAGGCGCGGTCCACGGCGTCAACCCCGACGACGTCGAGCTGCACGAGGTCGGCGCCGTCGATGCGATCGTCGACGTGGTCGGGATCGCCGCCGGACTCGAACACCTGGGCATCGACCGCCTCGTCGCCTCCCCGATCGCGATGGGTCACGGGTCGGTCCAGTCTGCCCACGGACGGCTGCCCAACCCGCCGCCGGCGGTCGCCCGCATGGTCGCAGAGCGGCAGATCCCGGTCGTCGGCATCGACACGACGATGGAGCTGGCCACTCCAACCGGCGTCGCCGCGCTCGCCACCCTGGCCGACGCGTTCGGACCACTTCCCTCGATGACCGTCGACGCCGTCGGCTACGGCGCCGGCAGTGCCGACCCGCCAGGCCGGCCGAACGTCGTGCAGCTGCTCGTCGGTGAGCCAGCCGGGCTGTCGGCTACCCCCCGTCCAGGCAGGACCGCCATCGAGCTGGCCGCCAACGTCGACGACGTCACCGGCGAGGTGCTCGCGCACACCGTTGCCGCCTTGCTCGCCGCCGGCGCCCACGACGCGTGGATCTCCCCGATCGTCATGAAGAAGGGTCGGCCGGGGCACACCATCCACGCCCTCGCCGACCCGGCCGACCTCGATCGCCTCGCCACGGTGTTGTTGGCCGAGACCGGCAGCCTCGGCCTGCGGGCGACGACGGTCGAGCGCTGGCCGCAGCAGCGCACCGAGGTGACCGTCGACGTCGACGGGCACCCCGTGCGGGTCAAGGTCGCCGCCGGTCGGGTCAAAGCGGAGCACGACGATGCGACAACAGCTGCGCGCGTCCTCGGCCGACCGCTGCGAACGGTACTCCGCCAGGCGGAATCCCGGGCTGCTGAGAACCGAACGGACACCTAACCCCACTCGACACCTAACCTCAGCCCACGGTGGCCGGCTCGATCCAAGTGAGCCATGTGAGCTGGCGACGGCCGGGGGGTGAGGAGCTGCTGCACGACATCAGCTTCGGCGTCGGCGAGGGGCAGCGGGCGGCGCTGATCGGTGCCAACGGCGTCGGCAAGACGACCCTGCTGCGGCTGATCACCGGCGAACTGTCACCGACCGAGGGCACCATCTCCATCGACGGACGCCTTGGCGTGATGCGCCAGCTGGTCGGAACCGCCGACACCACGCCCGGCGCGCCGACGACGGTCCGCCGACTCCTCGTCTCGCTGGCCGAGTCTGGCCTGCAACGAGCGGCGGTCGCGCTGGAGCGGGCCGAGCGGGAGGCCGTGGAGGATCCGATGCGCTACGCGGATGCGCTGGCGGCGTGGGGCGACCACGGCGGATACGCCGCCGAGGTGCACTGGGACGAGTGCGTGATGCGGGCCGTCGGGCTCGACCTGGCGACGGCCGAGTCGCGCCCGCTGCGGACGTTCTCCGGCGGCGAGCAGAAGTGGCTCGCCCTCGAGGTGCTGTTGCGCGGCGACGCCGACGTGCTGCTGCTCGACGAACCGGACAACTTCCTCGACGTCCCCGGCAAGCGCTGGCTGGAGCGCGAGCTCAACACCACCCGCAAGACGGTGCTGTACGTCAGCCACGACCGCGAGCTCCTGGCGGCGACGGCGACGCGCCTCGTGACGGTCGAACCGACCGGGGCGTGGATCCACGGTGGCGGGTTCGCCGGCTACACCGAGGCCCGCCGTCGGCACCTCGACACCCAGGCCAAGGATCGTGCCCTGTTCGACAACGAGCGCCAGCGGCTCGAGGCCGTCGTCGCCGAGATGAGCCGGCGGGCGAAGATGTCGGAAAACTTCGCGTCGCGGCTGAAGGCCGCCCAGAGCCGGCTGCGCCAGTTCCTCGAGTCGACCGAGCGCCCGAGCGACGTGCGTGAGCAGCGCGTCGACGTGCGACTCGGCGGCGCCCGCACCGGCAAGCGGGCGGTGATCATCGAGGATCTCGAGCTGGAGGGCCTGACCGACGAGTTCGACCTCGAGGTGTGGTTCGGCGAACGCGTCGCCGTGCTCGGCGGCAACGGCGTCGGCAAGAGCCACTTCCTGCGCCTGCTCGCCGGCGACGAGACTGTCGCCCATCGCGGCAGGTCGCGGCTCGGCGCCGGCGTCGCGCCGGGACTGTTCCACCAGACCCACGAGCACGCCGAGTGGAGCGGACGCATGCTGGTCGAGATCCTCCACGACCACGACGTCGTGCTCGGCCCGGCGATGAGCATGCTGCGCCGCTACGAGCTGCAGTCGTGCGCCGAGCAGCCATTCGACACGCTGTCGGGCGGCCAGCAGGCGCGCTTCCAGATCCTGCTGCTGGAACGGTCAGGGGCCACATTGCTGTTGCTCGATGAGCCGACGGACAACCTCGACCTCGTGTCGGCCGAGGCGCTGGAGGACGGCCTCGCCGAGTTCACGGGCACGGTGATCGCGGTGACCCACGACCGCTGGTTCCTGCGCGGCTTCGACCGCTTCGTCGTGTTCGGCGACGACTGCTCGGTGACCGACCACCTGGCGGTGCCAACCGCCTGGCGCTGAGATTCTCAAGCGTTTTCAGGGTGCACAGATGACCCAAAAGTGCAGGGAGAACTTCCGCCCGCGCGCTGCTTGCAACTGTTCTGGCAAGAAAGGGGTCATGGGTGACCCTGAAAACGCTTGAGAACGCGACGGCGGGTCAGGTGAGGGCGGCGTCGACGAGGGTGGTCAGCTGGGCGACGGGGAGCTCGCCGACGTTGCGGGCCTTGACGGTGCCGTCGGCGCCGATGACCACGAAGTACGGAAAGCTGGGTCCGCCGTAGGCCTGCAGCGCCGACGCGTTGGCGTCATCGGCCAGCGCCGGCCACGTCCAGCCCTTGGCGGCGAGCCACTGCGCCGGCGGGAAGTTCGGCCGCTCATCGCTCACCCCGGTGCTGACGCCGATGACCTGCAGATCGCCGGGGATCGCACCGCTGTCGCGCCACTGGTTGAGCACCGGGATCTCGGCATTGCAGTGCGGGCACCAGTGGGCCAGGAACACGAGCATCATCGGCCCGCCCTCGCCCGGCACGATCTCGATCGGCTCGCCGGTGTAGGTCGTCCCGACGATCGTTGGCGCCACCAGGCCGATCGCTGGATCGTCGGCACCGGTGAACTCGGGCAGGGGCGTGCCGGTCGCCTCGACGGCGCCGTAGATGATCGGCTCGCCGGCTGCCGTCGTCGAGCCGTCGCCCGACACGGTCGTGCTCGCAGCGCTCGTCGTCGCCGTGCCGTCGGACTCGTCGCCCGACCCGCGGGTCAGCAGGACGGCGGCCAGCCCGGCCACCGCGACGACGACCAGCACGACAGCGATGACCAGCGGCGTCCTCGACCGTTCCTTCACGGCAGCTCCTTCGGTTGGACGGGCAGCACGAGCACCAGGATGGCGACGAATCCGCTCAATGCCATGAACGCCAGCGTCACGATGCCGAGCTGGCGGAACCAGATGTCGGCACATGATGGTCCGACGCCGCAGGCGCCACCTTCCAACGACGGTCGCCACTCGACGAGGTAGTGGTACGTCGACACCAGCGCGCCGACGACCGCCAGCGGCACGACGTACCAGCGGACGTCGCGATCGCGCCGCAGCGCGGCGACGAGCAGGATGACCACCAACGGGTACATGGCGATGCGCTGGAACCAGCACAATCGGCACGGCACGTAGTCGGCGACCTCCGAGAAGTACAAGCTGCCGGCCGTCGCCGTGGCCGCGACGACGAAGGCCAGCCACAGCGCGGCGTCGTCGACGACGTCGACGATGCGCCGGAGCACGTCGAATCGGCCCGCCAGGAACCTGGTGCCGAGCAGCGCGAGCGCGCCGCCACCGGCGACCAGCGCCAGCAACGACGTGAACAACTGCACCGCCTCGACGTCCACGGACGGAAAGTATGGGCGCCGCACCCTCGGTCGGGCCACCACCCGCCCCGCTCACACCCGGCTCTCAACAACTCGCCTGCGTCTGTGTCACCACAAGTTCGCCAGAACGCGAGTTGCGGTGACACAGAGTGGTACGCAGACGTCATGGCGAGCGTGGTGCACGAGCTGCGCCGGACGAGACGGACGCACCGGTTGGGCGAGCTCGAGTGGTTCGACGTCGCCTACCGCGCGTACCTCGCTGCCCTCGCTGGCGGCTTCGCCATCCTCTGGCTGAGCGGTCTCGTCAGCGACGAAGCGGCGACGCCGGCCGAGCTCGTCGACGTGACGGACCACGGTCCGGCGATCGTCGGGCTCGTCGTCGTGGCAGCCATCGCCCTCGGTGTGCGCAGCGGCAGCGACGGCGGCCCCGTCGCCCTCGAAGCCCCCGACGTCCGCCACCTGCTGCTGGCGCCGATCCCCCGGCGCGCCGTGCTCCTCGCACCCGCACTCCAGCGACTGCGCACGATGGCCGGCGGCGGCGCCCTGGTCGGTGCGATCGCCGGCCAGCTGGCGGCGCGACGGCTGCCCGGATCCGGCGTGGCATGGGCTGTCTCCGGCGCGCTGGCCGGTGCGGCGATCGGCGCGCTGTCCTTCGCCGCCGCCGTGCTCGCCCACGTCATCCGGTTGCCTGGCCCAGGCGCGACGGCCATCGGCGCGTTCGTGCTCGCCGCCCAAGGCGGAGCCGTCGCCGGCTGGTGGCCGGGCCCTGGCGACGGCATCGGCAGTCTCGCGCGCTGGGGGATGCGCCAGCGGCCGGTCGATCTGGTGTCACTGGCCGTGGTCGTTGCACTGGCCTCGGTGGCCGTCGCGCTCGCCGGCCGGTTGCGGCCCGAGCCGCTCGTGCGCCGTGCCGATCTCGTCTCTCAGCTGCGCTTCGCGGTGACCATGCAAGACCTCCGCACGGTCGTCCTGATCCGCCGTCAACTGCGCGACGAGCAACCCCGCCACCGGCCGTGGCCGATCCCGATCGGCCGACGTGCATCGACCACCGGGCGCACCGTGTGGCGACGGGGGTGGCGCGGCTTCGCCCGATATCCCACCGCTCGACTCGGGCGGCTGGCCATGCTCGCTGCATTGGCCGGGGTTGGCGCCGGCCTCGCGGCGCGCGGCACGACGCCGGCCGTGGCCCTCATGGCCGTCGCCCTCTACCTGCTCGGCCTCGACGCCATCGAACCGCTGTCTCAGGAGATCGATCACCCCGACCACACGGACGCCGTCCCACTCGAGCGCGGGTGGCTGCTGCTGCACCACCTCGCCGTCCCTGCAGTCGCGGTCGTTCCGCTCGCCATCGTCGGTGCGGGTGCGACGATCGCAGTCGAACCCGCCTCGTGGCCGGCCGCGTTGGCCCTCGCCATCCCCGTCGTGTGGCTCGGGCTCGGCGGCGCCGTGGTCAGCGTGGTGCGCGATGCACCGGACCTCGCCGCGCAGCCTGCGTCGTCGACCGCCGTGCCGCCTGAGTTCGCCGGCTTCACCTCGTCGATCCGCCTGCTCTACCCGCTCGTCATCAGCGCGCTGGCGACACTGCCGGTGCTCGCCGTGCGCGAGGTGCCGACCGTTGGCGCCGTGGTTCGTTCGCTGGCCGGCCTCGCGCTGGTCCTTGCCGCGCTCATGTGGTGGGTGCGTCGGCGCGACCACTGGCGCCGGCGCTGGCAGGCGTTCATCCAGGGCAACCGGACGACGACATGAACGAGCTCGACGTCATCGGCGTCGGCAAGTCGTACGGCGGCGCGGTGGCTGTCGGGCCGCTCGACCTCACGATCGAGGCCGGACAGCGCGTCGCACTGCTCGGCCACAACGGCAGCGGCAAGACCACGCTGCTGCGGATGGTCGCCGGATTGCTGGAACCGTCGATCGGCACGATCACCGTGTACGGGCGACCGGTCGACTCGCTCGAGGCCCGCGCGGCAACGTCCTACCTCGCCGACCATCCCGTCTTCTACGACGACCTCAGCGTGCGCGAGCACCTCGAGTACATCGCTCGTCTGCACGGCCGAGACGACTGGGAGGAAGCCGGCGAGGCGCTGCTCGAACGGCTCGGGCTGGGCGACCGTGGCGACGACCTGCCGACGACGTTCAGTCGGGGCCTCCGCCAGCGGGCGGCGATCGCGATCGCCTTCATCCGACCGTTTCGGCTGCTCCTCGTCGACGAGCCGTTCGTCGGGCTCGATCGCACGGGGCGTGAGGCCCTGCTCGCCCTCCTTGCCGAAGCGCACGCCGACGGCGCGGCGCTGATCGTCGCCACGCACGAGCTGACGACCGTTGGCCTATCAGAGCGCGTCGTGGCGCTGCGCGACGGCACCGTGGCCTACGACGGCGTGGCGAGTGGTGCTGACCTCGACGACGTGGCCGCACGCTGACTGCGCCGCACGCCAACGTGACGGCCAGGTGACAGTGCCGGCAAGTGCAGGTGGCGGTTGTTATCGTCCACCACCATGTACGAGTTCGACTCCGTCAGCGTCTCGACGTTCGAAGCATCGACGCTCGCCGCCAAGCTCACCGAGAAGTCGGGTGACGGGTGGGATGTCGTCGCAGTCGTGCCGACCGGCAGTGACATCACCGCGTTCTTGAAGCGCGAGAGCGAGCGATCATCGCCCGCGTCCGCCTCCGCCCCGGCCGCATCCTCGAGCAGTTGGGCCGGCTCGTCCGAGCCGGCGGCAGCCAGCGCGCCGAGCGAGCCCGCCGGGTGGGGCACGGCCCCGGCCGCCAGCAGCACCGGCAGTTGGGGCCCGTCCTCGTCGTCTTCGTCGTCGACCGAGCCGGGCGGCACGAGCTCGTGGAGCGCAGGCGCGCAGACGCCGACCAGCGGCGGAAGCGCATGGGGATCTCAGCCGAGCTCGGCGCCCAGCGCACCGGCGGCCGCCCCGGCCACACCCGCGGTGCCCGCCGGGTGGTACTCCGACCCGGCCAACCGGTTCGAGCTGCGGTACTGGGACGGCTCGGCGTGGACCGAGCACGTGTCGCGCGCCGGCCAGCAGTACACCGACCCTCCGGTCGCGTAGCCCGCGCCGCGCCCGGCATGGCCGGCCCGCCGCGATGAGCGATGAGTGGCCATGCGGCGCTCATCGCTCACCGGGTCGGTAGGTTCGTCGAGCGATGATGCGGGCGACCTCACTGGGGCACGCCGGGATCCTGATCGAGTCCGACCACGGATCGATCGTCTGTGATCCGTGGTTCGCCCCGGCCTTCTTCGGATCGTGGTTTCCGTTCCCCCGCAACGACCAGCTCGGCGAAGACCTGTCTGAGCGCATCGAACGCGCCGATCACCTCTACGTCTCGCACCTCCACGGCGACCACTGGGACGAACCTTGGTTGCGCCACCACCTGCGCCGCGACATCACGGTCCTCCTGCCCGGGTACCCGACCCGCGAGCTCGAGCGCAAGATGGGCGGCCTCGGTTTCACCAACCTCGTGCGCACGACGGACGGCGAGGAGCTGGCGCTCGGCGGTCTGACCGTGGCGATCCACGTCGAGACCTCGATCACCGACGGTCCAGGCGGCGACTCGGCCCTCGTCGTCAGCGACGGCGAGGTGCGCATCGTCGACCAGAACGACTGCCGCACCAGCGACCTCGACGCGCTGCGGGCGCACGGTCCCGTCGACCTGCACTGGCTGCAGTACAGCGGAGCGATCTGGTACCCGATGGTGTACGAGCAACCGGACGAGCAGCTGCGGGCGCGGGTCGCCACGAAGGTCGACAGCCAGCTGGCCAGGGCGATGCGCTACGTCGAATCCGTCGGGGCTCGCGTCGTCGTCCCGAGCGCCGGGCCGCCGTGCTTCCTCGATCCGGATCTGTTCCACCTCAACGTGATCGAGGGCGACGAGCCGAGCATCTTCGTCGACCAGCGCGTGTTCCTCGACCGCCTGGCGGGCGCCGGGCACCGCGGGGTGCTGGCCATCCCCGGCACGACGATCTCGGTGCGTCCAGAGGGTGTGTGCGTCGAGCACCCCGTCGACGAGGCGACGGTCAAGGCGATCTTCACGGACAAGCGCACCCACCTCGAGACGTACCAGGCCGATTGGCTGCCGTGGATCGACGACCTGAAGCAGTCGTGGCCGCAGCATGCCGACACCGATCTGATCCCGACGCTGCAGGAGTGGTGGGAACCGTTGCTGGCGATGGCACCGACCGTGCGCGAGGAGATCGGCGCCGGCTGCCTGCTGCGTGCCGGCGAGGTCGACGTGTTCATCGACTTCCCGGCCGGCCAGGTCCGCCCGCACGCCGGCGAGGCGTTCCGCTATCGGTTCGAGATCGGACGCCCCCTGGTCGAGACCGTCGTGGCGGCGCGGGCTGTCGACTGGAGCAACTCGCTCTTCCTGTCGTGTCGGTTTCGGGCGTGGCGCGACGGCGAGTTCAACGAGTGGCTGTACAACTTCTTCAAGTCGTTGTCACGAGAGCGGATGCGGCGCACCGAGGCGGAGGCCGTGCGTCGGTTGCACCCGCCGACGGAGGTCGAGCCGGACATCGAGCTCGGCGACTGGACCGTGCAGCGCCGCTGCCCGCATCGCAACGCGGATCTCGCCGTGTTCGGCGAGATCGAGGACTGCACGCTCACGTGCACGCTGCACGGCTGGCGGTTCGATCTCACGAGCGGGACCTGCCTGACGGCTGCCGATCACCCGATCCGGGCCAACCGGCGGACGACTACGTGCTGAGTGGCTCGCTCCGCTCGCAGGGCCGGACAAGG
>JBPCJW010000055.1:0-5850 GCA_051004915.1 Ilumatobacteraceae bacterium
GATGGCTGACTTCACTGCGAACACGTTCCAGAACGAGTACCTGTCCGAGGGTGCGACGGAGGTGCACGCCGTCGTGTCGGTCACGTGCACCGGCGCTGGCACAGCTGGGAGCGGCTCGGCCGACGCCGCCGAGATGCTGATCGTCGACACGTCGGGCTCGATGGACATGCCGCCGATGAAGATCAAGGCCGCCCGCGAGGCGGCCAAGGTGGCGGTCGACGAGATCATCGACGGCACGTGGTTCGCTGTCGTCTCGGCCGACACGACCGCCACGATGTGCTTCCCGCAGACGACCGGCATGGTGCGCATGGACGCCGGGGCGCGGGCGGCGGCCAAGGCGGCGATCAACGACCTCCGCCCGATGGGCGCAACTGCGATCGGCACCTGGCTGATGAGCGCTGTCGAGCTGTTCAAGATGTCCCCGGCCACCCAGCGTCACGCCATCTTGCTGACCGACGGCAAGATCGAGGGAGAGGACCCGAGCGTGCTCCCCCGTGCGCTGGAGTACGCCAAGGGTCACTTCCAATGCGACTGCCGCGGTGTCGGGTCGGACTGGCAGGTCCACCAGCTTCGCGAGATCGCCACGGCCCTGCTCGGCTCCGTCGACATCATCGCCGAGCCGAAGGACATGGCGGCCGACTTCGAGGCGATGATGCGCAGCGCCATGGGGCGTGGAGTGGCGCAGGCATCGCTGCGACTGTGGGCCCCGCAGGGCAGCGAGGTGCAGTTCGTGCGCCAGGTGGCGCCGGAGGTGTTGGATCTCACGGCGACGGCGATACGGGTGTCGCCGCTGGTCATCGAGATCCCGACCGGCGCGTGGGGTGACGAGACGCGCGACTACCACGTGGCGGTCAAGGTGCCGTCGGCGCCCGTCGGTAGCGAGCGGCTGGCTGCTCGCGCCGAGGTCGTCATCGGCGACCAGGTCGTCGCCAAGGGGCTGGTCCGCGCCGTGTGGACCGACGACGCCAACCTGACGACGCGCATCGATCCGGCGGTTGCCCACTACACGGGCCAGGCGCGCCTCGGCGAGGTCATCCAGCAAGGGCTGGCGGCACGCGCTGGCGGTCGCGACGACGAGGCGACGCGGCTGCTCGGCGAGGCGGCCAAGTTGGCCAAGGAGTCGGGCAACGAGTCGACGACCAGGCTGCTGGCGAAGGTCGTCGACGTGGTCGACGCCGACGCCGGGACCGTGCGTCTGAAGCGGGACGTCGCCAAGACCGACGAGATGGCGCTCGACGCCCGCTCGACGAAGACGACCCGCATCCGACGCGAGTCGTGAGCACCGTCATTGCGTTCCCCGGCCACGCCACCTGCAGCCTGCGCAGTTGCTGGCCGCTCCCTCGCTGGCGCTCGGTCGCTCGCATGAAGCGCAGGAGGTCCAGGTGACCTTCACCTGCCCGAACGGGCATCAGTCGGCCGATCCGGAGTGGTGCGACACGTGCGGGTCGCGCCTCGGTGAGGCGGCGACGCCAGCCGGCAGCGCACCCGGTTCCGCCGAAGGGCCGGCGCCGAGCGGCGCCAGCAGCGACCCGGCGGCGATCCCCACGGCGACGGCACTGGAGTGCCCGCACTGTGGAACACCGAACGAGCCCGGTGCCCTGTTCTGCGAGGGGTGCGGGTACGACTTCACGACGGGCCAGGCACCGCCCGACACGGAGGAGGAGGCCGTGACCGTCCCGCCACCGGAGGCAGGTCAGGAGTCCTCCGGTTGGGTGATGATCGTCGAGGTCGACCCTGCCTGGCACGAGCTGAAGGGGCAGCTGGCCGAGCAACCGCTGCCGTCGCCGACGTCGTCGACGGTGCCGTTGGCTGCCACCACGGCGCTGATCGGGCGGACCAGCCGCAGCCGCCAGCTGCACCCGGAGGTTGCCCTCGACGGTGACACTGGCGTCTCCCGTCGCCACGCCCAGGTTGTCCACCAGTCCAGCGATCCATCGGGAGACGGTTCGTGGACGATCGTCGACCTCGGGTCGTCCAACGGCACCTACGTGCTCGCCGCCGGGGAGACACCGACGGCCGACACCGAGGCGATCCCGGTCGGCATCCCCCACCCGCTGGCCGACCAAGACGTCATCTACCTCGGCGCCTGGACCAAGCTCACCCTGCGCAACACGCGCTGACGGGCGCCACATCTGGCGCGTCAGTACGGCCAGTCGGGGACATTGCGGCCGGCGCGCCGCAGGAGCTTGCCGAGGCCGAGCGTGAGCAGGACCTTGAGCGCCACGTTGCGGGCGAACCACGGCAGCTGGGCGAGCTGGCGGAAGGCGTTGGCGAGGCGCCCGTGAGCGTGGAGGTCGGCGCGGTATTCGGTCAACGACCGCGTCCTGCCGACGTAGCGGAACCGGCTGCTCGGCACGAGCTCGCGCAGGATTGCCAGTGTCACGCCGATCGAGGAGAACGAGTCGTGGATCAGCAGCGTGCCCCCATCGGCGACGCGTGCGCCCCAGTCGCGCAGGTCGGCGCGGGCCGGCCCGAAGCGATGGGCGCCGTCGACGTACAGCACGTCGATCGGATCGGTCACCTCGCCGTGGGCGGCGTCGGAGAACGCGGCGACGTGGCGCACCCGGTCGGCCACACCGGCGCCGGCGAGGTTGGCCTGGAACACGGCGCGGTCCGTCGTGGCCGCCTCGGCGAACCCCTCGATCTCCTGCGGCCCACGGTCGTTGCCGGCGTGCGGGTCGATCGCGACGACCTCGACACCCGGCTCGGCGGCCAGCGCCAGCACGATCGTCGAGCGCCCACGAAAGCTGCCGATCTCGACGATCCGTCCACCCTCGCGACAGCGTGCCGCAGCGGCGAACAGCCGCCGGCCCTGCCCGTCCGTCATCCAGCCATCGACGTGGCCCGTCGCCACCAACGCCCCCTCCACCGTCACCCTCCCGCCACTCACAGCACCCACGCCCGGCCCGCGATGAGCGGTGGGTGGTCATACGACGCATACCGCTCATCGCGCTCGACGTCGGGGCGGCGGGATGAGCGATCTGCGGTCCACGACCACTCATCGCTCATCGCCCTGCACGGCCGAGACGCCGACATCGTCATCGCAGGTACACCCCGAGGCCGTAGATGACGACCCACGTCACCCCCATCACCTGCAGCACGCGGTCACTGGCGAAGACCTCCTCCGGCGCCGCGCCGTGGCCCTGCTCCAGGACGAGGGCGTAGCGCAACAGCGCGGTCAGCATCGGCACGATCGACAGCTCGTAGAACGGGAAGTTGGCATCGGCCGTCTCCGACGTCTCGAACGCCCACTGGCAGTAGCTGACCAACGTCGCCCCGATCGAGACCGTCAGCACGATGCGCAGGTAGCCGAGGTTGTAGTCGCCCAGCGTCGCCCGCACACCCGCCGCGTCCTCCCCCATCTCGCGCAGCTCGGCGTAGCGCTTGCCCGTGACGATGAACAGCGAGCCGAACACGGTGCACAGGATGAACCAGCTGGACATCGGCACGTCGGCGGCCACCGCCCCGCCGGCCGCCCGCAGCACGAAGCCGGACGCGACGGCCACGATGTCGACCACGGCGACGTGCTTCAGCCAGGCGCTGTAGGCCATGGTCAGCGCGACGTAGACGGCGACGACCACGACCGTGCGCCAGCGCCACGTCCCGGCCGCCACGAGCAGGGCAGCCACGATGCTCAGGGTCCCGACCACCTTGGCGGTGTGCACGGCGACGAAGCCCGCGGCGATCGGCCGGTAGCGCTTCGTCGGGTGCAGCCGGTCGGCGTCGACATCGAGGGCGTCGTTCCAGAAGTAGATGCCGCTGGCGGCAAGGCAGAACGCGACGAAGGCGAGCAGTGTGGCGCCGATCTCCGGCCAGTCGTCGAGCACGCCGGCGCCTCCGGGCGCGGCGAAGACCAGCACGTTCTTGCCCCACTGCTTGGGGCGGGCCGTGCGCCACAGCCCACGAGCCAACGTCACGGCGCCGGCTCCAGCGGGTCGGCGGCCCACACCGCCGTGTCGGCGTCGGCGAGCAGTTCCCGGTCACCCGGCGAGTCGCCGTACGCCCACAGCTCGACGGCGCCGCGACCACCCCGGTGCTCATCGAGCCAGCGGTGCAGCCGCCTGACCTTCTCCGGTCCACGACAGTTGTCGCCGTGCAGTTCTCCGGTGCACCGACCGTCGGATCCGACGACGAGCTCGGTGCCGAGGACGCCCGTGACGAGGCCGAGCCGACGGGCCAGCGGCCGCAGGTAGACAGCGAACGACGCGGACACGAACAGCACGTCGTGGCCACGGTCGTGGTGCCAGGTCATCCTCGCCAACGTGTCGAGGCGCAGCCGCGACGCCACCACGTCGTCGGCGAACTCCTCGCCGAGCTGCTGGACCTCCGCCATCGGCCGTCCCGCCAACGCCGCCCTCGCCGCCACCGCCTTGAGGCGACTGCGATCCCGACGGATCACGGCCGGCGCGTTGGCGAGCAGCGACGCACCGAAGCGTGCGGCGAACGGGAGCGTGCCGCGGACCTGACGGAGGAACGGCATCACGCAATCGCGTGTCGTGACGGTGCGATCGACGTCGAACGCCGCCACCACGGGGCGCGGCGCAGAGCCACCGGCGAGCACTGCGGACCATCGTGACAGGTCGACCGGCGCACCTGCGGGATTCGTCACAGTGGCGGCAACATCTCGTCGCGCACCTGCCAGTACGCCGGCCAGCTCTTCGCCACGACGCCGGGGTCGAGGACCTCGATCCCGGCGACCGCCGTGGCCAGCACCCCGAACGCCATCGCCAGGCGGTGGTCGTGGTGGGTGGCGAGCACCGCCCCGTGCAGCTGGTCGGTCGGGTCGATGCGCAACCCGGCCGCTTCCACGCTGATCCTGGCGCCGGTCTTGATCAACTCCCCGGCGAGGTCGGTCAGCCGGTCGCTTTCCTTGGCCCGGATGAAATCGACCCCGGTGATCGTCGTCGGCGACGACGCCGTCGCGGCGACGGCGGCCAACGTCGGAACGAGGTCCGAGACGTCGGTCAGGTCGGCGTCGATCCCGTTCAACTGGTGCCAGCGGAGACGCTCGATGCCGAGGCCGTTGACGCCATCGATGACGGTGCAGCCCATCCGCCCGAGCAGGTCGGCGAACCTGACGTCACCCTGGGGCGACGACGGCAGCAGCCCGCGCACCTCGACTCGTCCACCACCGACGGCGGCCATGGCCAGCGGGTAGCTGGCCGATGAGGCATCCGGCTCCACCGTGAACGCCGTCGCCCGGTAGCGGCCCTGCGCCACGACGACGGATCGGTCGTCGACCGCCACATCAGTCATCCCGAACGCCGCCATCACGCTGGCCGTCAGGTCGACGTACGGGCGGGAGACGAGCGGGGTCGTCAGCTCGAGGTGCAGCCCGCCGTCGAGCATCGGAGCGATCAGCATCAGTGCCGTGAGGTACTGGCTCGACACGTCGCCGGGCAGCTCCACCCGACCGCCGGTCGAGAGTGGCCCTCGCACGGTCACCGGCAGGTGACCCGCCCGCTCTCCCGGTGTGATCGTCGCGCCGAGGCCCGCCAGCGCGTCGTGCAGCGGCCCCATCGGCCGGGCCCGCAGCGGCGGATCGCCGTCGACGACGATCGAGCCGGACGCCAGCGCAGCCACGGCCGTGACGAAGCGCGACGTCGTGCCGGCGAGGCCGGCATGCAGCTGCACCGCCTCGCCCGTCAGCCTGCCGCCGCCACCAGCGACGACAGCGACCGGTGCGTCGTCTCCGACCGACACGGACACGCCGACGCCGAGCGCGCCGAGGCACTCGATCATCGACGCGGTGTCGTCGCCGTCCGGGACGCCGCGCAGCTGGCTCTCGCCGTCGGCGAGCGCGGCGCACACCAATGCCCGGTTGGCGATGCTCTTCGATCCGGGCACCGT
>JBPCJW010000056.1:0-6728 GCA_051004915.1 Ilumatobacteraceae bacterium
CAACGCCCTGTTCGAGGCGTTCGTGCGCAAGCACGGCGACGATCTGGCCATCGGACTCGGCGACGATGACTCGCCGGTCGAGCCCGACACGTCGCCGATCCTGTTGCCAGGCGACGAGGCCAGCGACGATCCCGCTGACCCCGCGCAGCCACAGGGAGTCTGTCTCACCGAGGTCGAACGATTCGAGCGCGCCTTGATCGTCGACACTCGCCGGACGGAGGGTCACGACGTGGTGTCAGTGATCCCGAGCGTTGCGTCTGGCTTCGACCACCGCCGCGCTGGTGCCGTCGTCGCCTTGGTGACCATGCGACCGTTGGCCAGGCTGCGACGAGGAACCGCGTGTCGTCGATCGACCCTGCACCACCCCGCCGACGTCGAGCGGCCGCCACGTCGTTGCCCTTCGGGACGGGCCGGATCTGGCCGACTTCAGCGATCCACGGCGAGTCGGTCTCACCGAGACCGAACGACACGACATCCCGGTTGTTCCTCGACCGCGGCCGTCCCGAAGGATCACGAGGTGGGGCCAAAGGTCAGCAGCGTCTTGCCTTCCTCGACCACCACTACTTCCGAAATCGCTTGACCACGCCTCCCGACCTCCGTCCCGCAAGGATGCCCGGAGTGCGAGGTCGATCCGTTGTTCCCGTCCGACGAGGGGGTGATCGGTGGCCGGGTCGTCGATGTCATCGGCGCATCTCAAACGGTGACCTGGGAGCTCGCCGGTGAGCGGGACGTCGCCGCGACGTCCGATGCGAGCGGCGTTAGGTAACGGCGACCTCGTCCGCTTCACCGTCGCGTACCTCACCGACGTCCTCGCCGAGTGGGCGTTGTTCGTCGGCGCGCTGGTGTACGCCTTCGACCAGGACGGCCCGACGACCGCGGGCTTGGCGTCGATCGCGCTCCTGCTCGCCATCGTGGTCGTCGCACCGCTCGCCGGCGCCGTCGCACACCGTTGCCGGCCGAACCGCGTGCGCATGGCTGCGTACGCCGTGCAGGCGGTCATGTTCGGCGGTGCCGCCGTCGCCGCGTTCGCCGCGGCGTCCGTGACCCTCGTCGTCGGCCTCTGCGCGCTCGGGTTGGCGGCGCTGACGTTCGTCCGCCCGGCGTGCTCGGTGCTCGTCCCAGCGATCGTGCGGACGTCGGGTGAGCTCACCGTGGCGAACCTGTGGGTGGCGTACTGCGAGAGCGTGAGCGTGCTCGGCGGACCGTTCTTGGCAACCGTCCTCCTCGCCGTCGGGGGTCCGGCGATCGTGCTGGCGGGCTGCGCCGGTCTGGCGCTGACCAGTCTCCTCGTCGGATTGACGCACCCGGGGATCGACCCGCCGCCGACCGACGATCAGCCGGTGGCCAACGTCGGTGCGTTGCGGCTGGTGACCCGCAGCCTGCGTGCGCTGCGACAACGACCCGGCGGGTCGGCCGTCCTCGTGGTCGCTGGGAGCCAGTACGTGCTCGTCGGCGCGCTCGACCTGCTGTTCGTCGTGCTGGCCGGTGACGCCCTCGACCTCGGCGATGCGGGAGCCGGGCTGCTCAGCTCGCTGTTCGGTGTCGGCGCGCTGCTCAGCGCGGTCGGCGCCACGTTCCTCGTGCGCCGCTCTCGGCTCGCGCCGACGTTGGCCGTCGCCATCGCCGTGGTCGCGCTGGCCACTGCGGTGCTCGGCCTCGTCACGACCGCGCTGGTTGCGTTCCTCCTGCTGCCCGTCATGGGCTTCAGCCGGTCGCTGCTCGATCTGATGGGTCGGATGCTGCTACAACGATCAGTCGCACCGTCCGCCCTCGCCGGCGTGTTCGGTCTGTTGGAACTGCTCGCCGGGCTCGGAATGCTGCTCGGCTCGGTCGTCACGCAGGTGCTCATCGCGCTGGCCAGCGTCGAGGTTGCCCTCGTCGGAATCGGGCTGTTCTTCGCTGTGCTGCTGGTCGCGACGCGTCGGTCGTTGCGGTTGGCCGACGACAGCGCGGACGTGCCGGTCGTCGCCATCAGCTTGCTGCGCCGGCTTCCGGTGTTCGTTCCGCTCCCGCCGATCCCGCTCGAAGCGGTCGCCCGCGCCGCCGTCGAGGTCTCGGTGCGAGCCGGCGAGGTGATCGTGCGAGAAGGGGCTGCGGGCGACCGCTACTACGTCGTCGCCGATGGCGTGTTCGAGGTCGCGGTGGGTGACGAGCTCGTCCGCCGCGTCGGCCGCGGCGATGGCTTCGGCGACGTGGCCCTCCTGGCCGATGTTCCGAGGACCGCAACGGTGACCGCCCGTGACGACGGCGCGCTGCTGGCGATCGATCGGCTGCCGTTCCTCGTCGCCGTGACCGGCAGCGACGCGTCTCGCCAGGCGGCGTGGGGTGCGATTCGCGCGATGAGGTTCAACGCCGACGTACGTGAACCGGAGCGGCGCGAGAGCTGATCGAGCGGAACGAACGCCCCAAGTTCGGCCTCCCAACTCGTCTGCGGCGCGCGGAGCATCAGGACGTTGCGGCGAAGTCCACTTCCTTGGTCTCGACCGTGCCGGCCGTCCGCCCCGGTGCCGTTTGGTATCTCCAGTACAGGTTGGTGTGCGCAATGACCTGGTCCGGCGGCGGCGCACCCCATTCCGATTGGTCCTCCGTCGTGTGGGCGTCGCTGACGAGGGTCGCGTCGTACCCTCTGGCGAACGCGCCGTGGAGCGTCGAGCGGATGCACGCATCGGTTTGTGCGCCGACCACGACGAGCCGCCCGACCCCGAGGCCCGACAGCACGGTCTCGAGGGTGGTGTCCTCGAACGAGTCGCCGTAGTTCTTCTCGACGAGTGGCTCGGCCTCGTCCGGCACCAATTCGGGGACGATCTGCCAGTCGTCGCTCCCCCTCGCCAGCCCCTCGTCCGCATGCTGGACCCAGACGACGGGAACCCGTTCCTGTCGCGCCTTGTCGACGAGGCCGGCGACATTGGTCACGACCGAGTCGCGTTCATGGGCCCCCTCGACGACGCCGTTCTGCACATCGATGACGAGCAGGGCGGTGGCCGGCCGGTTGTCCAGTGTGGTCATCGTCTCTCCTTCTCAGCGGACTCCTGTGTCCACCCCACGGTAGGCCGCCCACCACACCCTCGTCGCCCGCACACACACACGCACAAGGATCGGCGCTCGGTCCCCAACCCTGCCGGTCAATGCCAAGACCTAGCCCCAGTTGGCGGCGTCAGTGAGACAGAACGGGTGTCCGGCTGGGTCGAGCAGAACTCGCCAGGTCTCGCCAGGCTGGTCGTCGGGCACCGTCGCGCCGAGCTCGACAAAGCGTGTCTCGCTCGCCGCGATGTCCTCGCAGCCGAGATCGAAGTGGAACTGCTTGCCCCCGTTCTCGTTGGGCCAGTCCGGCGACCGGTAGTCCTCGACCTGACCGATGCCGAGCGCGACGCCGGGTCCGGTGAGCATGGCGTACTCATCTTGCTGGTGGGTGACGTCCCACTCCAACAAGGCGGACCAGAACTCGGCCAACGGGCGCATTTCGGCACAGTCCAGGGTGATCATCTGCAGCGTCGGAACGGTCATGACACCATGGTTCCTACGATCGGGGCGTGCGGCATTGGAAAAACGCGACCTCGACCCAGGCTGGCATCCTGCGCACTGACGAGTTCGCCGCGTACGCCGATGTCGAGCGAGTCGCCTGCGCCTCGGCGCTGTCGCCATGGGTGGAGAACTACTGGTGCTTGCGGTGGGACCTGCCGTCGGGGACGACCTACGTGAGCTGGACGCTGCCGCACCCCGCCTGCAACCTGAGCATCGAGCACGGCCCACCCCGGCGCGAGGTCGGGGGCCGATCGACTCGTGGTGACCGGGGTGATCACCAAACGCTTCGACGTACCGCTCGTCGGTTGTGGCTGGGTGCTGGGGGTGAAGTTCCGCCCCGGCGGACTGGCTGCGTTCGGCCGGCTCGACGCGCGTGAGCTCACCGACCGGGTCGTCCCCGCCGTCAACCTGCTGCCGGTGTCCCTGTGCAACGAGATGCGCTCCATCGCTGCTGACACCGCAGCCGGCCAGGCGGCCGACGTCGCCGACACGGCACTGGTTCGCCCAGATCCTGAACGGACCTGACACGGCGTACGACACGGTCCTCGCGGTGGTCGACGACGACATGCTCAAGCGACCGCAGCGTGGTGCGCGTCGCGCAGCTCGAAGCGCGCCATGGCATCGGGCGGCGCCAGATCGAGCGGTTGTTCGCTCGCTACGTCGGCGTCGGCCCGAAGTGGGTGCTCGCCCGCTACCGGTTGCACGACGTGGCGACCACGCTCGACCATGGCTATGGCGGGTCACTGACTGATCTCGCGGTCCGGTCCGGCTGGTACGACCAGGCCCACTTCATCCGGGACTTCACCGCCCAGGTCGGCGTCACGCCCGGCGAATACCGGGCGCACGTCGCGCAGCGCCGAGCTGATCGCCCGACGGTCGCATCGCCCGGCTCCTCGGCTTGAGCCAGCACTGCACCCGCTGGCTCGACGGCCGCCGCCCCGGCGGCACCCTGCCCGTCTGCGTGCTCAGCGACCTCGTAGAGGCGAGCGAGGAACGCCGGACCGGATCCGCAGGTGACGGATATCGTGCGCACGTGCGCACCGTGTTGCTTGGCGACCGGCCGGTTGAGGTCGAGGAGTGGTTGCACACGCGGCGAGAGCGCGGAGTTGACCTGTTCGACGAGATGTGGGAAGGCGAGTACCACGTGGCTCCAGCGGCCCACAGCAGTCACGGTGATCTCGACCAACAGCTCGCCGAGGTACTGGGTCCTTCGGCGCGTGCGGCCGGCTTGCGCTGCCTCGGTCCCGTCAGCATCGGCGAACCGTAGAACTATCGGGTTCCGGATCGCTGCGTCGTCGCGACGGATGGTGGCAACCAAGTGTTCCTGCCGACTGCGATCGTCGTGGTGGAGATCGCCTCGCCCGACGACGAAACGTACGCCAAGTTCGGTTTCTACTTCGCGCGGGCGGTGATGGAGGTGCTCGTCGTCGACCTCGCCGATCGCAGCGTGCGGTGGTTCGCCCGAAGTGCAGATCGCTTCGTCCCGTCCGGAGGTAGCGGGGTACTGGACGCCCTCGACGATCTGGCGGCCGGTTTGCACTGGCCCCGCTGATCACGACGGCGACCGTGGTCGCCGACCGCTGATCGCGTCAGCGCCCGATTCCCCGAGGTCAGCGATCGGGGCGCTGAGCTCGCTCACCGCTTACCGCTTACCGCGAACTGTCGGATCCGAGGCATGCCGTCCGTCGTGGTGGTGTACGACATCGGACCGACCGAAGGAGCCCACGATGAGGTACATGATGTTCGTCTGCACGGACACCGAGCCCGACCCGCCGACCGGTGACCCGAAGCTTGATGACGTCGACGACTGGGTCGAGCGTCACGACGCCAGTGGCGCCCGGGTCATGGGCGATGCGCTGCGGCCGGTCGCCGACGCCACGACGGTACGCCAGCGCGATGGAAAGGTGCTCGTGACCGACGGCCCGTTCGCAGAGACACGGGAGTGGATCGCCGGCTTCGACATCCTGGAGTGCGCCGACCTCGACGAGGCCATCGACATCGCCTCCCAGCACCCGATGGCACGGTTCGGCCGCCTCGAGCTGCGTCCGTTCTGGGGTGCAGAGCCCGGCGGCCCGACGCAGTGATGGCCGGTCGATGCGCGCCGACCGACGTCCACCGCGCTCTCGCCGACGCCATGGCGACGGAACGCTCGCGCATCGTCGCCACGCTGATCCGCATGACCGGGGACTGGGAGCTCGCCGAGGATGCCGTCGCCGATGGCGCCGAACGGGCGCTCGAGCGGTGGGGAGGCGATGGGGTGCCCAACAACCCGGCGGCGTGGCTGATGACGACATCCCGCCGGCGCGCCATCGACATGCTGCGCCGCCGCAACATCGAACAGCGCAAGATCGGCGTGCTGGCCACGCCCGAGGATCCGGGCCATGAGCCCACGATGGCGCCGGGACCGATCGACGACGATCGCCTTCGCCTTGTCTTCACCTGCTGCCACCCCGTGTTGTCGATGGAGGCCAGGGTTGCGCTCACGCTGACGGTCGTGTCGAACCTGTCGACGGCGGCGATCGGGCGGGTCTTCCTGACGTCCGAGAGCACGATGGGACAGCGGCTGCTGCGGGCCAAGCGCATCACCGGCCGAAGCGCTGCCCGATCGCCTCGACGGCGTCCTCGCTGTGCTCTACCTCGGGCGACGCGGCGGCCGACGACGACCTGGCAGCCGAGGGGGTTCGGCTCGGCCGGTTGCTCGTTCAGCTGATGTCTGACCCTGTCGAGGCGTGCGGCCTGCTCGCGCTCATGCTGCTCCAGCACGCCACCGCCCTCGAGGCCGCCGAGACGGACTGGTTGCGCATCGTCATCCTGTTCGACGAGCTGATGGCCATTCACCCTTCGCCGATCGTGGCGCTCAACCGGGCGGTCGCCGTCGGGATGAGCGACGGCTCGCTGGCCGGCCTGCGCGCCGAGCCGGTTGTCTCGCTGCTCCCGGACCTCCACCTCGTGCCGGCGGCACGAGGCGAACTGCTCGCTCGCGCTGGACGCGCCGCCGAGGCGCGGGCCGAGCTCGACCGTGCCATTACGCTCGCCCCGTCCGAGCAGGAGCGACGTCAGCTCGGCCGTCGGCGCGCCGCGACCTGATCAGGCGGTTGCCGCTTGGTCATCGCGACGGCGGCGAAGTCCGGAACGTTCAAGCCATCGTCGAAGATCAGGGTCGTCCCGAGCCCGCCGTCGGTGAGGAACAGGTCAGCGTCGAGCTG
>JBPCJW010000057.1:0-38024 GCA_051004915.1 Ilumatobacteraceae bacterium
TGTCGTCGGGCGCCGTCGCGCTGCACCAGATCGTGGCCAGGTGGAAGTCGTCGTCCGGACTGGCGCCCATCGGCGAGGCCAGCGTCCAGCACGCCCCGACGAGCAGCACGCCGACGGCGAGGGCGACGCCGATCACGGCGCGGCGACCTGGTCGGCTGATCATGAGTGGGTGCTCATCTCGGTCGGGCCCTCGAAAGAGGGGCCACGGCGCAGACTGGCACACTTGGCCCGTACCCACGACGACACCCGAGGAGCGTCTGTGCAGATCGAACCGCTGCGGATCGACGGGGCGCTGCGGATCACCCCCCGCCAGCACCACGACGAGCGGGGCAGCTTCCTGGAGTGGTTCCGCGGTGACCGCTTTCGTGAGGCGATGGGCCACGGGTTCGAGATGGCGCAGGCCAATTGCTCGATCTCGGCCGCCGGGGTGCTGCGCGGCGTGCACTACACCGACGTCCCGCCGGGCCAGGCGAAGTGGGTGACGTGCGTGTCCGGTGCCGTGTTCGACGTGGTCGTCGACTTGCGCATCGGTTCGCCGACGTTCGGTCGCTGGGACGCAGTGGTGCTGGACGACGTCGATCGCCGCGCCGTGTACGTCGGGGAGGGCCTGGGCCACGCCTTCCTGGCTCTGTCCGACGGGGCGGCAATGATCTACGCCTGCTCGAGCCCGTACGACCCGGAGCGCGATCGGGAGATCGATCCGTTCGATGCCGGGCTGGCCATCGACTGGCCGCGGACGGCGATCGACGGGTCGCCGCTCGAGCTGCGGCTGTCAGAAAAGGACGGTGCCGCACCGAGCCTCGCCGCAGCAGGCGCCGCGGGGCTGCTTCCGCGCTTCGAAGCCGCGCGCGACCACGTGTGCTCGCTCGGCTCAGCCAGGTGATCAGCTGGCGCGCTGGCGATGCCTCCGCCACGTCGCTGAAGCTCGCCTGACCAGGTCGGTGGCACCGGGGCGTTGCCGCTCGATCCACGAGGCCTGGCCCGGCTCGAAGCCGGGGCTGCCGTACGGGTCGCGGCGCAACACGTGCCCCCAGCGGGCCTCGAGCCGCTCCACCTCGTCTCGGGACGCCGGCGGCTGCCGGGTTTGCGACTCGAAGTGGTACAGCGTCGCCTCCGGCGTCCACACGGTGCGTCGACCGGCCGCCGCCGCCCGCAAGCAGTAGTCGATGTCGTTGAAGGCGACGGCGAAGTCGCTCGACAGGCCACCGAGCTCGTCCCACAGCACTCGTGTCGTCGCCAGGCAGGCTCCCGTCACCGCGCTCACCTCGCGAGCCACTCGCAGCAGGTCGAAGGGTCCGGGGTCGTCGCCGGCGAACCCGGCGAAGATGTGCCGCGGGTGCTCGTTGAGCAGGATCCCGGCGTGCTGCAGCGTGCCGTCGGCGTAGAGCAGGCGGGCACCGACGATCCCGACGCCCGGGTCGGCGAGGTGGCCGACCATGGCCGTCAGCCAGTCCGGCTGCTCGATCAGCACGTCGTCGTTCAGCAGGACGACGTGATCGCCCGCCGAGGCGGCGACGCCGGCGTTGCAGCGGGCGGCGAAGTCGAAGGGGCCCACCCCGTCGACGAGGACGACCGGGAGCGCCGAAATGGCAGCCCGCACCGCCGGCGGGGTGACCGGATCGACGACCACGACGACCTCGTAGCGCGGGTGGTCCGTCACGTCGAGCAAGGACTGCAAGGCCCCGACGACCAGCGGCTGGTCGATCCCCCACACCTCGGCGCTGGAACCGGCGGTCGGGACGACCACGCTCACCGGCGCGATGCCCGCCCGACGGCGGATCGCGCACGACGAGCCACGTGCCCGGATGTCGGCGACGACCGACTGCCGCTCGAGGTGCTGGCGCACCGCGTCCAGGTCGATCGCCCGGAGCATCGTCTCGACCTCGTCCGCGGTGGCGGCTTCGACGGTGCGGTGGTGCAGCGCGGCCGGGACGTGGACCGTTCGCCGCGCCCGTTCCGCGACCCGCAGGCTCAGGTCGTGGCGCGCCGCGGCGCCGAGGGAGGGGCGTAGCCCACCGACCTCATCGGCGAGCGATCGGCGGTAGAGCGAGAGCTGGCCGCAGTAGTCCTGTCCGCGCTGGCGCTCGGGCGACCAGTCGGGCTTGCGCATCACGACGGTCGTGCCCTCGCCGTGCAGCACCTCGTCGGTGTAGACGTGGTCGACGTCGCCCGTCGCGCCGATGGCATGGTTGACGGCGGCCAGCGCATCCCGATCCAGCCACCCGCCCGGCTCGAGCACGCCCACGAACTCTCCGTGCGCGACGGCCAGGCCGGCGGACGCGGCGGTGATCGGATCGGCAGCCGGCAACACCGCCCGCACGCGCCGATCGCCGAGGACGTCGCCGTCTACCCGGTCCGGTACGAGCAGCTCCCACGAGCGGCACGTCTGGGCCAGGACCGAACGCAGCGCCCGCTGGATCTCCGCGCCCCGCTGACGTGGAGCTCCATCATCGAGCGCGGCGATGAGCGAGAAGCGCGGCTGCGTCGTCATCGGGCGACGAGCGTCCGCAGCCGCTGCCACAGCGCGGCCGCCCGCCGCTGCCGACGCGTGCGCCGCCACATCGCCCGTTGCAGCCGGAGGATCTCGCCGCGTGCCACGCCCAGCTCGTGTTCGACGGCGCGCGAGCGGGCGACGGCGACGTCGCGCTGGCGACGCAGATCGTCGGCCGACTCAGCGCCGGGTGATCGATCGGGCGACACCGGACTTCTGCAGGTCGGCAACGAGGCGGCGGGCCACACGACCGGTGCCTGTGGCCTGCATCGCTTGCTTGGCACGGGGCAACAGCCGTTGCACTGAGTGGCGGGCGACGCTCTCACCTCGGGCCAGGGCCCCCTGCACGAGCGCGCTGCGGACCGGCTCAAACGGCTCGGCCTCCACCTCGACGAGCACGCGCAGTCGCTGGCTCGAAGCCAGGCGTTGCGATGTCGCCTTGAGCGGGACGGTGAGGCGCAGGGTGCGTCCCTTCACGACGGCCCGGTCGGCGGCGACGGCCTTCGCGCCGCGACCCACGGACACCTGCTGGAACGAGGAGAACTGCTCGGTGACCGAGGTGTCGGCGTCTTGGAGCTCGACGCTGATCCTGCGCAACCGCACGATCGCTGGACCGCACGAGATGGCGAGGCGGACGGATCCGAGGCGCCGGCCCTCCGCGCCGACGTACACGGCGACGAGGTTGTCGGCGCGGCGGCCGACGGCCGTCAGCGCCACGGCCGTGCGGTTCTGGCCGACGTCGGAGATCAGGCCCGAGACGGTCACCGGCTCGGAGTCGACCTCGCCGCCGTTGAGCGTGGCGACGGCCGACGCCCAGAGAAGCTCGTCCATGTCGAGGACGCTGGCGAGCATCGCGCGGGCCGGGCTGCGGTCCTCGAAGATCGCCGGCACCATCGCCTCAACGGAGCGGGCCCCGAGGTTGTCGTCGTGGCGCCACGTGCGGAACAGCTCGATCTCGAGGCGCGACGGCCGGGCGGCGAATCGCAGCAGGGCCTGGCGCACAGCGATGCGCCAGACCTCGGTGGCGACCGCCGGCCCTCGGCCGTACCTCTGGGCGTCGTGCGCCGCCCACTCGTCGAGAAACGATCGTGCCCCGTCCTGCACCCGGGCGATGGCGTTCCACTGGTTCGCCTCGATGTCGTCGTGGGCCCGCTGCGGGTTGCCCTCGTCGTCGTACCCGGTGATCGAACCGCCGCGGGTGAGACAGCTTTGCTCGATGATCTCAGGGTTGCGGAAGATCGGCTGCAGCTCGTCGGGGGACCCAAGGTGGGCGATGAATCCCTCGATGCGGTTGGCCGCGCTGAGGTTGCGCTGGGCACCGACGTTGGTGGCCAGGTAGAAGCCGCGCAGCACGCCGGCGAAGCCGATCTGGGCGAGGGCGGAGGAGAGGGATCGCTGAATGGAGCCGGCCCAACCGAGGTCGACGACGCCGAGGTGTTCCGCATCGAGGGCGACGACGGACTCGAGGTAGCGGTGCACGCCGGCTCGCCGACGCTCCAGTTCGGTCTGGGCGGCCTTCATCAACTGCTCGTCGTCGTCGAGGAGCGTGTAGAGCTCCCGTGAGTCGAGGCGCGTGACGCGTCGATCGGCCGTCCAGCCGGCCAGGTCGCCCGGGTGCAGGCCGAGCGCGGCGACGAGTTCGTCGGCCGGGCGCGGTCGTCGCCCGTAGAGCAGGTCGGAGAGGTAGCCGACGGTGACGCGCTCGTGGCGCGCCGGAGCCAGCGCGGCGCGCGACACGTCGAGCACTGCGGTCTCGATCGACTGCCCACGCGCTGCGGCGACCCGCTCGATGAACTCGGCCAGCACCGGACCCTCGCGCTGGAAGAGGTATAGGCGGCCCAGCCCGAGCTCATCCGCTCTGGAGCAGACCCAGTTGGCGAAACCGACCAGCGCCGGCCCGTAGACGAGGCGGCCGAAGCGCTCGAAGCCGGTGAGCACCCGCTCGCCGGCGTCGATGAGGTCGTCGGGCAGGATCAGCCGGGCCCGCAGCGCGGTGATCCCCGCGTCGCCCGTCGTCACGTCACCGCCGACGGCGCACACGCGCATGGGAAGCGACTCGGTCCCGGTCTCCGCGACGGTGAGGGCGATGGCCTCGTCCCGGGCGACGGGCCACCGCACGGCACGTCCGCCGAGCTCCGTGACGGGCGCCACGTCGGCGCTCGGAAGGTCCCCGACGTGCAGCAGACGCGCCGGGTGGAGGTCGAGCTCATTGATCAGCACGTCGAAGAGCCCGCACGACTTGGAGACCCCGAAGGCGCTAGAGACGAACGTCCGCTCGAAGGCTCCCTCCGGGTAGCCGGCGCCCGTGACGAGCGAGTCGATGTTCGGGGCCGACAGGTAGCTGTCGGACACCAGCACCATCCTGCGGCCGGCCTCGGCCAGCTCGCCGACGAGCGCCAGCAGCTCGCGATCGGCCACCAGCGCATCCGCCTCCGCAGCCAGCTCGGCCGTGCGCAGGTCGTCCATCACGGCGCGGTCGCTGGTGTCCCAGCCGAGCGCGAGGGCGAGCTGGAAGTGCACCTGGCGCAACGTCACCTCGTTGCTCCCCAGTTCCTTTGTGGCCACCGTTCGAGCGGCCGCTTCCGCGGCCTGGCGGGCGGTGGCGAACGCTGCGCCGCCGACGGTGGGAAGACCCAGGCCCAAGCGTGCGGCGGCGCGCGGGACGTCGTGGAAGACCTCGACCGGGCGGGGGTAGCGGCGCCACAGCAGGGTGTCGAACACGTCGAAGGACACCACGCCGTCGTGGTCTTCGAGCAGCGCGCGCATCGCCGACGTACGAACGACGGACATGGGGCTGATCCTCCTCGGCGCGGGTCGGCGGGCGGACTCGTCGGGGCTGGTACCGCTAGCGTGCGGGGCGTGCTCGGCGGAACTTCTGCTGGGTTGCGCGTGAGCATACTGACGCCGGTCTTCGACCCGCCGGCACCCGTCCTCGACGCCTGCATCGCGTCGGTGCTCGGGCAGCGATCGCCGAACTGGGAGTGGTGCATCGTCGACGACGCATCCACCCTCCCGCACGTGCGCGCCCGGCTCGGCGAACTCCCCCACCAGGACGAGCGCGTCCGGGTCCACCACCGAGCCACGAACGGCGGGATCGTCGCGGCGACGAACGATGCTCTCGCCATGGCCACCTCGTCTGTCGTCACGTTCCTCGACCACGATGACGAGCTCACCGAGATCGCCGTCGAGGAGCTGCTGGCCGCGTTCGTCGCGGACCCGGACCTGGGCATCGTCTACTCGGACGAGTGCCTGATTGACGTCGCCGGTGAGACCGTCTTCGTCTACGACAAGCCCGACTTCTCGCCCGAGCGGCTGCGTGGGCACAACTACTTCTGCCACCTGGTCGGCATCAACCGCGAGTTCTGCGTCGCGTCGGGCGGCTTGTCGCCGCAGTTCGAGGGCGCCCAGGACAACGACCTCGTCCTGCGCGCCGTCGAGCACTTCGGGCGCGCCGCCCACATCCCGAAACGGCTCTACCGCTGGCGCGCCATCAAGGGGTCCGTCGCCGCCGACCCCGAAGCGAAGCCGGCCACGCTCATCGGCGCCGAGCGAGCCGTCCGCGCCCACTGCCAGCGCATCGGATTGAAGGCCGGCATCACACCGGTGACGGATGTGGCGTTCTCGTTCCGCCTCCATCGCACGACCCGTGGCGCGCCGAAGGTCAGCATCCTCGTCCGTCGCGTCGACGGTGACCTGCCGGCCGTCGTCGGCGAGGTGCTGCGCGATTCGCAGTACTCGAACGTCGAGATCATCGGGCTGGACGACGATCTCCCGGGGCCGATGGCGATCGATCACGCAGCCGGCCAGGCCGGCGGAGACGTGCTGCTAGTCGTCGACGGCGACGTGCGGCTGCGCGGCGGCAACCTCATCGGCGAACTGCTGCCGCTCGCTCAGATCACCGACGTGGCCGCCGTCGGGCCGAACATCTACCTGCCGGACGGCCGTGTCGGTGCAAACGGGATGTCGTTCCACGGCGGCCCGCATGCGGTGGGGTTCGGGTTCGATCACGACGCCGTCGGCGCGTGGGGTGCCATGCGGGTGACGCGCGAGGTGAGTGCCGTCCCGGCCCTCTGCTTCGCCGCCCGCTGCGATGTCTTCTGGCAGCTCGGCGGCGTCGGGGACGCCCCAACTGCGCAGCTGGCGGGCGCTGACTACGGCCGGCGAGCGCTCGACGCGGGTTGGCGCATCCTCGTCACACCGTTCGCGTCCGTCACCGTGGCGAGCCATGGTTCGCTCGCACCGTTAACGGAAGACGACCGGACGGCGTGGAGCAGCCGGTGGGGCGCGGCGGGCGAGGTCGAGCGCTACTCCCTGTTCGACCGTTCACACCTCGCGCCGACCTGACCACCACGCAACCGACCCCTACGGCCGGCTCTCGACGACGTGCTTCGCACCGGTGATGTCCCATCGGTGGCGCAGCGCATGGTGGTGGCTCGGAAGCCATCAGCGGCCCGGTAACGGGCATCGTCAGCGGCCGACCCGATCGGCGACGCGACGGGCCGCCGAGCGCGCCGTGGCGACGAGGACGTCGAGCACAGGGCGACGGTTTCCCCGCTCCGGACCCGCGGGGGCGGGCGCCGTGGAGGGTCCGCTCGGCTGCGCCGCCGGCTGGTCGTGCCACCCGGGCGGAGCCAGCGGGTAGCGGCCCGTCAGGGCCTCGCGTCGCGCTGCGTTGAAGGCCGCCGCCGCCGAGCGATCATCGGCACCCGTCGGCTTGCGCAACACAACGTTCAGCACCGACCGGGCGAAGGCGCAGGGCACGGCGATCGACTCGGCGAGCATGTACTGCAGCAGCAAGAGCTCGTCGAGGTGGATGCCGAACCACGACGTGATCTCGTCCTCGTAGCCGTCCGCGATCACAATCTCCTCGAGCGGCTCGTCGAGCGCGGCGAGGAACTCGTGGAAGCTGGCGCCGAGGCCGAAGCGGACCCGTCCGACGCTGGCGTCGATCGGGCTCGGATTCGCTGCGGCGCGGCCCACGACGTCGCGATAGGCGGCCCGGGGCGAGAGATCGACGAGGCGGAAGGCGAGCTCGTCAGGTAGCAGGTGCAGGAAGTCCACCTCCGAGCTGTGCCGGTCGCGATAGGTCAACCGGTTCGGCGTCTCGATGATGGCGATCGCCCCCCCACGAGGAAGTGCCTCCCACAGGGAGGTGAGCGTCTGCAGCCGCTCGGCGACGGTCAGGTGCTCCAACACCGCGAAGAGCACGAACACGTCGGCGTCGGCGACGGCCAGGGCGGCGGCCAGGATCTCCTCGGGCGGGCAGGAGCGGAACTCGACGTTCGCCACGTCGTGAGCGACGGCTCGGGCCCGGGCTGCATCGACAGACGACTGGTCAACGTCGAGCGCCACCACCCACTGGCAATGCTCGGCCATGGCCACGGTGCTCGACCCGGTCCCGCACCCGATCTCGACGATGCGGGAGCTCGACAGGTCGATGGCGCGGTCGAGCCAGGGCACGCCGTGGCGGCGGGAATCCAGGTACCGATCCACCAACGCCACCGTCATGCCTTGCTTGCCCTCGGGCGTCTCCCGAAAGGCCGGGTCCCACTTGCTGAACACCAGCTCCAGAAACGTCGGCATCAGTCGTTCGGTGATTACGGCGCGTGCGGCGTCGTCGTCGAGCTCCCGAATGATCACGGCTGCCGCCTGCTCCTCACGACCATTCGGCTCACCGCGACTCCAGCCGAACGCCCGGCCGTGACCCCTGCTGCGCCTCGACGCGCACGGATCGGAGATCGTTGTTGAAGCTGCCGTGGACCGGTCGGCGGGGCACACAGACCAGCCGCAACACGCTCTGGACCCAGCCGATGATGTCGTGGTGCAGCGGGTGGTCTCCCGATCCCAACCCGACCGTCAACGAGTAGTCGCCCTGCTCGACCTCCGGCCACTCGAGCTCGAGCTCCACGACGTAGGAGCCCGCGGCCAACGGGCTGGTCCGGATGTCTGAACCCAGCGTGTTCTGGCCGAACAGGGCGTTGCCGACCCGATCGCGAACCAGGTAGCCCCACACCGGCCGTTCGATGTCGAGGCCGAGGAAGACCTCGAACGACAGCGTGATGCGCTCACCCGGCGTAACGATCGCAGCCGCGGCGTCGAGTGCCACGTCACCGGCGGTGTCGTCGCTGCGGCGCACCCACGCTCGCTCGACCCGCATTAGCTCGGGCGCTGACGCCCGGCCCGGAGGGATTACTACGGCGCCGGCGTCCATCTCCACTTCCTCGTCGAGACTGGGAGGCGAATCCTCGGCACCCGGCGCGTCGCCGGTGGCGACGGGACGCGCGACAAGCGACCCTGTGCGCGTGCTGCGCTCACGCAGGTTGAGCGCCGTGTAGACCTCGACCGCCTCCAGTGGCTCGCCGTCGAAGACCACCTGACCACCGTCCATCACGAGGCAGCGGTTCGAAAGCCTCACGGCGCTGGCCAGGTCGTGGGTGACGATCAGCTTGGCCGCACCCATCAGGCGCTTGTCGATGAAGTCGAAGCACTTCTGCTGGAAGAAGATGTCGCCGACGGCGAGTGCCTCGTCGACGACGAGGAGGTCAGGGAACACGTGCACGGCCGCAGCGAAAGCCAAGCGGACGTACATGCCACTCGAGTAGGTCCGCACCGGCTCGTCGATGAACGGACCGATCTCGGCGAAGGCCTCGATCTCCGGCTCGATCGCTCTGATCTCGGCCTCGCTGAGGCCCTGGATCGCCGCCGACATCCGCAGATTCTGCCGACCCGTGAAGTCCGGGTTGAACCCCGCACCGAGCTCGAGGAGCGCCGACGCCCGCCCGACACGATGGACCCCACCAGCGGTCGGCTGCAGCGTGCCGACGACCATCTCCAGCAGCGTCGACTTACCGCTGCCGTTGCGACCGATGATCGACAGCCCCTCGCCGCGACGCAGCTCGAACGAGACGTCCGAGACCGCCGGTACTTCGAAGCAGTGCCGTCCACCCCGACCCAACCGATCGTCCAACGCCTGTAGCAGCCGATGATGAGGCCGGGTGTAGACCCGGTACACCTTCGTGAGGTGCTCGGCGCGCAGGACGACCTCAGACGACATCGCTGAAACCCCGCGACGCGACGCCGTAGACCGACCAGCCGATGACGAAGACGACCACGGCCACGATGGCGTACCCGACGAGCGGCCACAGCGACGGGATCTCACCGAGGAAGAGCAGCTTCTTGGAGGCCGGCAGGATGATGCCGAGCGGGGTCAGGTACTCCATGGCGCCGCGGATGTTCGGGGGCAGTTCATCGAGCGGGTAGAAGATCGGGCTCAGGAACAAGGTCGCCGTCGTCAGCAGCGGCACGACCTGCTGGACGTCACGGAAGTACGCGGCGATGGAGGCGATGATCATCCCGATTCCCGTTGCCAGCGTAAGCAGCAAGAGGACGAGCACAGGCGTCAAGAAGGCGGTCGCCGGCGGTGCCTTGCCCTCCAACAGCACGAACATGATCAGGAAGGGAACGCTGTTCAGCGCGAAGGTGAAGACCGACGCCAGCGACGAGGCGAGCGGCAGCACCCTCGCGCTGACCGTCGTTCGCTTGATGAGGAGCGAGTTGTTCTGGACCACGTTGGTGGCGTTGTTGGCGATCTCCGAGAAGAGGGTGAAGATCACGATCCCCGAGTAGATGAGCAGTGCGTAGGAGGCCGTCGACTCCGGTCCGATCCAGGAGCTCTCGAACACCTTGGCGAAGATGAACCAGTAGAGCCCGAGCAGGATCAGCGGGTTGAGCAGCGCCCACGCACCGCCGAGCAGCGACTCGCGGTAGCGCTGGGCGATTTGGCGCCGGGCCAACCGGACGACCAGCTGTAGCTGCGTCGTGGTCCGCTCGGAGCGGACGCGCTGGAACGCCCCGATCATTCAAGAACCTCGCGGTGGCCGGTGACGCTGAGCAGGAGCGCAGCACGAGCTCGACCATCAGCGGAAAGACCGTGCTGATGATTCGCTCGGTCGAAGACTCCCTCGCTCATGGGAAGTCCCGCTGCGCACCCCTGATGGCGAGCAGCATCGAGCAGTTGTCGGGGCCGGGCAGGGCGGCGATGGATGCGATGAGGCGCCCGAAGTGGGACGACGACTCGAGCCAATCCGGCCAGGTGGCAGCCGTCGCCAGAGCCCCTCCACGCAACCGGCTGAGCAGCGCCGGGTCACGCTTCAGCGATCGGATCGCGTCGACGACGCCCTGCTCGTCGTTCATGGGCACCACGAGCCCGTTCTTGCCGTGGTCGACGTACTCCTCGTGGCCGGTCACGTCGTAGGTCACGACCGTTCCTCCGCAGTGGAACATCTCGAGCGGCGGGCCGTACATGCCCTCGACCTGGCTGAGCTTGACCAGGACGTCGCACGACCGGTACAGCGTCGGCGTGCTCTCGACGGACACCCGCTCGAAGACGCGGTCGGCGCCGGCGCCGTCACCTGGCGGCGCGCCGGTCATCAACCACACCTCGTCGGCACCACCGGCGCGGGCCAGGGCGATGGCGCTGGCGACGCGCTTCATCGGCACGTCGACTGGCCCCTCGACGAGCACCCGCAGCCGCCCGCTCTGTCGTGCGCTGACCGCCGGACCCATCGGGTTGTACACGTCTTTGCGGATCCCGTTGCGGACAAGCAGTGCCGGTACCCGATGACGCATGGCGAGGTAGAGCTGGATCCACTCGGCGATGGTGATGACCGTCAGCCCGAAGGTGTAGGTGAGCTCGGCGAGCGCGGTGGCCCACTTGCCCTGCTCTTCCTCGCCGTAGAAGCGCGCCTCGACCGACTGCACGAGGTAGACGTAGTGACGGGCACGGACGCGCGGCAGCTCGTACGCGGTCGGCCACCAGGTCGCGATGGCGACGTCGAACTCGGCGCGCTCCGCTTCTTCGAGCGAGACCACCTCGACACGATCGAGTGCCGGGTGCCAGCGGGTGCCGGCATCGTGGTACATCGCAGCGACGATCACGTCCCAGCCCTGATCGAGCAGCCATTGGGCGTGCTCGAGGACGACGTAGGTGCCCCCGCCTACGTTGGTCGAACCGAGGATGAAAACCACCCGACGAGGCGAGTCCCCAACGGACCGCGTCACCTGGAACCGGGAGAAGTACTGGTGCAGGTACGGATCGTCGCCGACGACTGTCTGACTCACCGCAGCTCCTCGCGTTGGCGACGGATCACGTCGAGCGCCCGAACTGGTAACCACGCAGCCCAGCCCTCGGCCCACAAACTCGCCGCCGCGCTCACGCGCTGGCGCGGTTCGATGCCGCCGTACGTCAGGCTCATGTCCGGCCGGGACTTCCCGTACGGGGTGACGTTCAAAGCACCGAACGTGTCGTCGTGCGCAGAAAAGAACCAGATGTCGGCCACGCCAGGTGAAGGAGTGGAGTAATAGCGACGGATCGATTCCTGCAGTCCGGCACGGAGCATCTCGGTCGACGCGCCCCAGGCGACGTACCGACGAGCGGCGACGGGCGCGCCGAGTCGCAGCCCGTCCTGGAAGGCCACGACCAGATGGTCGGCCCGACCGCGCTCGACGTGGGGGATGGGCTCGATCCGACCCTCGACCTCGCGGTATCCCAGCACCGATGCGATCGGCGGGGTTAGCGGTGCCTCGAGCGCCGCAGGCGGGTTGACGAAGGAGAACGGGTCGCCACGGTTCCCGTCGAAGATCACGGCGCGCTTCGTTCCGTTGGCCGGTTGCGGGTTCAGGAAGGGAAACAGTCCGAGGTAGACGCCGTGCAGTTCTCGATCGGGCAGGAGGTGGCACAGGTTGTCCTGGATCGTGCCGCGCCAGCCGACGTCGACCACGACGCTGGTCGCACCCGTGAAGCCGAAATCGTCGAGGTACCGCAGCAGCGCGGCGCGTTGGGCGCGCAGCGACGACGTGATGGCGGCCTCGACGTCGGGCCGTTCGAGGAACTGCCGGATGCCCAGGTGACGGCCGATGTCGCCGATGGGCCAGTCGGGTTCCAGCCCGGCGCGACGCAGGGGCTCTGCGAACTCGGCCGGATCGACGTTCAGCGACGCCAACAACCCGATGGGCGATTGGTTGGCGTACTGCCGCCACATGCGCGACATCGACTCGTCGTCGAGCGCGCGGAGTGAGGCGCCGAACGTCGACCGCCGGCTCACCTCGAGGTGCACGGCACGTGGCGCGTGCCGGCCGAACAAGGTGTCGGCGACCTGAGCGTGGATCCTGGTTGCCGAGGCACCTTCGCGGCTGAGGTAGTGCACGGTGTCAACACCGACCTCGATCGCCCGTTCCATGGCGCCGGCGACGAAGGGAACGACGAACGCCGCCGCTCGCACGCCCGCAGCGAAGGCCGTTCGTTCGGAGATCGTCGCGTCGGCGCGGCCCACCGTGGTCGCCGCGACCTCATCGAGCTCGGCCTCCACCTCCAGGACCGCGTCGATGTACCACGACCGGGTCAGCCTGCCCGGTCCGGGGAGATGGCGATCGAGCGGCGTGACGACGATGGCGTCGGCGCCAGCTGCGCGCGCCATCTCGCCGTCAGCAACGACGTTGTCGCCGACGTGCAGGTGGCGAGACGGCACCACGTCGAAGCGGCTCTCGATGAGCTTGTAGATCGTGCCCAGGCGCTTCGACGCGCCCTCGTCGACGGAGCTCACCACGGCGATGCGCTGCGTGTCGACGCCGTGGTGGCGGAGCAGTCGAGCGAGCCCTGCGGCGCCGATGTAGAAGTCGGACAAGGCGACCACGGCTGGGCCGCCCTCGGTCTCGAGCAGCCGGTTGAGCAGCTCGACGCTCTCCGGGATCGGGACCGTGCCGGCGAGCTCGTCCTGGAGCTCGGCCTCGGCCAACCTGGCGGCGAGCGCGGTTGAGTCGGCGACGCGAAGCCCGGCTGCCTCGATCGTCCGACGCAACACGTGCTCGAGCTCGTACTCCTCGTGGTCGACTTCACCGGCCATCGTCGCCTCGACGCGCACGCGCAGCTCGAAGAGCGACCACGTCGAGCTCGGTGACTCGGCGGTGATGGCCATCCGGCGCGCCGTCGACACCTTCGCCGTGTCAGCGGGGCGGTCGCGGACGAGGAGGGTGTCCCACACGTCGAACGACACCAGGTCGTACTCGCGTCCGCTCACCATCCGCAGCGAGACCGGGACCTCCTCCCCGCCTTCCTCCATCGCCCGCGCCTGCTGAATACCGACGTGGCGGTGCGTCGACGCTGCGTCGCGACGATCACCGAGAAGGTCGTTGGTGTGGGATTCGGAAACCGTCCGGCCCTCTCGATGGCCGGACTCCACATAGTGAACGAGGGGGTTGGTCTGGGGTCCGATGTCGGGGTTGACCGCCGAGTACCAGTGTGTCGAGAACCACGGGGACGGATCGCGACCTTCGCGCCAGCCTCGCTCCAGGTAGTGAGCGAGCGGCTCGACCTCGTCGTGGCCCTCGGCGATGAAGTGTTCCAGGTACCAGCCGGTGTCGAACATCGGTGACGGGTCGAAGCGCTTGCGCCACCCGACATCGAGGTAGTGCCGCAGCGGCTTCTCGCTCCCGATGGCTCCGCCATAGGTTGCGGCGTAGAAGTCGGCGTCGAACACCCGGGCGATCAGAGCCCCCGGCCCGCTCTCAGGCCACGCTCCGTCCGGCTTCACCCTGCGCCACGCGGCGGTCCGGTTGAGGGCCGCCCGCCCTCGCTGGATCGCGGCGATGAGTCCCGCCGGCAGGTACGGCGCCGCCGCTCGACCGATGAGGTGGGCGCGCACGAGCTCGTCGCGCATGGCTGCGGCGGGGCGATGGAGCGCTCGCCGAGCGCGATGCCGGACTCTCGTCAGGGGCGCGAGCACATCGATCTCAGCGTCGATCAGCCGTGTGGGACGGCATCGGCGGCCCCCGCAACGAGGTCGTCAATGCGCCGTGCCTGCGCCGCCAACGCGTCGTCGCGATCGACGATCAAGCGATCCTGGTGCTCGATCAGCGCCTGTTTAGCGTCGATCATCTGAGCCTGTGCGGCAAGCGCTCCGTCGCGATCGGCGATCAGCTGAGCCTGGTGCTCGACGATCGCCTGGCGATCCTGCAGCAGTCGCCCGTCGTCCTCGATGCGCATCTCACGCACGTCCGCCGCGGCCTGAGCCGGATAGTACCGGGCGATCTGGGCGAACTCGTCGGATGCCAGGAGCGCCGCCAACGCCGGATCGGCTGTGAGGACGCCGAGACCGAAGTTGTGGACGAACGTGAAGCCGCCCGAATCGTCACTGATCTCGGCCCAGAAACGTGACGATTCGTACCCGCTCTCCTCGGCGACGTCGTGGAACATCACCGTGGCGTGCGGGCCGAGCTTGGGTCGCCAAGTCGCAAAGTCGTGTGAGACGGCCTCGTAGGTGTGCAAGCCGTCGATGTGCAGCAGGTCGATCGTGCCGTCATCGATCACCGAAAGCGCTTCGTCGAACATCATGCGCAACGCTCGGGTGGCGACGCCGGGGTAACTGTTGCGACCCCAGCGCTCGAACTGGTCGAAGACCGAGTCGTCGTAGAACCCGGCGTGCTCGTCGCCCTGCCAGGTGTCGATGGCGACCAGCTCCGTGGAGAGATCGTGATCGGCGACCGCTTGGCACATGGCGAAGAACGAGCAGCCGAAGTGGGTGCCCAACTCCACGACCAGCTGCGGTCGGATCACCGTCATGAGGTCGTAGACGAACCAACGATGGCCGGCCCACGGCGAGGACCTGCGTTCACGGTCGAAACGGTCGGCGGCGAACGTTGGCGAACCGATCGTCCAACCCGGAACGCGGTGCTCCGCGGAGGGCCGCGGTCCGCGCCAGGCCGGGGTGGGCAGAGCGTTCACGGGCCACGATGCTACGCGGCACCGCCGCCGATCGTGTTGAAGCGCAGGCGTCGCTCGACACAGGACACGCCGGTCGAAGGGCCCCGAACGTACGACCGGCGGCCGGGCTGCGATCTCGTATCCCCCGCCATCTCGCGATCCCCGCAGCTTCCGACAGCCGGGGCACGACGGAGACGTCCCCGCTCAGGTCGGATCACGCCCGATTTCGGCGGGTGGGTCGCTCGAGCCCTCCACCTGGCCCGAGATCCTCGCCGCAGCAACACTCCGGCTGCGCCACTCGACGATCATTACGGCGGTGGCGACGAGGCACGAGACGATTACCGTGAACGAATACCGATACTCCGACGCGGCTCCGACCACGAACCAGGCGCCATAGAAGAGGATGTTGCCGACCATCAAAGTGATGAGAACTGCGTCGAATCGGCCGACCCGCCGTCGCCGCGGCCGCCTGATCAGGAAGACAAGGATCGCAGCACTCGCAGTTTCCCACAGGATCGGCCGGGTGTGCGGCCATTGACCGCTCAGTTCGACCACCTCGCCGTAGAAGTCCATGATGACGTTCTGACGCGGAGTCCAGTCCAAGCGCGCGTCCACGTAATCGCCATAGAACTGATTCGTTCCTGGATTCAACGAGAAGCTCGCGAAGTGGGTGAGTCGGTGGCGGAGGTACCCTGCCGGATGGGCAAGTATCGCATCCCTCCATTGCCGTGTGAGTTGGTCGGTATGCCAGATTGGCAACGCGTTCATTCGCACGAAGTTGCACGGACCGAACGCGAGCGAGTCCCAACCGCGTGAGTCGTAACAGTTGCCGGTCGTGATCGCCGCAAACTGCGATGGCGGCACGATGACGTCGCCGAGCACGTTCTCGCCGCTGTAATGAGTGATTCCCGCCAGGTCGAAAATCTCTAGCGCGTGTTGGATGTTTGCGTCCTCAGACGCGACGAGATCATCGACGGCGGACTGCGAGATGGTCAGAGCGAACAACCCGCCGACAGATGAACAGACGGCAATCAGCCAGGCACCACGACGACCGCGGTGTGGACAGAGCCGCAGCGAGATGTACACGACGATTGGCAGGACGGCTGGCAACACGGAGATTTTGACAAGGAATGCCACCCAGAACAGTCCGAGCGCTCCGATCATCAACCAGGCCCTACGGCGGTTCAGAACGCGCTCGATCATCAGGAGCGCGGTGGCAGCCACGAACAGCGTCGCGGAGAGGCTGTCCTTCACGAGCGCTCCGACGTATGGAAACACAAAGGGCAGGAATCCCAATGGGATGAAGTATCGAGCTGAACGCGTCGACAAAGCTCGGTTCACTGCATAGGTCATCCCCGCCAGTCCGCCCCACATCAAGAGACACTGCAGGAGGAGCACCGAGGCTGGACTCCTCCAGACCGCAAAAGCGGCTCGGAAGATGAGAACGTTCGTCGTCGGGACCCAGTCATCGGTGATGATCCGATCCAAAGCGGCGAGATAGGCGTTGGCCGTGTCGCCGTTCGCATGACCGGGGTAGAAGGCAACGAACGTGATCGCCGCGCTCACAGCGAATGGAGCGATGAATCGAGCGAAGCCCCATCGTCGGATGGGAGGGGTCGTCGCAACCGCCGCCCTGTTGGCGTACTCGTCAGGCGATATCGCGACCAAGACCAAGACCACCAAACTCGCCGAAGCGCGACACGACAGGCATCCGGACCGCGATAGACGAAAGGCTATCCGGAGTTCGGATCCACGGGGTGATGCTGCGGCGCTCCTGAACGCCGATGCCCGAAACCATGACGAACCATGAGACGCGACGTTCCAGGCGGGGTCGCTGAGACGCCAGCCAGACGAGCAATGGCACCCACCCCGGTCGCCGAGCTCGGCGCAGCTTGATCGTCCGCCCTCGACGACCGGGCGAGTCCGTTCGAAGCTCACGCCGCTCTGTGTCGAAGCCGATCTCGGAAGATCGGACCGTGTGTCGGGCGGCGCGAACCGACCTGCATCGGTCATCCCCGAAGGTCTCGCCGAGGTGCTCCGGGCGACAACCGGTGGCCTGCGAGCTGACGATCCTCACGGAGTCGCCACCGCTTCAAGACCGAGTGCCGGTCCGTTGTGGCGTCGGCCACACTGGGCGGATCGTTCCCGAAGCCGACCACGACCGCAGGCGCCGGACGGCGGGCTGCGAGCTGACGATCTTGATGCCGTGCCTCGACGAGGCCGAGACGTTGACGACGTGCATCGCCAAGGCCATCGACTACCTGCGCCGGCGGGGCATCGACGGCGAGGTGCTGGTGGCCGACAACGGCAGCACGGACGGGTCGCCGGAGATCGCCGGCGTCGCCGGGGCGCGGGTCGTGGCCGTCGCCGAACCGGGCTACGGCAATGCACTGCTCGGCGGGATCCGCGCCGCTCGCGGTCGCTACGTGATCATGGGCGACGCCGACGACAGCTAGGAGTTCTGAGCCCTCGACCCCTTCGTCAAGCAGCTGCGCGCCGGCCAGCAACTGGTGACGGGCAACCGATTCGCCGGCGGGATCGAGCCCGGCGCGATGCCCTGGCTGCACCGCCGGATCGGCAAACCCCGTTCTGTCGTTCGTCGGCCGGCTATTCTTCCGTGTCCCGGGTCAAGGACTTCCACTGCGGCCTGGGGGTTCGATCGCGCGGCTGTACTGGCCCTCGGGCCGCGCACCACTTGAATGGAGTTCGCCAGCGAGCTCATCGTGCGGGCTTCGCTCGCCGGCCTGTCGATCATCGAAGTGCCGACGACGCTGAGCAAGGACTGCCGGAGCCGGCCACCGCACCTGCGGAGCTGGCGCGACGTGTGGCGGCACCTCCGGTTCCTGCTCATCTACAGCCCGCGCTGGCTCTTCCTATACCCCGGCATCGTGGTCATGGACGATCGGCCTCGTCTCCACGGTCGCGTTGATGATCGGGTCCATCGAGGTCGGCTCCCTGGCCTTCGACGTGGCGACCATGATCTACACCGCCTCGCTCGTCATCCTCGGGTACCAGGCGGTGCTCTTCTCCTCGTGACGAGGTACAACGCCACCCAGCGCGGCCTCCTGCCGGTGAGCCGTTCGATCACCGACCTGGCCGACCGGTGGACGCTGGGGCGCGGCCTCTCGTGGGTGCCCTGATCTTCGTCGTCGGCCTCGCCGTCGGCATCCTGCAGGTCGTGCGCTGGAGCGGCGAGTGGTTCGGTCAGCTCGACACGCGGGAGTCCGTCAGTGCAGCGATCCCGGCCATGCTCGGCCTGACGCTCGGCTTCCAGACCGTGATGTTCTGCATGTTCACGAGCATCCTGAGCACCCCGACGGTCGAGGTGACGGTGGCCGCGTCAGCGCGGCGAGCCGGCCGGCTTGACGAACACGAAGACGTTGTTCAGCCCGAGCTGGAACGAGTGGCGGTGGGCCAGTTCGAAACCGTGGCGGACGAACAGCGGCTCGAGGTCCGCCGGCTTGAACCCGAAGTGCTGGTGGTGCTCGATCCCGTCGATGATCCTGGTCGCCGCGAGGACGTCGAGCAGCGGGTCGACGAGCGGTGACGGCACGGTCAGCACGACCTGGCCTCCGTCGACGAGCGCGTCCCAGCACGTCTTGACCAGGGCATCCTGCTCGTCGGTCGGGATGTGCTCGAACACCGCCGCCATCGTCACGGCGTCGAACCCGACGGCATCGGGCGGGACGGCGTCGGGGAACGAACCGGGGACCAGCCGGTAATTCGGACCGGTGAGCGGCCCGACCAGGCCGGCGTCAACCCCCAGGCCCTCGCGCAGCGAGTAGCCCAGGGCGCGGAACAGGGCGCCGTCGTGGCAGCCGACGTCGAGCACCTTCGCTCCCGGCGGGATCCGGCGCGCCACCTGGTCGAGGCGACGATCCCGGAGATAGCGGTCGAGGTATTTCACATCAGGTCTTTCTACCGGCCCGGGCTGGCGCCGCAGAGTAGCGCCCTCGACTCGTGACGGTCCCGTGGCTGGAGGCGCCGGCTACATTCGTGCGCACACTGTGCGCGCGCCGGCGCGACGTCGTGGTGCTCGACTCGTTCGAGCTCGGCAAGCCCGAGGCCCGAGTGGATCGCGATCGGATCAAGGAGGTTCCTTCGAATCGGTGGCGCGACATCAGGGGGCACCTCAATGACCGTTGCTGATCGCGGCAAGGCCCGGCGACACCCGCCGGGAGCAGCGTCACACCGGTCACACCGGTCACACCGACCGCCCCCACCGCACCGATCGTCGCGAGGCTCGACAGACGGCCGATCGCTACCCGCCGGTCCACCCCGTCCCGTCCCGTCTCACCCATCTCCCCGACCTCCGCTCAACGTGGACTGGACGGCGGGAAGGTAGCGCAGCCGAGCACAGCGATGGGCTGGCGTCGGCGACGCTGGGCCAATCAGCGCCGAGACCGACCCCGACCGCTCACGCCGGCCGGCGGGCTGCGAGCTGACGATCCTGATGCAGTGCCTGGACGAGACCGAGACGTTGGCCAGCTGCATCGCCGAGGCCACCGCCTACCTGCGCCGGCGCAGCATCGACGGCGAGGTGCTGGTGGCCGACAACGGCAGTACGGATGGTTCGCAAGAGATCGCACGCGACGCCGGGCCCGGGTCGTGGCAATCGCCGAACCGGGCTACGGCAGCGCGCTGCTGGGCGGGATCCGCGCCGCCCGTGGTCGCTACGTGATCATGTGCGACGCCGACGACAGCTACGACTTCTAGGCCCTGGACCCGTTCGTCGAACAGCTGCGCGCCGGCAAGCAGCTGGTCATGGGTAACCGGTTCGCCCGCGGGTCGAGCCCGGGGCGATGCCGTGGCTGCACGCCGGATCGGCAACCCCGTCCTGTCCTTCATCGGCCGGCTGTTCTTCCGGGTCCCCGTCAAGGACTTCCACTGCGGCCTCCGAGGTTTCTGACCGCGACGCCGTGCTGGCGCGCGGGCTGCGCACCACCGGGACGGAGTTCGCCAGCGAGCTCGTCGTCCGGGCTTCGCTCGACGGCCTGTCGATCGCCGAGGTGCCGACGACGTTGAGCAGGGACGGCCGCACCCGGCCGCCGCACCTGCGCAGCTGGCGCGACGGCTGGCGGCACTTGCGCTTCCTGCTCATCTACAGCCCGCGCTGGCTGTCTGTACCCCGGTTTCGTGGCCATGACCATCGGCCTCGTCGCCACCATCGCCCTGATGATCGGGCAGATCGAGGTCGGCTCGCTGGCCTTCGACGTGGCCACGATGATCTCGCCGCCGCATTCGTCATCCTCGGCGACCAGGCCGTCCTGTTCTCGCTCGTGACGAGGTACTACGCCGGCGAGCCGCTCGATCACGGGTCTCGCCGACCGCTGGACGCTGGAGCGGGGCCGCCTCACCGGCGCCCTGATCTTCGTCGTCGGCCTCGTGGTCGGCTGGTGCAGGTCGTCCGCTGGAGCGGCGAGGGCTTGGTCAGCTCGACGTCAGGGAATCGGTCAGCGCCGCCATCCCGGCGATGCCGGGATGTGCTCGAAGTCCACCGCCAACGTCACGGCGTCAAACCCGCCAGCGCCGGGCGGGAGGTCGTCGGGGAACGAGCCGGGCAGCAGCCGGTGGCGCGGACCGGCCAGCGGGCCGACCAGCCCGGCGTCGACACCCAGGCCCTCGCGCAGCCCGTGACCCAGCGCGCGGAACCCGCGCCGTCGCGGCAACCGACGTCGAGCACGCGTGCCCTGGCGGGATCCTGCGCACGATCTGGTGGAGCTGGCGGTCCCGGAGGTAGCGGTCGAGTTACTGCGACATCTACGACGCTGCGCTCGTCAAGCGCGTCTGCGCGACCCCGGCTGCACGGCCATCGTGCACCTCGCCGCGTACAAGTCCGTCGGTGAGTCAGTGGAGCACCGGGGCAAGTACTGGCACACCAACGTCGACGGCACCTCCACCATGGTCGAGGCCGCCCTGCGGGCCGGGGTGCGCGAGCTGGTGTTCTCGTCGTCGTGCTCCGTGTACGGCACCCCCGAGCTGGTGCCCGTGGCCGAGTCGGCGGAGATCCGTCCCGAGAGCGTGTACGCGAGTCGAAGCCCACCGTCGAGCGGGTCCTGCGGTGGTATGGCGTCACCGACGGGCTGTGCTCGGTCAGCCTGCGCTACTTCAACGGCGCCGGCGCCGACGGCAAGATCGGCGAGGACTGGACGCTCTCGATCGTCAAGCGTGCAGACCACGATCGAGACCCGCATCACCCGGCCTTTGATCGGTGACCTCGAACTCCTTGCATTTGCCGTTTCGACGGCCGGCAGCAACGGTCGTCGGGTCCGTCAGGCCGGCGTCGACGAGCATGGCGCTGAACGACTCCGGCGTGAAACCTGTGAAGTGCGCGCACCGATGACGAAGGCCGTCGCCACGACCACCGTGCCCTGGTGAGGTGGTCGGACCCGGATCACGTCGTCCTGGTCCGCGAGCTTGGGTTGGATGCGCGCCATAACGCCTTCCCGGTCCGACTCATTCAGACCATCGACGACGTCGGCGTGGCAGAATCGACGACCCGTGGAGCAGTCGATCACCGCGCGTCGCGAGCCAGCGGTCACGCCCGGTCCGCTGGATGAGCCGGAGCTGCGCCTGCTGACGCCGGTCGACGACGAGGACGACCCAGAGGTCTCGATCGTCGTGCCGGCGCTCGACGAGGAGCTGACGATCACCGAGTTCGTGCGCTGGTGCCAGAAGGGACTCGCCGACGCCGGAGTGCGCGGCGAGATCCTCATCGTCGACAGCTCGACCGACGACACCGCCCAGCGAGCCGTCGCAGCCGGCGCCCGTGTCCTGCGGGCGCCCAAGCGCGGCCTCGGTCGGGCGTACGTCGACGCCATCCCGTTCATCCGGGGTCGCTACGTGATCATGGGCGACGCCGATTGCACGTACGACTTCCGCCAGCTCACGCCGTTCGTCGAGCGCTTCCGGGTCGGTGACGAGTTCGTCATGGGCTCCCGCTTTCGCGGATACATCGAACCCGGCTCGATGCCGCCGCACCACCGCTACCTCGGGACGCCGGTCACCACCTGGCTCCTCAACCGCGTCTACTCGAGCAAGTTCAGCGACATCCACTGCGGCATGCGCGGGCTCACGCTGGATGCGCTCGAGCGCATGCACCTCGAGTCCCAATCGTGGGAGTACGCCTCCGAGATGGTCCTCAAGTCGGTCCACCTCGAGCTGCAGACCGGCGAGGTACCGGTGCGCTTCCTCAAAGATCAGGAGGGCCGCGTCAGCCACCACCGGCGGCTCGGTTGGTTCTCGCCGTTCCAGGCGTCCTGGATCAACATGCGGGCGATGTTCGTCTACGGAGCCGACTTCTTCGTGTTCCGTCCCGGGTGCGTGATGCTCCTCCTCGGCCTGCTCCTGATGCTCCCGGTCACGTTCGGCGCGATCACGATCGGGCCGGTGACGTTCTCGCTGACGTGGCAGTTCATCGGCGCGATGCTCTCCGTCCTCGGCCTGCAGGGTGTCTTCCTCGGATGCCTGGCGAAGATCTTCTTCGACTACACAGGTCGCCGCACAAGTCGGATCATGCCGTGGTTCCGCTACACCCGCGCGGCGTTCGTCTCCTCGGCGATCTTCGTCGTCGGACTGGCGTCGACCATCCCACTCGTCGTGCGCTACTTCCAGAATGATCTGGCGCTGCCCGAGCTCTCGGTCACCAACCACCTCGCCGTGACCGGGCTGTTCCTCATGGTCGCCGGCTTCTCGATCTTCGTGTTCACGCTGCTCATCCATGCGGCGACGATCGCCACCGGCCGCGGTTCGTACGACTAATGGTCCGCACCACCGCCTTTGCTCAGGAGCGGTCCCCGTCGCTGCTCGACCGCGGCGGGCGGTGGCTGTCCACCGTGCGCATGCGCCGCTACCTCGGTGACGTCCGCGGTCTGCGCGCTGCCGACATCGGCTGCGGGCACGACGCGGCGTTGAGCCTCCGCTTGTTCGATGGGGCATCGTCGCTCCTGCTGGTCGACGTGGCGATCGACGCGACCTTGGCCGCCGACCACCGAAGGCTGCTGTGCGGGCACCTGCCGGACGTGCTCGACCAGATCGACACCGAGAGCATCGACGCGCTGATCTGCAACAACGTGCTCGAGCACCTCGACGACCCGGAGGCCACCGCCCACGCGATGCACCGCATCCTGTCGCCGGGCGGGGTCTGCGTGGTCAACGTCCCGTCGTGGCGCGGCAAGCGGTTCCTCGAGCTTGCCGCATTTCGCCTCGGCGTCGCGCCGCGCGAGGAGATGGACGACCACAAGGCGTACTACGACCCGCGCGACCTCTGGCCGCTGCTCGTCAGGGCCGGGTTCCGCCCGAGCGAGATCAAGGTCACGCGCCACAAGGGCGGGCTGAACACCATCGCCCGCTGCCACAAGGGCGCCTGAACCCGACGATGCTCATCTCCCGCACGCCCCTGCGCCTGTCGATCGGCGGCGGCGGGACTGACCTGCCGTCGTACTACCGCCAGCGATCGGCGCTGGTGATCTCGGCGGCGATCAACCGGTACTGCTACATCGCCGTCAACCGCACGTTCGTCGACGACTACTTCGTCAAGTACTCCGAGCTGGAACGGGCGCGCACGATCGACGAGTTGCGCCACCCGATCATCCGGGAAGCGCTGCGCATGCAGCAGATCGAGCCCGGCATCGAGATCGCCAGCATGGCCGACATCCCCGCCGGCACCGGGCTGGGCTCGTCCGGCACGTTCGCCGTCGGCCTGCTGCGCGCCCTGCACGCGATCAAACGCGAGCATGTCTCGGCGCAGACGTTGGCGGAAGAGGCCTGCCAGCTGGAGATCGACGTCCTCCGGCAGCCGGTCGGCAAGCAGGACCAGTACATCGCCGCGTTCGGCGGGTTGACCTGCTTCCAGTTCCACCCGGACGGGTCCGTCGACGTGACGCCGCTGGCCATCCCGGAGGTCGCGCTCCAGCAGCTCGAGGAGCACCTCCTGCTGTTCTTCACCGGTTACAGCCGATCGGCAGCGGCGATCCTCAACGACCAGGACAGCCGCTCGCTGTCCGGCGACCGCTCGATGCTCGACTCCCTGCAGTTCACCGCGGAGTTGGCGGCGCGCATCCGCACGACCCTCGAAGCAGGCGACTGCACGGCGTTCGCCGACCTGATGAACGAGCACTGGCAGCACAAGCGCGCCCGCTCCCCCGGCATCTCCAACGACATGATCGACGAGTGGTACCGGATGGCCCTCGACAACGGTGCTCGCGGCGGCAAGCTCGTCGGCGCAGGCGCCGGCGGGTTCCTCCTGTTCTACGCCGACGAGCCGGCGACGTTGCGGGCGGCGATGGCGGCGAAGGGTCTCGACGAGACGCGCTTCCGGTTCGACTTCGATGGCTCCATCGTTCTCGCCCGCGGTTGACCTGCCGTGCGTCGTGCTGGCCGGAGGACTCGGCTCGCGGATGTTGCCGCAGACGGAGAAACTTCCGAAGATGCTGCTCTCCGTGGCCGGCGAACCGTTCGCCGCGCACCAACTGCGCTGGCTCGCCGCGCAGGGTGTTCGTCGCGTCGTGCTCGCCATCGGCCATCTCGGCGGGATGATCGAGGACTACGTCTCCGACGGCAGCACCTTCGCGCTCGACGTCTCCTACTCTCGCGACGGTGACCGGCACCTCGGCACAGGCGGTGCGCTGCGCAACGCCGTGACGGAGCACGACCTGCACGGCCCCGTCCTCACGCTGTACGGCGACTCGTACGTGACGCTCGACGTCCGCGAGGTCGTCAGGAGCTACGAGCGAGTCGGGCTGCCGGCGCTGATGGTCGTGTACCGCAACGACGACCGGCTCGAACCGAGCAACGCCTCGTTCGACGGCCGGCTCGTGCGCTACAACAAGCGCCGACTTGCCTCGGACGTGACCTACGACTGCATCGACGACGGACTGTCGATCATCCACGCCGAGATGATCCGTCGGCTCCCGGCAGACTCACCCGTCGATCTCGCCGACGAACAGTCGGCATGGTCACGGGAGGGCCAGCTGGCCGGCCACGAGGCGCAGGATCGCTACTACGAGATCGGCTCGCCGAATGGTCTCGCCGAGCTCGATCGGCATCTGCGCTCGAGCGGTTGACTCAGGGCGACGTCGCCGTCGCCACGAGCTGCCATCCGAACCGGCCCCGCCCGGAAGCCCCGTCGAAGAGACGGTCGAAGGCGCGAGTGACCACCGTCGTCGCGCCCGACGGCGTGGCGGCCTTGGCGTCCTCGATCAGCCGCTTGCCCCTGAGGAGGACCACGAGCTTGTAGAGGTTGAACGCAGGGAAGCCGGCGGCCTCGACGCGGATGTCGGTGAGGCCGGCGTCGGCTAGCACCTCGCCAAGCGCGGTCCGTGTGAAGTGCCGACGATGACCGATGTGCTTGTCGAACGCCGAGCGCGGTCCACCCGGCACCGTGATGACGATCCGGCAGCCAGGAGCAAGCAACGGGCGGGCGTTGCGTAGGAGGACAGCGGGCTGATCGACGTGCTCGAGGACTTCGGAGCAGACCGCGTGCGACGCCCAGCCAAGCCGCGCGGCGATGGCCGGGGTGGCATGCAGCAGGTCGGCCTGGACGACGTTCGCCGACGGTGCCTTCCGCCGCGCCTCGGCGACGCCAGCCCCGCTCAGCTCGACTCCGGCCACAGCGCACGACGGCCATCGCTCCACGGCGCCGGCGAGGAGGTCGCCCTGCCCTGCTCCGATGTCGAGCAGGCGCATCGGTGGCCCGTCGCGTTCCAGCAGGTCGAACACGACGCGCCGCCGGAACCGCTGCGCCGGGTTCTCCTCCGCCGACGAGGCGTAGTCGTCCCAGTGCGCCTCCCAATCGTCGGCCGTCCCATTCGCCTTTCTGGGCGCGGATCGTCTCGCCTTTGCGACGATCTGCGCCCAGTTACCGATTTGCAACGATTCGCGCCCAGTCCGGCCGGGTCGCGACGCGCTGATCGGGGCACTCCCCACTTCAAGAGCTCTTCGACCGAACAATGCTGCGCACAGGGCGAACCACCCGCGTCCAGTCACCGATTGCGGTCATGGCAGCTCGTAGCCGGCGGACAGCGCGTCACGGCGGAACATCTGCACGGTCTCCAGCGAGAATTGGGCGAGGTCCTTGCCGATCCCGGACAGCTTGGCGATCAGGTCGTCGGTCATCGTGATGATCTGGCAGCCGCACTGGTCGGCCTGCACCACGTTGAGCACCTCGCGGGGGCTGGCCCAGATCACCTGGACCTGCTGCTCGTCGGCGACGGCCTCCACGGCGTGGCGAACGTACGGGACTGGATCAGCACCGGCGTCGGCGATCCGCCCGGCGAACACCGAGAGGTAGCTGGGCGGTCCACCGACCAACCGGGCCACCACGGCGTCGATCTGCTCCATGGTGAACAGCGCCGTCACGTTGACCTGCACACCAAGGGCCGCCAGCTCACCGATCAGGTCGTAGCTCGGTGCGCCGACGCTGTTCGTGACGGGGATCTTGAGGTAGACGTTGTCGCCCCATCCGGCGATGCCCTGCGCCTGACGAGACATCTCGTCGAACCGATCCGAGAACACGCCGAACGAGATCGGCTTGCCGCCGATGACCTCCAGCGCCTTGCGGGCGAACTGCTCGAAGTCGTCGACGCCGGCGCGGCGCATCAGGGTCGGGTTGGTGGTGAAGCCCTTGATGAGGGGATCCTCGGCGGCCGCAGCGATGCCGGCGAGGTCGGCGCCATCGGCGAAGATCTTGATCCGCAGTTGGTCGATCCCGGTCATGCAGTCGGGTCCTTCGTGCGCCCGAGGATCCACGGGACGGCGACCGATAGTTCGTCAACGACCAAGGTCGGATCCTGCGCCGACTGCTCGGCGTAGCCCCGATCGACCAACACAGTCGGGATGCCGGCCGCTTTGCCGGCCTCGATGTCGCGCCAGCGGTCGCCGACCAACACGCTCCGTGCGAGATCGACATCGAAGGCGGACGCGGCGTCCAGGATCATCCCCGGGAGGGGCTTGCGGCAGGCGCAGCCGTCGTCGTCGTCGTGCGGGCAGACGATGATCGCGTCGACCCCAGTGGCGCGCGCCACGTGCGCGTTGACGGCGTCCACCTCGGCGGCGCGAGACGTGCCCCTGGCGACATCCGGCTGGTTGGTGATGACGATGGTCTTCAGCCCCGCCCGGCGGAAGGCGTCGATCGCCGCACGTACACCGGGCAGGATGACGACGTCCGCCGCAGTCTGCGGCGGATGCGGTCGTCGATCGCGCAGCACCGCCGCATTGAGCACCCCGTCGCGATCCAGGAACACCGCCCCGCTGGTCACCAGCCCAGCCGATCTGCGTCGGCGAGCATGGCGACCATCGATTGGCGCAGGGCCTCGCGCGTCGAGCGCGTGCAGCGCCACCCCGTTGCCCGGATCGCTCCGACGTCGAGGCGGACCACCGGTACGTCACCGTGCCAGCCGCGCGATCCGCCGGAGTACTCGAGCTCCACGTCATCCGGGTCCAGCCCGGCCACCTCGATCGCGAGGGCGGCGATCTCGGTGACGGTGATGTCGTCGCCCGTTGCGACGTTGTAGGCGGCGAACGCACCCTGCGGGCGAGCGGCGACGTGGAACATCGCGTCCAGGACGTCGGCGACGTGGATGTACGACTTGCTTTGGCGCCCGTCGCCGAGGATCGAGAGACGGGTCGGGTCCTTGCGCAGTCGACGCAGGAAGTCGAACCCGACGCCATGCGTCTGGCGCGGACCGACGACGTTGGCGAAGCGGAGCACCGTCACCTGCGACCCGAACATGTGCGCATAGGAGCACAGCAGCGCCTCGCCGGCCAGCTTCGACGCGCCGTAGGTCGAAGTCGGGAGCAGTGGGCCGTGGTCCTCGTCCGGCGCTCGGTCCCCCAGGTCGCCGTAGACGCCGCTCCCCGATGCGTAGACGACTCGGCCGACGCCGGTCCTGCGCATCGATTCGGCGACGTGATGGGTGAGCAGCGTGCCTTCCCGGAAGTCGATCGTCGGATCGGCCATGGCCGCTGCGATGTCGGGGTTCGAGGCGAGATGGATCACCGTGTCGTGTCCCTCCGTCGCCGCCGTCAGCGCGTCGAGGTCCTTCGCATCGCCCTCGACGACGGCGAGCCGATCGTCGTGGCGATGGTCGTCGAGATGCCACCGGCGTCCCGAGCTGAAGTTGTCGAAGACGGTCACCCGCTGCGTACCTCGCTCGGCGAGCAATCGATCGACGGCATGGCTGCCGATGAACCCCGCGCCGCCGACCACCAGGGTGCGGACGCCGAATCGAGTCTCCTCGCTCATCGGCGCGCCATGGAGAGCTCTAACATCTCGACCAGCTCGAACCCTCGTTGCGCCGATGAGCAGTCGCCGCGAAGCCGGCGACGAAGAACGCACCGCAATGATCGTTCGTTCGCTCGAAGACTCGCTCACTCATCGGCGCGCCATGGAGAGCTCCAACATCTCGACCAGCTCGAACCTCTCATTGCGCCGATGAGCAGTCGCCACGAAGCCGGCGACGAAGACGCACCGCAATGATCGTTCGTTCGCTCATCGAGGAGCCTCGGCCGCGGCGACCGACTCCCACTTCGTGGCCGCCTTCCGCAGCGCCGGATGGGAGACGAGGAGATGCCACACCACGGCGCACAGGCCCTCGGTGTGCGGTGTGATGCGCGACGCGACGAGCGGCGGGATGATCACTGCGACGTCAGCGACCCGAGCGGTGAAGCCGCCGTCGCGCCCGACGATCCCGAAGGTGGCAGCGTCGCGCTCCTTGGCCAACTGGAGGGCACGGACGACGTTGACGGACACGTTGCGATCGGCATCGCCACCGCCAACGGAGAACACGAGCAACCCGTCCACCGGACCGAGCCGCGACACCTCCAGCCATGCCGAGAACGTCGTCTCCCAGCCCTCGTCGTTGGCCCGCGCCGTCAGCTCGGCGACGTTGTCGGTCGGCGCGTACGCCTCGAAGCCGCACATCTTGCGGAAGTCGTTGACGGCATGGCCGGCGTGACCGGCCGAGCCACCGACGCCGACGATGAACAGGCGCCCGCCGCCGTCACGGACGCCGGCCAGTCCGTCGGCCAGGGCGTCGACGGTGGCAGCGTCGATCGCCGACAGGATCTCGATGGTCTCGGCGAGGTACTCCTTGGTGAAGGTGGACATCGAGGAACCTCTGACGGCGACGGGCGGGCGGGCACGGCGGCAGGCAAGCGTGCTGCTTGGCTCTTGCGCAGGGACGATGCTACGGCTCGTGCCCGCAGGTACGGTCAGCTCGCTCGGCCGATCGCCTCCGAGCCGGCTCCGAGGCAAACCCGGTGGACCTCTCGACGTGAACATCCAGGAACGCCACCCCGCACTGACCTCCGCTGCCACGGGACAGCGTGGCGTACCCGACACGACCCAGCCCGTCGGTGACAGCCGCCTGCGACGCGTGGCCGCGGTCCTCCTCCTGTTGGTGCCCCCGACCACGGTCGTCTGGGCGTTCCGTCCCGGCTACATGAACGTCGACTCGCTGATCCTGTACGGCTCGACGCAGGGCGGCCCGCTGACCGATTGGTACGCCCCGGTGATCCAGCTGCTGTGGGATGCCGCCGATCGACTCGGCATCGGGCACCCGACGGTGATCCTCTTCGGTCAGTGCGTGGCGATGGTCGTCGGGTGCTACCTGATCTTGCGGGTTGCGATGGAGCGGATCGGCGCCGCGCTCGCCACTGTGGTCCTGTTCGCGCTGCCGACGGTCTTCGCCCACGTGATGCTCGTCGGGCGCGACATGTGGTTGCTCGGCTTCGCCCTGCTCCAGGTCGGCTGCCTCGTTCGGTGGGTGGCGACGCCGACCGCCGGCGCCCGTCGCACCGCGTGGCTGACCGGAGCGGTGGGCCTCGGCGTGCTCACCATCCTGACGAGGCAGAACGCAGCAGCGTTGGCGTTCTTCCCGTTCGTCGCGATGTTCGTCGAGATCCTGCGTCGCAGGCGGCCAGGCACGAACGCTCGGCGACGGCTGTTCGCATCGGTCGGACTCTCTGTCGCTGTGTGCATCGCGACGCTGGCCATGGCGGTGGTCGTCCAGCGCGTGGCGGGAGTGACCGACGCCCGACCGGAGGTGCCGCTGTACGCCTTCGATCTGGCCGGCATGTCGCTGGAGGAGGGGGAGATCCTGCTCGCCGAGGACGTGTTCCCGAGCCAGGACCTCGATCGCCTGCGCGCCAGATGGGACCCCGACGACGTGGTCAACATCCTCCTGCCGATGACGGATCGCCCGGTGCGAGCCTTCGGCGCTTCCGCTCCCGTGATCGATCACCTCGAGCGTTCGTGGCGGGACGCGGTGCTCGATCACCCTGCGGCGTACCTGCGCGTCCGGACGAACCTGTTCCTGCGGCTGATCGGAGTGACCGCCCCGCCTCGACTCGTCATGCACGTCGGCATCGACCAGAACCGGTACGGGTTCACCCTCGCCAACCCGTCCGCCAACGAGACGATGCGCGACTACGTCGCCGCCTTCGCGCCGTCGCCGAACTTCGCCGAGGGCTCGGATCTGTTCCGGCCGTGGCCGTACCTGCTGATCGGACTGTTCGCAGCCGTCGTCCTGCTGCGCCGGCGCGCCGGCTCGCCATCGTCGTCATCGTCGTCATCGACGGCAGGTCGTGTCGTCGCGTCGATGGTGCTCGGCGCGCTCGCCTACGAGTCGACGTTCTTCTTCCTCGCTCCCGGGCAGGGCTACCGCTATAGCCATCCGGTCATCGTGATGTGCCTCGTCGCGGCGGTATTCGCCGTGGCACAGCGGACGCGACGTGGCAATGTCCTGTCGCTGGAGGAGGACGTCGATCGATCCGTCCCGCCGCCGCTCGCGCCGGATGTGGTGCTTCGATGATGGGCGTGACCGACAAGTCCGGGACGCCTGCGACGTGTGAGATCACCATCCTCATGCCGTGCCTGGACGAGGCCGAGACGCTCGCCGCGTGCATCGCCAAGGCCTACGCGTACTTGCAACGTCGGGGCATCGACGGCGAGGTGCTGATCGCCGACAACGGCAGCACGGACGGCTCCCAGCAGCTGGCCGCCGACGCCGGAGCGCGGGTGGTCGAGATCACCCAGCGCGGCTACGGAAGCGCGTTGCTCGGGGGCATCCGGGCGGCCCGTGGACGGTTCGTGATCATGGGCGACGCTGACGACAGCTACGACTTCTCACACCTCGACGCCTTCGTCGACGAGCTGCGCGCTGGTCGGCAGCTCGTCATGGGCAACCGGTTCTCAGGCGGGATCGAGCCGGGGGCCATGCCGTGGTTGCATCGCCGGATCGGCAACCCGGTCCTGTCGTGGATCGGGCGGACGTTCTTCCGGGTGCCGGTCGGCGACTTCCACTGCGGCCTGCGCGGCTTCGACCGCGACGCGGTGCTCGGACTCGGCCTGCGCACGACCGGGATGGAGTTCGCGAGCGAATTGGTCGTGCGGGCGTCCCTCGAGCGGCTGTCGATCAGCGAGGTGCCGACCACCCTCAGCAGGGACGGCCGGAGCCGGCCGCCACACCTGCGCAGCTGGCGGGACGGTTGGCGGCACCTCCGGTTCCTGCTGATCTACAGCCCACGCTGGCTGTTCCTGTACCCGGGAATCGTGGCGATGACGATCGGCGCTCTCACCACGGCCGCGCTGCTGATCGGGCCGATCGAGATCGGCTCGGTGGCGCTGGACGTGGCGACCTTGATCTACGCCGCGGCGCTCGTCGTGCTCGGCTACCAAGCGGCGCTGTTCTCGCTGGTCACCCGCTACTACGCGACGCAGCGCGGCTTCCTGCCGGCCAGCCGATCGGTCAACGACCTCGCCGATCGCTGGTCGCTCGAGCGAGGACTCGTGGCCGGCGGGCTGATCTTCGCCTGCGGCCTGCTGGTCGGACTGCTGCAGGTGTTCCGGTGGAGCGGCGAGGGGTTCGGGCAGATGAACACCCGTGAGTCCGTCAGCGCGGCGATCCCGGCCATGCTCGGGCTGACGCTCGGGTTCCAGACGATCATGTTCAGCATGTTCGCCAGCATCCTCAGCATCCCGGTGCAGGACGCTGGTGAGGCAGGAGATCAGATCGGCCGGGAACCCGCCGCCGAGCGGGTCGCTGCGTCAGCCGATTGAGGTGTCGCGTCAGCCGATTGAGCGGCTCCTCGGCTCGCACGCAGCCGATCGAGCTGCTGCTCAGAAGGGCTTGGTGAACACGAACACGTTGTTCAACCCGAGCTGGAACACGCCGCGGTGGGTCAGCGCGAACCCACCGCCGGAGAACAACGGGACCAGGTCGGCAGGGCGGAAGCCGTAGTGCTGATGGTGCGCCATGCCGTCGATCATCCGTACGGCCGAGAGGACGTCGAGGATCCGGTCGACGATCGGCGAGGGCACGGTGAGGACGACCACACCGCCAGGCGGCAGGTACCGCCAGCACGCGTCGACCACGTCCGCCTGCTCGTCGGTTGGGATGTGCTCGAAGACGGCAGCCATCGTGATCGCATCGAACTCGCCGGCGTCCGCCGGCACGTCGGCCGGGAACGAGCCGGGCACCAGCCGATACCGCTCGCCCGACAGCGGACCGACCAACGCGTCGTCCAGCCCGAGACCGGCGGCGAGCGACCATCCCAGTGCGCGGAACAGGGCGCCGTCATGGCACCCGACGTCGAGCACGCGCGCCCCGAGTGGAACCCGACGGGCGATCTGACCGATGCGACGGTCACGGAGGTAGCGATCGAAGTACTTCACGTCTACTCGGAGCCGCCGTGGCGGGCGGCGAAGGGTAGCGTCGTCGAGCCGTGCCCGACATGACGAAGGTGGACCGCATCGGTCGAGCCACAGCGCCCGGCGCCGCGACCTCGGGGGCTTCGTCGTGACGGTGCTCGTCACCGGTGGCGCCGGCTACATCGGGTCGCACACCGTTCGGGCCTTGCGCGAGGCGGATCGCGAGGTGGTCGTCCTCGACACGTTGGAGCTCGGCCGACCTGACGCAGTGCTCGGCGCCGAGCTCGTCGTCGGCGACATCCGCGACGCGGCGCTCGTCGAGCGGCTGTGCACCGACCGGGCGGTGACGGCGATCATCCACTTCGCCGCCTACAAGTCCGTCGGCGAGTCGATGGAGCACCCGGGCAAGTACTGGCACAACAACGTCGATGGCACGGCGACGCTGGTCGAGGCCGCGCTGCGCGCCGGTGTGCGCGACGTCGTGTTCTCGTCGTCGTGTTCGGTCTACGGCACTCCCGAGGTCGTGCCCGTCGGCGAGTCGGCCACCATCCAGCCCGAGAGCGTGTACGCCGAATCCAAGGCGACCGTCGAGCGCGTGCTCCGCTGGTACGGCGTCACCGACGGCGTGCGCTCGGTGAGCTTGCGCTACTTCAACGCCGCCGGGGCGAGTCGCGACGGTGTGATCGGCGAGGACTGGACGTTCTCGATCAACCTCGTTCCGCTGGTGATGAAGGCGGTGCTCGGCGCGGGACCGCCGATCAAGGTGTTCGGCACGGACTACCCGACGCCGGACGGCACGTGCATCCGCGACTACATTCACGTCGAGGACCTCGCCGACGCGCACATCAAGGCACTCGATGCGCTCGGGACGGGTGGCGAGCAGACGATGGCCGTCAATCTCGGCACGGGTGTCGGTTCCTCGGTGCGCGAGGTGATCGACGCCACCGCCGCGGTCGCCGGTCGGCCGGTCCCGGTCGAGGAGGCACCACGGCGAGCCGGTGACCCCGTGTCCACCTTCGCCGATCCGACCCACGCCGAGCAGGTGCTTGGATGGCGCGCCCACCTGGGTCTGCCCGAGATCGTCGAGACGGCGTACCGCTGGCACGCCTCCGCCGCCGGCCGCTAGCAAGTGCCTGCTAGCCTGCAGGCATGCCTGCACAGCTCACGATCCGCGCCGATCCAGAGCTGATCAAACGAGTCCGGGCCGACGCGCAGCGCGCCGATCGATCGATGAACGAGCACGTCATCACCATCCTGGAAGCGGCGACGAACCCCGACCACGCCGGTGACGAGACGACGCAGCTGCGTGAGCGACTGCGCCGAGCTGGGCTGCTGGTCGAGACTACGCCGCGCCGTGACCCACCCCCGTCACCCGAGGCCGTCGCCGCAGCTCGCGCCGCGGCGGGTCGAGGCACGCCGCTGTCGGACATCGTGTCCGCCATGCGGTGACCGTCGTCCTCGACTCGTCAGCGCTGGTCAAGCGGTACGTCGACGAGCCACACCAGGACCTTGTTCGCTCCATCGCGGATGCGATGGTCGTGAGCGCCATCGTCCGGGTCGAGGTGCCATCGGCGCTGTGGCGCAAGCATCGTCTCGGCGAACTGACCGACGACGAGATCGAGGTACTCATCGCGTTGTTCGAGATCGATTGGTCGGGCGATGACGCCAACACCACCCCAGCTCTTTCTCCGGTCGCCATGAGCGACGATCTGCTCGCCTCGGCTGCGGTCCACGTAGGCCGGCACGGCTTGCGCGCACTCGACGGGGTCCAGCTGGCGACCGCGCTGCTCGTCCAACAGGTCGAACCCGGGGTGGTCCGCTTCGCCTGTTTCGATGAGGACCTACGTCGAGCCGCGCGCCGCGAGGGTCTGACGCTCATCCCGTAGATCCGAGTGTTTGGCGTCATCCGAGTGTTCGGGGCGGGGAAGCCCTCGCCGAACACTCGGATCCGTCAGACGGGTTGGGCGCTGCGGATGCGGTCGAGCCAGCCGAACAGGATGGCGACGGCGCGCGGATCGTGGCGCAGCCGGTGGCCGGCGCCTGCGAGCACGTTGAGCTCAGCCGAGCCGTGGGCCTCGGCGAGCTGGCGGGCATCGCCGACCGGCACGCTCTCGTCGTCCTCCCCGTGCAGCACGAGCAGCGGCCGCGGGGCGAAGCGGCGGGCCGACTCGGTCGGTCGGAACCGGCGGAAGGCCCGGCTCCACTCGTCGAGCGAGGCCGGGAACCTTGCCGACTGGATGGCACCGATCTCCCTGGCGTGCTCGAGGAACCGGCGGGGGTGATCAGCCCAGTCGTCAAAGTCGGCGCGCGGGCTGAGCAGGCCAGCCGCGCTGACCCGTGGGTCGTCGGCGCCGACACAGATGGCGATCGAGCCGCCAGTGTTCGTGCCCAGCAGCACGATCTCCGTCGGGTCGACCGCCCCCGAGAGATGGTCGATTGCTGTGCGCAGGTCGTCGATCCACCCCTGCAGGGAGAAGTCCCCCCCGCTCGTGCCGGTGCCACGGAAGTTGAACGTCATCGCGGCATAGCCGATGTCATGGGCGATCCGCTCGATGAGCTGGGGGAACGTCCCGCCCGACCGCCGCGCATCCAGCGGTCCGATCGGGAACCCGTGGCACAGGATCACGCCCGGCCGCCGCTCGCTCGGCCCCGAGGCCACGACGAGGTGGCAAGCGAGCGTGTACCCGCCCGACGTGAACGTGCCGTTCATGGCCGTTAGGAGCGAGGGGTGCGCGGGCGGCGCCGATGCTGCGGCCGGGCCAGGTGGTAGCCGCGATTGTGTGCTTCGGCCAGCGTGTCCGGCCGGAAGACCGTGCCCACCTCCCGAGTGACGACGTCCTCGATCGGTTCCGGGTCGTCCCACGAGTCGAGGTCGTAGACGAGCTGCGTGCGCTTGTCGCCGAGGAACCGGTAGTGCTCGAAGCGGGCCGGGCGCTCCACGGGCGGCACCGTAGCGGACCGCCTCTCGTGCGAGCATGGCTGGTCGTGGAGGAACCTGTGGTCGTCGTGATCGAGGACGACGCGGCGATCGGCGACCTCGTCGGGCTGTACCTCCGGCGGGCCGGCTTTCGTGCACTGTTGGCGCCAACGGGCGAACGCGGGCTGGAGCTCATCGGCCAGCACCTGCCTGTCCTCGCCGTCGTCGACGTCGGCCTCCCGGATCTCGACGGGTTCGAGGTGTGCCGCCGCCTGCGCGCCGATGCCAATGAGCTGCCGGTGCTCTTCCTCACCGCCCGGGGTGCGGAGGCCGACCGCTTGGCCGGGTTCGAGCTGGGAGCCGACGACTACGTGGTCAAGCCGTTCTCCCCGCCCGAGCTGGTGGCCCGGGTCAACGCCATCGTCGCCCGTTCCGGCCGATCGGCGAGCCCGATCTCGAACGTCGTCACGGTCGGCGCCGTCGAGGTCGACGAAGCCCGCCGCGAGGCGCGCGTCGACGGCGCGCCGGTGGCGCTGGCGGCGCGCGAGTTCGACCTGTTGGCGTTCCTCGCCCGCAACCGCTCGCTGGCGCTGAGCCGACGCCAGCTCCTCGACGGCGTGTGGGGGCACGAATGGGCCGGCGACGAGCGAACCGTCGACGTCCACGTCGGCCAACTCCGCCGCAAACTCGGCCCCGCCCTTCCCCTCGCCACCTTGTGGGGCGTCGGGTACCGGTGCGACTGACGGTGGCTCCGTGACCCGCCGTCTCGTCGTCGCGATGTTGCTGACCGTGGTCGGCACGCTGGTCGTCGCCGGCGTGGCGACGGTGCTCGTCGCTCGCCTGCAAGCCCGTCAGGCGACGGAGTCGCTGTTGCGCGAGCAGGCCGAGTCACTCGCCGTGGCGACGGCCGGCATCGACCAGTCGGCGCCCCCAGCCGTGCTGGCTGCGACCCGCGCCGTGCTCCGCGACCTGCGCCGGGCGCTACGCGTCGAGGGCGTGGAGTTCATCCGGCTGGAGGCGAACGGCTCGATCACCGGCCTCCTGCCTGACGGCGTCCGGCAGTCGGACCTCGACCTGCAGGCGCTCGCCACCGGAGAGACTGTCAGCGGCGCCAACGGATCACTCGTCTACGCCGCGGCCCCAGTCGTCCGCCCGCGCGTCACGGTCGTCGCGGTCGTCACGCAGCAGACGTCGACCGGCGTGCGCAACGGCGTCCCGCTGTTCGTGTTGACGACGACGGTCACGTTGCTGATCGCCGTGACGGTCGCCGTGCTGCTGGCCCGACGTTTGGCACGACCCGTCGACGCGGCCGCCGCTGCGGCCCGGCGGATCGCCGACGGCGAGCTGTCGACGCGCCTCGTCGAACCGGCCGCCCACGATCGCGACGAGCTGGCTGGTCTCACGCGTTCGATCAACGCGATGGCCGACGGCCTCGAACGGTCGAGGACCCTCGAGCAGCAGTTCCTGCTCTCGATCAGCCACGACTTGCGCACACCGCTGACGTCGATCCACGGGTACGCCGCGGCGATCGACGACGGGACGGCGACCGACCAGCAGGCCGCGGCACGGATCATCCTCAGCGAGTCGCAGCGGCTCGAGCGCCTGGTCGCCGACCTCCTCGACCTCGCCCACCTCGACGGGCGAAGCCTGGCCATGCAGCCCGTCGAGCACGCCCTGCGCGCCGACGTCGAGGCGGCAGTCAGCGCAGTCGGGGTCGTCGCCCGAGCCCATGGGATCGAGCTGGTCGTCGGCGCCGGACGACCGGTCGACGTCGTGGCCGACCCGACGCGGGTTCGCCAGCTCCTGGCCAACCTCCTCGAGAACGGTCTCAAGTTCGCCAGGAAGCGCATCGAGGTGCAGGCCGTCATCGAGGACGGCGCGGCCGTGCTGCGGGTCGACGACGACGGACCCGGCATCGCACCGGACGACCGGCCACACGTCTTCGAACGGCTCTACGTCGCCAGCCACCGTCCCGTGCGCGCCGAGACGGGCTCGGGGCTCGGGTTGGCCATCGTCCGTCAGCTCGCCGAGGCGATGGGTGGGACCGTCGCCGCCGGGGAGTCGCCCAGCGGAGGCGCCCGGATGGAGGTCCGGCTTCCTGCGCCCCATCACACTTCCCTGACATCTCCGCGCTGAGATGCTCGGTGTGGACGCGGAGTCGACCCGCAACGACGTCGCCCACCTTGTGCGCCGAGCGGCGTTCGGCGGG
>JBPCJW010000058.1:0-11851 GCA_051004915.1 Ilumatobacteraceae bacterium
ATCCGCGCCCAGATCCCGGCGTGCTCGCTGGCGCTCGACGTGACCAACCATGCCCGTTGCGGTCGAGGGCCGAAGCACCTGCGAACCTGGCAACGGTTCGTTTCAGGCTGCAGTGTCGGCCACGACGTGACCAGCGGCCAGCTCGATGCGGCGGGTCAGGTGGACGTGCTCGAGCAGCGTCCGGTCGTGGGTCACCAGCAGCACGGTGCCGTCGAACCCATCCAGCGCCGACTCGAGCTGCTCGATGGCGGGCTGGTCGAGGTGGTTGGTCGGCTCGTCGAGCACGAGCAGGTTGGCCCCGGTGGCCATCAGCAGCGCCAGGGACGCCCGTGTCCGCTCACCCGGCGACAGCGTCTCGGTCGGGCGCGTGACGTGATCGGCGACCAGTCCGAACTTGGCCAGCAGCGTCCTCGCCTCCGACGCGCCCAGGCCGGTGTCGTCTTGGAACGCCCGCAGCAGTGAGTCGGTACCCGTCAGCCGACGGCGCACCTGCTCCACCTCGCCGACGACCACGCTCGGGCCACGCGACACCCGGCCGGTGGTCGGCGCAAGCCGGCCGAGCAGCACCTCAAGCAGCGTCGTCTTCCCGGACCCGTTGGCGCCGACCAGCGCGATGCGCTCACCGGCGCCGACGACGAGATCGATCGGGCCGAGGAGAAACGAACCGCGCCGGACCTCGACGTGGTCGAGCCGTGCGACGACGTCGCCGCTGCGCCCCGGCGAGGCGATCGTCAGCTTGAGTTGCCATGGCTGGCGCGGCTTGTCGATTACGTCGAGCCGTTCGATCGCTCGCTCCGTGCGCGCCGCCCTTCCGGCCAGCTGCTCGGTCTGGTTGATGCGGAAGTGGCGGATGTTCTTGTCCGGTTCGTCGGAGGAGCGCACCTTGGACAACCCCTGCGCGGCCCACTCCCGCTCGCGCTGCGCGCGACGAGCCAGGTTGCGACGTTGCGTGTCGTACTCGTCGAACCGCTCCATGGCGGCGCGCCGGGCGGTCTCCCGTTCGTCGAGGTAGGCCTGCCAGCCTCCGGCGAACAGTGACCCGCAGTGGGTGAACTCGTCGAGCTCGAAAACATCGGTGATCGTGCGGGCGAGGAACGTCCTGTCGTGGCTGACGAGCACGACGGCCGCCGGAAGCTCGATCATCCACCGCTCCAACCGGTCGAGCCCGTCGAGGTCCAAGTCGTTCGTCGGCTCGTCGAGCAGGAACACGTCGAAGCGGGCGAGCTGCAGTGCGGCCAACCCGACTCGCGCCGCTTCTCCGCCCGACAGCGTGGCCGTCGGTTGATCGAGGAGCTGCGGTGAGAGACCGAGCTCGTCCCACACCTCGCCGGTCCGCGCGTCCACATCGGCACCGCCGAGGGCCAGCCACCGTTCGAGCGCAGCGGCGTACCGGTCGTCGGCACCGTGCGCACTCGACGCCAGCGCGTGGGTCGCCGCCTCCAGCTCCGTCGCCGCCGGCGACACGCCGGTGCGCCGAGCCAGCTGCGCCCGCACGGTCTCGTCGGTCAGGGTCGGCTCCTGTGGCAGGTAGCCGACCGTCGCCGACGGCGGCGTCCGCTCGACGCGTCCACGATCGAGCGGCAGGAGTCCGGCGAGCACCTGCAGCAGGGTCGACTTGCCGACACCGTTCGGTCCGACGACACCGATGCGCCGCCCGTCGGCAACCGTGAGATCGACGCTGTCGAGGACGGTCGTCGGACCGCGCGTCACGGTCACGTCGCGGGCACGAAGTGGAGCGGCAGCTGGCATCACGGGATCCGATCGTCAACGGCGCGGCGGGCGGTCCGCCGGGCGTTCAGGGTCGCGGTCAGCTGCGCATCGAACCAGTCTGCCCGAGACCGTGGTGCTGGCGACGCTCGCGTTCGCGCAGGATCCGGCTGCCCCGGTCGTACGTCAGGTAGTTCCACGTCCAGTTGATGAAGACGTTGAGGCGGTTGCGGAAGCCGACGAGGTACACGAGGTGCAGGCCGAGCCATGCCAGCCATCCGGTCGGACCGCCGAAACGCAACCCGCCCGGCAGCTCCGTCACCGCGTCGTGCCGGCCGATCGTCGCCATCTGGCCGCGATCGTGGAAGCGGAACCGCTCGGTCGGGCGGCCGTCGAGGCGGCGGATGATCTGCCGGGCGACGTGCTTGCCGGCTTGCATGGCCGGACGGGCGACCTGCGGCAGCGGCTCGCCCTTCGGCCCCGGCATCAGGGCGATGTCGCCGATCGCGAAGATGTCCGGGTGGCCAGGGATCGAGAGGTCCGCCTCGACGACCAGCCGGCCGCCCGGACCGGTCGGAGTGCCGAGCGTTTCGGCCAGCGGCTCGGCCTTGACGCCGGTCGACCAGATCGTCGTGCCAGCGGGGATCGCCGTGCCGTCGTCCAGCTCGACCCGGTCGGCGTGCACGCTGGCGATGCCGACGCCGAGGCGCACCTCGACGCCTCGCCGTTCGAGTGTGCGCCTGGCCCGGCGAGCAGACTGCGGGGTGAACGCGGCGAGCAGGCGATCGGCCTGCTCGACGAGGACGATCCGGGCGTCGGCCACCGGCAGCTCGGGAAAGTCCTTGACCAACACCTTGCTGTACAGCTCGCGCAGTGCGCCGGCCATCTCCACACCGGTGGAACCACCGCCACACACCACGATGTCGAGCGCACCCTCGGTCATTGCGGCCGGATCTGCCGCCGCCCGCTCGAAGAGGTCAAGGAGGCGGGCGCGGATCGCCAGCGCGTCCTCGAGGTGCTTCAGCACCAGGGTGTGGTCGACGACGCCCTCCACGTCGAAGTGGTGGGCGACGGCGCCGGCGGCGACGACGAGCGTGTCGTACGCGATGACCGTGCCATCGTCGAGCGCGAGCGTCTTGGCGACAAGGTCGACTGCCACGACACGTCCCATGCGCACGCGGGCGTTGCCTGACCGGCGCCCTCGCCGGACGATCGCCCGGATCGGCTCGGACACCTCGTCGCCGTCCAGTCCGGCCGTCGCCACCTGGTACAGCAGCGGCTGGAACGTGTGGAAGTTGTTGGCATCGATGAGCAGGACCGACACGGGGGCGCCGAACAGGTTGCGAGCGACGGCCAGACCCCCGAAGCCGCCTCCGACGATGACGACCTGCGGTGCCGCGACGGATCGATCTTCGGGAGACCCAGTACCTGGCCAGGTTCGTTTGGCTGAGCCGTTCACACCCGCACAGTAGGCTTGGACGCATGGCCGTCGTCGGAGAGCACCATCCGGCTTTCGAGGAGTACTGCGAGTGCATCTTCGAGCTGGCGGAGGATGACGTCAGCGTCATCCAGGCGCGCATCGCCGACCGCCTCAACGTCAGCCGCCCGGCGGTCAGCGAGATGATCCGCCGCCTCGAGAGCGAGGGGCTGGTGTCGACGGCCGACGGCATCCACCTCACCAGCGATGGCCAGGTCTTGGGCACCAAGGTGGTCCGCCGGCACCGCCTGGCCGAGCGCTTCCTGACCGATGTGCTCGAGCTCAGCTGGGCCGAGGCGCACCACGAGGCGGGCCGGTGGGAGCACGTCATGAGCGAGTCGGTCGAGGTCGCGATCAATCGCCTGCTCGGCAACCCGACCACCTGTCCGCACGGCAACCCGATCCCCGGCTCGAACTACGTCGAGCAGGACACCCGGCCGCTCTCGGCGGTCGCTGTCGGGACGCCGTTCACCGTTCGGCGGATCCCCGAGGAGCTGGAGTTCACCCCGGGGCTGCTCGAGTTCCTCGAGGCCAGCTCGTTGCAGCCCGGGCGCAGGGGCAGGCTCACCGCAGCGTCGCCGGACGGCACCATGACTGTCGAGATCGACGGTCGCCACGTCGGGGTGGGGGCGTTCGCCAGCGCCCGCATCCTCGTCGCCGCAGCGTGATCCATCGGGCTCGTGGCCCGGTCATCGTCGCGCTCGGGCTCGCCGCATCCGGGTGCACCGCGACGACCGTCGACACCACGGCGACGTCCACGGTCGAGTCAGCCTCGACCACCTCACTCGTCCTCGACGGCGGCCGCGACGAGTTGCTCGCGCAGCTCGACGTCGAGCTCGGCGCGCTGAGCGAGCGCATCACGGAAGGTGACGGCCAGGCCGAGGCGTTGGTCCGCATCGACGCCGTGTGGGCGACGCTGCAGCTCGACCTGCAGGCCGACCGACCCGAGCTGATCGCCGGCTTCCAGTCCGTCGTCGACCTCGCCCGCAGCGCCGTCACCCGCCGCCGACCGGCCGACGCGGACAAAGCACGGCTCAACGTCGAAGCGCTGCTCGGCGCTGCGGGCGGATGATGTCGCTCGCTCCCGCCACGGGCGTGGGAGCAAGATGGTGAGAGGAGCTCAGCGAAGGAGATGGCCGTGACCAAGACAGCGAGTGAGCTGGTGGCGGAGGCGAAGGGGCGGATCGAGAACCTGACCGTCGAGCAACTGGCCGCCGAGATCGCAGCCGGCGACGCCGTGCTCGTCGACCTGCGCGAGCCGGAGGAGTTGACCGCCAACGGCAAGATCCCTGGCTCGCTCAACGTGCCGCGCGGGATGCTCGAGTTCCGGGCCGACCCGACGAGCTCGTACCACCAGGAACCGCTCGACCCATCGAAGCGCGTGATCGTCCACTGCGCCGCCGGCGGCCGGTCGGCGCTGGCCGCGGCGACACTGCAGGACATGGGCTACGAACGCGTCGCCCAGCTCGAGGGCGGCTTCAACGCCTGGAAGCAAGCCGGCCACCCGACCGAGTAGCCCGCCCGCCGCGCCTCGCCGGCCGCGACTGCCCGAACTGGGGCGGATCGTCGCGCGATGAGCGATGTGCGGCGTCTGACCACTCATCGCTCATCGCGTGGTGGCGTCGCGCTCGACTTGACCGGCTGGACCGGCGGCGGCGGCGGCGGCGAGGAGGGTGGCGGCAGCGGCGCTGGGGGTGGTTGTGCCGGCAGCGAGGCGGGCTTCCAGCTCCGGCACAAGTCGGCGCACATCGGGATGGGACTCAACACCGGCCCGCAGGCGGTCCTGCACCAGCTGCCACATCCAGCGCACCTGCTGGTCCGCCCGCCGCCGCGCGAACTGCCCGGTGCGCTGCAGCGTCGCCCGGTGCGCCTCGATCTGCTCCCACACCTCGGCCAGCCCCGTGCCCTCGACGGCGCTGCACGTCAGCACCGGCGGTGACCACTCGCTCGTCGCCGGCTCCAGGAGATGCAGCGCGCCGGCCAGCTCCATCGCGGCCTGCTCGGCGTCCAGGCGGTGCGTCCCGTCGGCCTTGTTCACCGCCAGCACGTCGGCCAGCTCCAGCACGCCCTTCTTGATGCCCTGCAGCGAGTCACCGCTGCGCGCCAGCAGCAGCACGAGGAACGTGTCGACCATCTCGGCGACAGCGACCTCGGACTGCCCAACGCCGACCGTCTCGACGAGCACGACATCGAAACCGGCCGCCTCGACGACGACGATCGCCTCGCGCGTTGCCCGGGTCACCCCGCCAAGCGTCCCCGCCGTCGGCGACGGTCGGACGTAGGCCTTGTCGTCCTGCGCGAGGCGCGCCATGCGCGTCTTGTCGCCGAGGATGCTGCCGCCCGTCCGCGTGGACGACGGGTCGATCGCCAGCACCGCCACCCGGTGCCCGTCGGCGATGAGCATCGAGCCGAGGGCGTCGATGAACGTCGACTTCCCGACACCCGGCACGCCCGTGATCCCGACCCGCCGCCCACCACCCGCGTAGGGCGCCAGTTCCACCAGCACCTCCTGGGCCAGCTCCTGGTGGTCGCGGCGAGATGACTCGACGAGCGTGATCGTGCGGGCGACGGCCGCCCGATCGGCCGCCCGCACCGCATGTACGATCGGCGCGACCTCCGCCTTTGTCACCGCCCGTCGAGCTCGGCGAGGAGGTCGATGGCGGCGTCGGCGATCACCGTGCCGGGCGGGAACACCGCCGATGCGCCGGCGGCGTGCAATGCCTCGATGTCCTGCGGCGGCACCACGCCGCCGACGACGATCATGATGTCCTCGCGCCCCAGATCGGCCAGACCATCGCGCAGCTCGGGCACGAGCGTCAGGTGGCCGGCGGCGAGCGAAGACACGCCGACGATGTGGACGTCGGCGTCAACAGCCTGGCGAGCCACCTCGGCCGGTGTCTGGAACAGCGCCCCGACGTCGACGTCGAAGCCGAGGTCGGCGAACGCCGTGGCGATCACCTTCTGACCTCGGTCGTGACCGTCCTGGCCCATCTTGGCCACAAGGATGCGCGGCCGGCGGCCGTGCCGGTCGGCGAAGTCGTTCGTCAGGTTGCGCACCTTGGTGACGTTCGACTGCTCGCCGAGCTCCTGGCGGTACACGCCGCTGATCGTACGGATCGGCGCCGTGTGGCGGCCGAACACCGCCTCCAAGGCGTCGCTGATCTCGCCGACCGTCGCTCGCGCCCGGGCGGCGTCGATCGACAGCTTGAGCAGGTTCTCGTCCAACCCGCCGCCACGCGTCCCGTCCTCGATCGCCCGTGCCGCCGCGGTCAGGCGATCGAGGGCCGACCGGCAGTCGTCCTTGGATCGCTCGGCGCGCAGCCTCTGCAACTTGGCCAACTGCTGACGACGGACCGACGAGTTGTCGACCTTCAGCACGTCGATCGTGTCCGGTACGTCGGGACGGTACGTGTTGACGCCGATCACCGGCTGGCGCCCCGAGTCGATGCGCGCCTGGGTGCGTGCCGCAGCCTCCTCGATGCGCAGCTTGGGCAGTCCCAGCTCGATCGCCTCGGTCATCCCACCGGCCTGCTCGACCTCCTCGATGTGGCCCCACGCGGCGACAGCGAGATCGTGGGTCAGTCGCTCGATGTAGTACGACCCGCCCCACGGGTCGATGACCCGCCCCGTGCCGGACTCCTGCTGCAGGAACAGCTGGGTGTTGCGGGCGATGCGGGCGCTGAAGTCGGTCGGCAGCGCCAACGCCTCGTCGAGGGCGTTGGTGTGCAGCGACTGGGTGTGGCCCTGCGTCGCAGCCATCGCCTCGACGCAGGTGCGGACGATGTTGTTGTAGACGTCCTGCGCCGTCAGCGACCACCCCGACGTCTGGCAGTGGGTGCGCAGCGACAGCGACTTGTCGCTCTGCGGCTCGAAACCCCTGACGAGCTTGGCCCAGAGCAGCCGGCCGGCGCGCATCTTGGCGACCTCCATCGCGAAGTTCATGCCGATCGCCCAGAAGAACGACAGTCGCGGGGCGAACTGGTCGACGCCGAGCCCGGCATCGATGCCGGCGCGCAGGTACTCGACGCCGTCGGCCAGCGTGTAGGCCAGCTCCAGATCGGCCGTCGCACCGGCTTCCTGCATGTGGTACCCGGAGATCGAGATCGAGTTGAACCGGGGCATCTCCGCCGACGTGAAGGCGAAGATGTCCGAGATGATCCGCATCGACGGGCCGGGTGGGTAGATGTACGTGTTGCGAACCATGAACTCCTTGAGCACGTCGTTCTGGATCGTCCCCGTCAGCGCGGCCGGCGCCACGCCCTGCTCCTCGGCCGCCACCACGTACAGCGCGAGCACTGGCAGCACGGCGCCGTTCATCGTCATCGACACGCTCATCTCGTCGAGCGGGATGCCGTCGAACAGCTGGCGCATGTCGAGGATCGAGTCGATCGCCACGCCGGCCATCCCCACATCGCCCGTGACTCGCGGGTGGTCGCTGTCGTAGCCGCGGTGGGTGGCCAGGTCGAAGGCCACGGACAGCCCCTTCTGCCCGGCGCCCAGGTTGCGGCGGTAGAAGGCGTTCGACTCCTCGGCCGTCGAGAACCCGGCGTACTGGCGGATCGTCCACGGCTGGTTGACGTACATCGTCGGGTACGGCCCGCGCACGAACGGCGCGGCGCCCGGATACGTGTCGAGGAAGTCGAGGCCATCGAGGTCACGCGAGGTGTAGACGGCCTTGACGTCGATCCCCTCGGGCGTGACCCACGGTGCGGCGGCGTCGGGCATGGTGTCGACGTCTGCCACGGATCCCAGTTCGATCGTCGAGTAGTCGGGGAAGACCGTCACCGGTGCTCCGAACCGTCTTGCAGATGGTCTGCCCGTCCGATCTCGACCGAGCACCGATGACCAAAAGACCGTAACGATTGGTTCGCTCGCTCGAAGACTCGCTCCCTCACCGGCCACCCTCCTCCAGTGCGTCGAGGGCATCGCTGATCACGGCCAGGACGTCGCCTCCCGCGTGGAGCAGCCTGTCGACGCCGGCGGCAGCCAGCTCGACGGCCAGCCCGCTCGGCCGAGCGGCGAGGTAGAGGCGCCGCGGCCCCGCCACCTTCACGGCGTGGGCGACGTCGACGGCGAGGTCGGCGTACGTCTTGTCGCTCGAGCAGATGCACGCAAGCTGGGCGCCGCTGGAGGCGAACCCGTCGGCGGCTGCGGTGGCGTCCTGCGCGCCCGATCCGGCGACCGCCACGATGCCGCCGGATTCGAACAGGTTCTTGGCGAACATGGCTCGCGCCGAGTGCACGGCCGGCGGGCCGAGCGTCACCAGGTACACCTCGGGGCGCCGGCCAGTCCGCTCGGTGATCGCGTCGGCCCGCCGGCGCTGCGCCTCGAACGCGTCGGCGTAGCGGATCGGTCGCAGCGGAGGAAAGCGTGGCGCACCCGCAGTGGACGGCTCGGCGGAGGGGATCTCCAGTGCCAGGATTTCGGGTGGCGACGTCTCGGCGACATCGGGGAACTCGGTGATTCCCGTCAGCGGATGGCGGCGATCGGCCACGGCGTCGAAGCGGGCGTCGCGCACCTTCGCCAGTCGCTCCTGCACCACGCCGTCGCGCACCGCCTCGACGACGCCGCCCGCCCGCTCGAGGTCCTGGAAGGCCGCCCACGCCGCTCGCGCCAGTTGATCGGTGAGGTGCTCGACGTACCACGAGCCACCAGCCGGGTCGGCGACCTTCGCCACGTTCGTCTCCTCGGTGAGCACGAGGTGGACGTTGCGCGCAAGCCGTCGACCCGTCGACGAACCGCCGGGCACGACCAGCTCGTCGTGGGCGGCGACGGTCACGGCGTCGGCCCCGCCCACGCCGGCGGCGAAGCACGCCACGGTGTTGCGGAGCACGTTGACCCACAGGTCGTACCGGGCGGTGGAGGCGCGCGACGTGACGGCGTGCTGACGCTGGCGGGTGTCGGCGATGCCGGCCACGTCGGCGACGCGGTGCCACAGCCGGCGGGCGGCGCGCAGCTTGGCGATCGTGGAGAACTGATCGGGTGTTGCGGCGAAGCGGAACTCCAGCTGGGCGGCGGCGGTGTCGACGTCCAGCCCGGCGCCAATTGGTCCGGGGGCCGTCAACGTGCGCAGGTCGTGGACGCCGAGGGCGAGCGACCACGCCAGCTCGTCCACATCGCCCGAGCCGCATTCGTGCAGCCGGGCTGCGTCGACGACGAACGTCGTGACGCCAGGGTGGTGGCTGGCCGCCTGCTGGGCCCACCGCACGGCGTCGGCGGTGAGCTCGCCGAGGTCGGCAGAGCCACCCGTAGCCGCCCACATCCCGACCGGGTCGGCACCGAACACTGCCTTCGTCGGCGAACGATCGAGCCCGCGCCGCGCCCACACCTCGCGCAGCGCGTCGGCGGCCGCCGGCCAGCGTGTGCCGGCGTCGAGGACGACGGTGACAAGGTCGAGGAACACACCCTCGAGCGCGGGACCGAGCACGTCGGCGTCGATCCGCGAGCGGGTCGTCAGGTCGAGCACGATCGAGGTCGTGCCGCGGGCCAGCTCGTCGCGGATCTGCCGGGCCGTCGCCGCGTCGTCGTCCGTGGCAAGGACTCGCTGGCGGATGTCCCAGCCGTGCGCGCGATGGCCGAGGGCGTGGTTGCCGCGGGTGAACGGCGCCACGCCGGGAAGCTCGGTAGACGGCAGAGGGCAAGGCATGGTGGCCGTGTACAGCGGCTCGATGCGCAGGCCGTCGTCATTGGTGGTGACGAGCCGCGCGAAGCGAGCGTCGGCCTGCGCCGGATCAGCATCCGGGTCACCACGGGTCAGGACACCGTCGACAAGACGTCGCCATTCCTCCACCGACACCGGCGGAAAGTCGGCACCCAACGTCAGCTCAGCCATGACGGGACACGATGCTTTCAGGCCATGCGAGGGTTTCCTGCATCCGAGGGTGGGCGGAGGGGAGGCCCCTCACCAAACCCTCCGATGCAGCAAACCCTCGGATGGCGGCGATGCTCAGCGCATTGCTGGGGGGAGGTCCTCGGCGTGGACCACGACGAGGCGCTGGGTCGGGCGGGTGAGCGCCACGTACAGAGCGCGCAGACCCTCGCCTGACGGTCCGCCGACGATCTTCGCCGGCTCGACCACCACGACGCCGTCGAGCTCGAGGCCCTTCACGACGCTGACCGGGACGACCGTGACGCTGTTGTCGAGCCCGGTGCGGTTGGCGCTGCCGTACTCGACACCTGCCGCATCGAGCGCCGCCGAGATGTCGTCGACAAGCTCGTCGGCCACGACCACGGCGACGTTGCCGTCCGGCAGCTCGGCCGCCATCTTCTCCGTCGCCTCGGCAACCGCCGCGCCGAGCCCCGTGCCGGGCAGGACGCGCTCGATCACCGGCGCGGCATCGCCGATCCGCACGGCCTGCGGGGGGCGCAGCTGCGGCATCGCCGTCCGCATCACCCGGTCGGCCAGCTCCATGATCTGCGCCGGGATGCGGTAGCCGACCGACAACCCGACCACTCGGGCCGGTTGGCGATCGGGAAGGTGAGCGAGGATGTCGTCCCACCGGTCGGGTGCCAGCGGACCGGTGGCCTGGGCGAGATCGCCGACCACCGTCATCGACCCGTTGAGCGATCGCCGGGCGACCATCCTCAGCTCCATCGGCGTCAGATCCTGCACCTCGTCGACCACGATGTGGCCGTACGTGCGGATCTCCTCGCCGGCGTCGACTCTGCCGCCACCACCGCCGTTGCGCCGGGGGGGAGGACCGAGCACCTCGCGAGCATCGTCGAGCAGCGCCACGTCGGCCGCCGTCCAGCGCACGTCGGCGACGTCCGCCGACCGTTCCCGGTGCAAGGCCTCCAGCTCGCCTTCGGCCAGCACGCCGCCGCCGGCCAAGCGCAGCAGCGCCGGCGACCCGAACAGGTCGTGGAGCAACTGGGCAGGCGTGAGCACGGGCCACATCCGCTCCAGGGCGGCTCGCACCTCCGGCAGGGCGCGCACGGCGGAGCGGACCTCGGCGGCAGCCACCGGCTCACCACGCCACGAGGCGGCCATGGCCGCGAACATCTCGCCCTCGACGAACCGGCGAGCGCCGTTGTGGCGGCGATACCGGCGGCGGGCGGCCTTGACGATGCGGCTCGACTCCTCGACCGTCAACCGCACGAAGCCGGTGCGGAACGGCAGCCGCAGCTCCCGGCGCAGCGATCGCTGCCGATCGCGCACCGCCTTGTCGATGACGTCCGCCATCCGCGCATCACCCTTGGCGCGGCGCGTCTCCGGCGACTCGCCGCCGGGGCGGGCGAAGCGCACGTCGGGCACGAGGTCGGCCAGCACGACCTGCTCGACGCCGGCCTCGCCGAGGGACGGCAGGACCCGTTCGATGTATCGCAGGAACACCCGGTTGGGACCGATCACCAGCACGCCCTGGTCCTCAAGGGGGAATCGGAACGTGTAGAGCAGGTACGCGGCGCGATGCAGGGCGACCACGGTCTTGCCCGTGCCCGGCCCACCTTGCACGACGAGGACCCCAGCCTGCGGCGAGCGGATGATCTCGTCCTGCTCGCCCTGGATCGTGGCGACGATGTCGCCAAGCGTGCCGGTACGACCGCGCTCCAGCGCCGCCAGCAGGGTCGAGTAGCCGCGCAGCTGCGGGCCCGTGTCGAGGTCGTCGCGAACGAGACCGTCATCCTGGCCGACTCCGAGGTGGGCGCCGCCGAACAGCTCGTCCTCGA
>JBPCJW010000059.1:0-14289 GCA_051004915.1 Ilumatobacteraceae bacterium
AGTGAGCCCGGATCGACGACGACCACCGCCGACGGCGCAGCGACGACCACCACGACCCCAGGCCCGGTCACGACGGTCCCGCCGACCGGGCCGCAGCCCGAGATCCTGCCGGCGATCGACGGCTCGACGTGCCTCGTCGGACCGTCCGGGGGCACGGGCGAGGTCTTCTCACGCGACAGCGCAGCCGTCGACCTCGACCCGACCCAGGGCTGGACCGTCAACGTCGGGCTGAGCGCGGAGGGCGAGGGCACCTGGAACCAGATCGCCGGCGAGTGCTACAGCGGGCTGGCGTCGTGCCCGAGCAGGCAGCTGGCGATCGTCCTCGACGGCATCGTCCAATCGCACCCGCAGGTCAACGCCCCGTTCTTCTCCGGTGAGGTCTCGGTCAGCGGCTCGTTCACCGAGGACGAAGCCCGATCGTTGGCCCGGGTCCTCAACCGTGGCGCCTTCCCGGTCGACGTGGTGGTGCAGCGCGTCGAGACCGTCTCGCCGACGCTCGGCCAGGACGCCCTGCGGGCATCCGTGTTCGCCGGCCTGGTCGGCATCGTGGCGCTGCTCGGCCTGCTGTACGTGTTCTACCGCCGGCTCACCCTGCTCATCGCCCTCGGCCTCGTGGTGTGGGGGATGCTCATCTACAGCATCGCATCGATCATCTCGCAGACGACGAACTTCGCGCTGACGCTGGCCGGCGTGACCGGCATCGTCGTCTCCATCGGCATCACCGTCGACAGCTACGTCATCTACTTCGAGCGATTGAAGGACGAGGTGGTCCACGGCCGGACACTGCGCAACTCTGCGGGGCGCAGCTTCCGGGCCACGTGGCGGACGATCCTGGCGGCCAACCTCGTCGCCTTCATCGCCGCCGCCGTGCTCTTCGTGCTCAGCGTCGGATCGGTGCGCGGCTTCGCGCTGTACCTCGGCATCACCACGATCTGTGACGTCCTCGTGCTCTACTTCTTCACCCGCCCCGCCGTCGTCCTGCTCGCCGAGACCGGCCGCCTCGATCGTCGCGACACGTTCGGCCTCGGGCTCAAGCCGACCGAGGTTCGCCCGTGAGTGTCGCTTCGCCCCCCGAGCCGCCGACCGAGTCGGCGACCGCCGTCGCACCGGGACGGCTGACCGGTGACACCAAGTGGCGCCGCCTCGTGCTCGGCCAGACGGCGATCGACTTCTGGGGTCGGCGCCGGATCTGGCTGGCCATCTCCCTGGTGTTGCTGGCGATCACCGCAGTGACGCTCGGGTTCCGCCAGCTCGTGCTCGGCATCGACTTCGCCGGGGGCGTGGCCTGGGACGCGCCGGCCGGCCAGCTGACCACGGCGGGGGCGGAGGCGATCCTCGAGGAGAACGGATTGAGCGCGACCAGCGCCAAGATCCAGGAGCGCACCTCCGAGAGCGGCGACGTGATCAAGATCCAGGTCGAGGATCAAACCGACCAGGTGCGCACCCAACTGCAGGAGGCGTTCGCAACGGCGGCCGGCGTCGACGCGAACGACGTCGGCGTGGAGTCGGTGAGCGCGAGCTGGGGCGAGGAGATCACGCGCAAGGCGATCATCGCTCTCGTCGTGTTCCTCGGGCTGATCGCGCTGTACATCTCGCTGCGCTTCGAGTGGCGGATGGCGCTCACCGCGATCCTCGCCATGGTCCACGACGTTGGGATCAGCGTCGGCATCTACTCGCTGTTCGCCTTCGAGGTGACGCCGGCGACGGTCGTCGCGTTCCTCACCGTCCTGGGGTACTCGCTGTACGACAGCATCGTCGTGTTCGATCGGATCAAGGAGAACGAGCGCCGGCTCGCAGCGTCCGGGCTGACCGCCGGCGACCTGATCAACGTGTCGACCAACCAGGTGCTGCTGCGCTCGGTCAACACCACGATCGCGGCGGCGCTGCCGGTGTTCGCGCTGCTCGTCGTCGGCGCGTGGCTGTTCGGTCAGGTGACGCTGCGGGAGTTCGCCATCGCCCTGCTCGTCGGCATGCTCACGGGGGCGTACTCGTCGCTGTTCGTCTCCGCTCCGCTGCTCGGCTGGCTGAAGCGGCGCACCCCGCAGTTCACCGCCGCCGAGCGTTCGGGTCGTGAACACCTCACGGGCGACGCCCTGCGGGCGGTCGTCATCTCCGGTCCAGGAGGGGCCCGGGGCGGCTCGGGTCGTCGCCGGCGGACCATTGCGGCGCCGATCGACCGGCCTGCCGACCGGGCGCTCGACGACTCGCCGGCACCCGACGACGACAAGGCCCTGGCGACGCCTGTCGCGCCGGCTGCAAGGACGGTGACGGCAGCGCCGGCCTCGCAGTTGCTCAGCCACCCGCCCCGGCCGCGCAAGAAGAAGCGTCGCTGAACCTGGTTTGCCGGCGCGATTGATTGGCGCGCCATCGTCATCTGGGCGCGAATCGTTGCATTCCGACGTCTGGGCGCGGATCGTCGCAGATCTGCGACGGTTCGCGCCCAGATCCCGATTTGCAACGTCTCGCGCCCAGTTCCGCCGGGTCACGTCGGGCGGATGTTGGCAACACCCACTGGAGGAGCTCTTCGACCAACCGCGCCCGAACAACGTGAACCAATCCGCGCAGGTCCTTACACTTGCTCCATGAGCGGCGACGCTGAGACCGGCGTGCGGGAAGCCCCGCTCGACGGGGGCGCGTTGCGCTCGCTCGTGCGCCACGTCCCGGACTTCCCCGAGCCGGGCGTCCTGTTCCGTGACATCACGCCGCTGCTCGCCAACGGCGATGCCTTCCGCCGCGCCATCGACGCGCTGGCCGACCGCTTCGCCGACGTGGCGGTCGACACCGTGGTCGGGGTCGAAGCGCGCGGGTTCATCCTCGCCGCGCCGATCGCATACCGGCTCGGTGCGTCGTTCGTCCCCGTGCGCAAGGCTGGCAAGCTGCCGTGGGCGGTCGTTCGTGAGGAGTACGTCCTCGAGTACCGGATGGAGAAGCTGGAGCTGCACCGCGACGCGATCCGTCCGGGCGAGCGGATCCTCGTCATCGATGACGTGTTGGCCACCGGCGGGACCGCGACGGCCACGTGCAAGCTGATCGAGACGCTCGGTGGCACGATCGTCGGTGTCGGCGTGCTCATCGAGCTGGGCGAGCTGGGCGGCCGAAGTGCGCTCGGCGAGCGCCGCGTCGAGTCGCTGCTCGGGGACGCGTGATGGGCACCGTCGATCGCGTCCTGCCGTGGCGGCGCAACCACGAGGCGGCCACACCAGCCGAGCTGACGCCGCTGTTGGCGAGCTACCGGCGCAACCACCCGAAGGCGCCGGTGGCGACGATCAACCGCGCCTACCAGGTTGCCGCTGCGGCGCATCGCAGCCAGCTCCGCAACAGCGGCGAGAGCTACATCAACCATCCCCTGTCCGTGGCCCGCATCGTCGCCGACATCGGACTGGACGAGATCTCGGTCGCGGCGGCCCTGCTCCACGATGCCGTCGAGGACACCGAGATCACGCTGGCCGACGTCGACCGGGACTTCGGGGATGAGGTGGCGGAGATCGTCGACGGGTTGACCAAGCTCGAGCGCATCCGCTTCGACTCGCGGGAGGCCCAGCAGGCGGCGACCATGCGCAAGATGCTCGTGGCGATGGCCCGCGACCTGCGCGTGCTCGTCATCAAGCTCGCCGACCGGCTGGACAACATGCGCACGCTCGCCGGCATGCCGCTCGACAAGCAACACCGCATCGCCCAGGAGACGATCGACATCTACGCGCCGCTGGCTCACCGCCTCGGCATGCAGGAGCTCAAGCAGCAACTCGAGGACCTCTCGTTCGCCGCGCTCCACCCGAAGCGATACGCCGAGCTCGATCACCTCGTCAACAGCCGCTCACCCGAGCGCGATGAGTTCCTCGCCGCCGCCGTCGACGAGGTCGGTGCGCGCCTCCGCGAGCTCAGCATCGACGCTGAGGTCACCGGCCGGGGCAAGCACCTGTGGAGCATCTACGAGAAGATGGTCGTCAAGGGGCGCGAGTTCGACGACATCTTCGACCTCGTCGCGGTGCGCGTGATCGTCGACTCGATGAAGGACTGCTACGCCGCCCTCGGGTGCATCCACGGGCACTGGCGACCGGTCGTCGGCCGGTTCAAGGACTACATCGCGATGCCCAAGTTCAACCTCTACCAGAGCTTGCACACCACGGTCATCGGCCCGACCGGCAAGCCGATCGAGATGCAGATCCGCACGCGCGACATGCACCTGCGCGCCGAGTGGGGGGTGGCGGCGCACTGGGCGTACAAGGACGGCACGCCCTCCAACGACATCGACTGGCTGAACCGGATCATCGACTGGCAGGCCGAGGTCAGCGACCCGGCACTGTTCATGCAGAGCCTGAAGACCGATCTGGAACAGGACGAGGTCTTCGTGTTCACCCCGAAGGGCCGGGTGATCACCCTGCCCGTCGGCTCGACGGCCGTCGACTTCGCCTACGCCGTGCACACCGAGGTGGGGCACGCCTGCATCGGCGCCAAGGTCAACGGTCGCCTGATCTCGCTCGATCAGGCGGTGGCGAGTGGAGACACGATCGAGGTCTTCACGTCGAAGGTGGAGACGGCCGGACCGTCGCAGGACTGGCTGCGCTTCGTCGCCTCGCCGCGCGCCCGCAACAAGATCAAGCAGTGGTTCAGCCGAGAGCGCCGGTCCGACATGATCGAGTCGGGGCGCGAGGAGCTGGCAGAGGAGCTGCGGCGCGAGGGGTTGCCCGTCTCACGCATGTGGGCGTCGGACCAGGTGCGCCAAGTGATCGACGACCACAGCTACGTCGACCTCGACGCGCTTCTCGCCGCGATCGGCGAACATCACGTCTCGGCGCGCAGCGTCGCCCACCGGGTGGCGCGTGGCTTCCGCGGTGGGGACGAGGAGGAGCAGATCCCGGCCACCGTGCTGCGGCCGAGGCGCGAGCGCCCGCAGGTCGACAAGGTCGGGATCCACGTCGAGGGCCTCGATGACGTGCTCGTCCGGTTGGCCAACTGCTGCACGCCGGTGCCCGGTGACGACATCATCGGTTTCGTGACTCGAGGGCGGGGCGTCAGCGTCCACCGGGCCGACTGCGCCAACGCCGTCTCGTTGATGAGCGACCATGCCACGAGGCTGATCGAGGTCGACTGGCAGGGCGAGCGCACGGCGGCGGTCTTCCGGGCGGGGGTCGAGGTGGTCGCCCTCGATCGCTCACGGCTGCTGCGCGACGTCGCCAACGCGCTGTCGGACCACCAGGTCAACATCGTGGCGTGTGACACGGCCACCGGGAACGACCGGGTCGCCAAGATGCGCTTCGAGTTCGAGCTGGCCGACCCCGACTACCTGTCCGCGGTGCTGCGCACGATCAAGCAGATCGAAGCCGTGTACGACGCCTACCGGGTGATCCCGGGCGGTGCCCAGGAGCTCGCCGCACCGGTGTGTTGACGGACCGGGGTCTGCGTCGGCACGGACGACCGCCGATGTCATAAGTGCCGACACAGGTGGTGGGTGCGGTGCGTAGCCTCATCGGCCGTGCCGGAGTTCACCACCAGCCCCGGCATGCGCGACGTGCTGGCACCGGAATCGGCCCGCTGGCGCCGTTTCGTCGACGTGTTCGCCGGGGTCGTCGAACCTGCCGGGTACGTCCTCGTGATGCCGCCGATGCTGGAGGACCTCGGCGTGTTCCGGCGGATGGGGGAGGCCACCGACGTCGTGTCCAAGGAGATGTACCAGCTCACCGACCGCGGTGGCCGGGACATCGCCCTTCGTCCCGAGTTCACCGCCGGCGTGTGCCGGGCGTTCGTCCAGCACCGCCCGCCGACACCGTGGAAGACGTGGTGCGGCGGGTCCAACTTCCGCTACGAGCGACCCCAGCGCGGGCGCTACCGACAGTTCGACCAGGTCAACATCGAGGCGCTCGGCGTCGACGATGCGGATCTCGATGTCGAGGTCATCGCCCTCGGTTGGCGCTTTTTCGCTGCGCTCGGTCTGCGCCAGGTCGAGCTGCGCCTGAACAGCCTTGGCGAGCCGGCCGACAGGGCCCGCTACGTCGACGCGCTACGTGCCCACTTCACGGCGCGGCAGGACGAGCTGACCGCTGAGAGCCGTGAGACGCTGGCCCGCAACCCGTTGCGCATCCTCGACTCCAAACGCGCCACCGACCGGCCGCTGATCGACACCGCACCGCGCCTCGCCGACTTCCTCAGCGACGGCGCGGCCACCCACTTCGCAGGGGTTTGCGAGGGGCTCGACGCGCTCGCCATCCCGTACACCATCGACCCCCTGCTGGTGCGCGGCATCGACTACTACCTGCGCACGACGTTCGAGTACGCCGGCGGCACGTTGCACAGCGCACAGAACGCACTCGGTGGCGGCGGGCGGTACGACGGTCTGGTCGAGGCGCTCGGCGGGCCGGCGACGCCCGGCATCGGGTTCGCCCTCGGGCTCGATCGGACGTTGCTTGCGTGCGACGACGAGGGCGTGTTCCCGGCCCCCGAGCCCGCCGTCGACGTGTTCGTCGTCGACACGACGGGCGGTCGCGAGGCGTTGGTGATCACCGACGAGGTCCGGCGCGCCGGGCGATCGGCTGACCGGGCGTGGGAGGGCCGCAGCATGCGGGCACAGATGAAAGCCGCCGATCGCAGCCGGGCCGCCGTCGCCGTGATCATCGGTGACGACGAGCGGGCGGCGGGCACGGCGGTCGTCCGCCCGTTGCGCGGTCGCGACGGCGAACAGATCGTCGTTGCACGCGCCGACCTACTCGCCCACCTCGAGGCGGTGCTGGCATGACACCCGCACCGCGCGCCCGCCCAGATGAGGGGGCAGCGCGATGAGTTCGGCGACGTTCATGCGCAGTCATCTGTGCGGCGAGTTGCGGCGGGAGCACATCGGCTCGACCGTCGAGCTGTGCGGCTGGGTCGCCCGGCGTCGTGAGCACGGCGAGCACCTCGCCTTCGTCGACCTGCGCGACCACAGCGGGGCCGTGCAGTGCGTCGTCGACAACGCCATCGACGTTCGCAGCGAGTACGTCGTGCGAGTGACGGGAGTGGTGCGCGCCCGCCCCGAGGGCACCAGCAACGCCAACCTGCCGACCGGCGACGTCGAGGTGGGCGAGTGCCAGGTCGAGGTGCTGCGCACGGCCGCGCCCCCACCGTTCCCGGTCGACGCCCGCGCCGACGACGTGGACGAGGGCATCCGGCTGCAGTACCGGTACCTCGACCTGCGGCGCGAGCGGATGCAGCGCAACCTGCGCGTGCGGGCAACGGTCAACTCGGCGTTGCGACGGTCGATGGAGGCGCAGGGTTTCGTCGAGGTGGAAACTCCGATGCTCGTGCCCTCGACGCCTGAGGGGGCGCGAGAGTTCCTCGTTCCCTCGCGCAAGGAGCCGGGCTCGTTCTACGCGCTGCCGCAGTCGCCGCAATTGTTCAAGCAACTGCTGATGGTCGCCGGTGTCGACCGCTACTACCAGATCGCCCGCTGCCTGCGCGACGAGGACCTGCGCGCCGACCGCCAGTACGAGTTCATGCAGCTCGACGCCGAGATGAGCTTCGTCGACCAGGAGGACGTGCTGGCGGCGATTGGCGAGGCGGTACTCGGTGCCGCCGAGGCGGTCACCGGTCAACGTCCGGGGACGATCGATCGGATGACGTGGCGGGAATCGATGGATCGCTACGGCGTCGACAAGCCCGACCTCCGCTTCGGCATGGAACTGGTCGAGCTGACCGACGTCTTCTCGGCGACCGAGTTCAAGGCCTTCGCCGGAGCGGCCGCGATCAAGGGGCTGCGCGTGCCGGGCGCGGCCGGTGAGTACGGCCGCAACCAGCTCGACAAGCTGACCGATCGCGCCAAGTCGCTCGGGGCCAAGGGTCTCGTGTGGCTGAAGGTCGCCGCCGACGGCTCGTTCGACTCGCCCGTCGCCAAGTTCCTCTCGCCGCAGGAGTCGACGGAGGTCGCCACGCGGCTCGATGCGGCGGCGGGTGACCTGCTCCTCGTCGTAGCCGATGAATGGATGACGGCCGTCGAGGTGCTCGGCCAGCTGCGCAACGACCTCGCCCGCCCGCCCGTCCACGAGGGCCCGTACAGCTATGTGTGGGTCGTCGAGTTCCCGATGTTCGTCGGCGTCGACGAGCACGGTCGCCCGAAGCCGGCCCACCACCCGTTCACGATGCCCCACCCGGACGACGTGGACCTGCTGGAGACGGATCCGATGGCCGTGCGCTCGCGGGCCTACGACCTGGTGCTGAACGGGTGGGAGCTCGGCTCGGGGTCGATCCGGATCCACGAGTCGACGCTGCAGCGACGCGTCTTCGCCGTGCTCGGCATCGACGCCGAAGCGGCGGACCGGCGGTTCGGCTTCTTCCTCAACCCGTTCGAGTACGGCGCGCCGCCGCACGGGGGGTTCGGGATGGGCCTGGACCGGCTCGTCGCCATCCTCGCCGGCGAGGAGAACATCCGCGAGGTGATCGCCTTCCCCAAGACGCAGTCGGGCGCCGACCCGATGACGCACTCTCCGCTCCCCGTCGACCCCGCCCAGCTCGCCGAGCTCGGAATTCGCGTCGCCCCAACGGCGAGGACGTGACGTCCCGCAGACTGCGGCGCAGGTGTCAGAAAGCTGCAACCTGTGCCGCAGAATGTGGCTCAGGTGACGGGGTACGCTCCGGATGTGGTCCTGCGTGCCGCAAGCATCGCTGCCACGCTTGCCGCGGGGCTCGTTTCCTCGTGCCATCCGGGGGTGCGAGCCGCCGCCCCCCGAGTGCACGCCGCCGGCTGGCGTGCCCTCCGATGCTCGTCAGGTCGTGGTGGTCACGTCGTCGGGCTCGACCGCTGACGTCGATCTGCTGATCACGACGGGCGGGCTGGTAGTGCGCCCAGATGGACATGACCGGCCGGGTCGGTCGCAACGGTGTGCCAACATCGGACCCGGACGATCCGGGGACCAGCCTGACGAGCCGCCGTTGGCGGCGGCCATCTTCCTCCATCGCCACTCCTCCTACGACCGCGCTGGAAGCACCAAGTCGACCTCCGGCTGCGTTTCGCTGAGAGCCGGCGACCTGGCCTTCGTCCTCACCCGGATCGTCCCGGGCGAGGCCTCCTTCGTCATCCGCTGACGACGAAATCGAACGAGATCGATCGGCCACGCCGGCAACGCAAGGCGGCGGGGCCGAAGGGCGCGCACCCCGCGCGTAGGGTGACCGCACCGACATCCCCCGACGACCACGCCGGCGTCAACCGGCACCGTTGGAAGGGGGCTCGCCGATGAGTGAGCACAACTTGGTCCTGCTGCGCGGCGCCCTGGCCGCAGAGGCAACCGTCAGAGCACTGCCGGCCGGCGGCAGCGTCAGCCAGTTCGACGTCGTGACGCGCGACGACGTCGGCACGCGCACCGCGCCCGTCGCCTGGATGGATCCGCCAGCCGGCGGCCTCCCGGTCGAGGTCGGCGAGGAGATCGTCGTCGTCGGCCACGTCAACCGGCGGTTCTTTCGTGTCGGCGGCGCCACGCAATCGAGGACGGAGGTGGTCGCCGAGCACGTGGTGGCGGCCGACGACCGCCGCCGAGTCAGCCGAGTGATCAATGCGCTCCGCCGCCGTCTCGAGGCACCACCCGGTCCCGCCGCCGCGCGATCGGCCAAGGCCGGGTGATCAGCCAAGGCCGGGTAATCAGCTGCGCAGGTCTCGGATCGCAAAGCCGGTGCGCAGCTTGGGGGTGAAGAACGTCGACTTCGGCGGCATCAGCAAGCCCTCCCGGGCCGTGCGCTCGATCTCCGTCAGGCTGACGGGGCGGATCAGCACGGCTCCGTTGGCGTGACCGGCGGCGACGGCGGCCACGGTCTCATCGAGGCCGTGCTGGTAGGCCACGTGGTCGGCTGCGGGCGAGCCGGACAGGGCGTGCTCCAGCCACGCCCCGTCGAGGGGTCGCACGTCGTCGAACGCGACCGGTCGCGGCGTCAGCCACTCGGTCGAGCCACCTGGGCCGAGGAGGACCAACCGGCCGTCGCGCTCCATCGCCGCCAGCGTCGCCGGCGTCGGTGCGTCGGCAGGTGAGAGGTCGAACGATCGCGCCAGCAGGGACCGCAACTCCTCGAACGACGCCTCGCCGTACAGGCGATGGATGGCCTCGATGCTCAGCTGCTCGGCGACCAGTTCACCGACGAAGGCGAGCGTCTCCTCGGCCGGCGTGTCGGTGCGGCCCGTCGCTGCCCGGGCTTCGTCCCGATGGAGGCGGCTGACGCCGTAGCGGTGGTGGCCGTCGGCCAGCAGCACGTCGTCGCGGGCGAGGTGGGCCGTGATCGCAGCGATGCGGTCGGGGTCGGCGACCCGTTCGACGACGTGCTCGACACCGTCGACCGTCACCGCGCCGACCGGGTCCGCCGGGTCGGCGAGCAGCTCGGTCAGACCACGCGCCAGCGAGAGGCCCCACACCGGCGACAGGTTCGCTTCGGTCGCCCGCGCCAGGTCGAGACGGTCCGTCGAGGCCTTTGGTGTGGTGCGCTCGTGGGGCAGGACGCCGCCGGCGCCTTCGTCGACAACCTCCAGCCCTCCCAGCACTCCGACCAGATCACGACTGACGCCGGCGGCATCGGAGAAGCGCATCCGGTACAACGTGAACGTCGGCGCGGCGTCGGCCACCAGGACACCGTCGGCGAGCCACCGGCGGAACCGCTGGCCGGCTGCGTCGTAGCGGTCCTCGTCGCCCCGGGGCACGTCGATGTGGACGACGTTGTGCTCGTCGCGCCCGGCGAGCTCGTCGACGTCGCCGTCCGACACCACGTCGTACGGCGGTGCGATCACCGCGTCGAGGTCGGTTCCCGGCGCGTAGCGGATGGCTGGAAACGGTTCGAAGCGGGGCACAGGGGAGAGGATGCCAGTCGGCACTACGGTCGCGGACCCGTGACCCCCACCGCGGTGCTGCTGGACCTCGACGGGGTGGTGTGGCTGTCGCGCGTGCCGATCCCCGGCTCCGTCGCCGCCGTGGCTCGGCTGCGGTCTACCGGCCGGCGCGTCGTGTTCGTCACCAACAACTCTGGCGCCCCGCTGGCCGAGCAGGAGGCGGCGTTGGCGGCGATTGGCATCCCGGCGAAGGGTGACGTGATCACGTCGGCGATCGCCGCCGCGGCCCTGATCACGGCGGGCCAGCGGGTGCTCGTCTGCGGAGGTCCTGGCGTCGCCGAGGCGATCCGATCGATCGGCGCGACGGCGATCGCCGGTGACGACCCTGGGGGCGTCCACGTCGATGCCGTCATGGTCGGGTTCCATCCCCAGTTCGACTACGAGCGGATGCGGATCGCGTCGACCGCCGCCCGCAACGGCGCCCGGCTCATCGCGACCAACGACGATGCGACGTACCCGACGCCGGATGGACCGATCCCCGGCGGGGGAGCGATCCTCGCCGGGGTGCGCACGGCGTCAGGTGTAGACGCCACGGTCGCCGGCAAGCCGTACCGCCCGATGGCTGCTGCGATCGAGTCGATGCTCGGGGGCACTGCGCCGGGCCAGCTCCTGATGGTCGGGGACCGTCAGGAGACCGACGGGGAGTTCGCCGTGGCCCTCGGTTGCCCGTTCGCACTGGTGCGCTCCGGCGTCACATTGCCTGGTCAACCGGTCACCGTGCCGGTCAGCATCGATGCGCCCGACCTCGCCGCGGTGGTCGATGCGATCGAGGCCACTGACGGCCACCGATAGCATGCCCGGATGGCCAAGCACCCGCTGAGGAAGATCCTGGACGACAGCGTGCAGTTCACGGAGATGTCCCGTCAGCAGGCAGAGGCGGCGGTCAGGAGCCTCGTCAAAGCGGGTGAGATCCGTCGCTCGGAGACCGAGGCGACGGTCCAGTCGCTGCTCGACCGAGGTCGACGTACGGCGGCGCAGTTCGGCGAGGCGATCCAGTCGGAGGTGTCCAAGCAGCTCGGCTGGCTGGCCAACCGGGTCGACGATCTCGAGGATCAACTGGAGAACTTCGTCACCCGAGTCACGCCCGGCCGCTCGGCGACGCCGGTCAAGCGGACGGCCACGAGGAAGGCCGCGGCCAAGAGATCGACGGCAACGAGCAAGAAGGCTGCGAGCGCCACGAAGACGGCGGCGAAGAAGGCCACGGGCGCCACGAAGACGGCGGCGAAGAAGGCTGCTGGCGCGACGAGGTCGGCGGCGAAGAAGGCGAGCGCAGCCAAGCGCTCGGTGAGCAAGAAGTCGGCAGCCAAGAAGTCGGCGGCGAAGACGACGGCCACGAAGACGGCGGCGAAGAAGACGGCGGCCGTCGGGTCGTCGGGCGTGCGCAAGGTCGCCACCTCGCGACCCACCTGAGTGGTCGCTCGCCGTCGCCTCGACGTCGAGCTGGTGCGCCGGGGCCTGGCGGATGGTCGGGCGACTGCAGCCGAGCTCGTCGCGGCCGGCACGGTGCTCGTCAACGGGGCCACCGCCGACAAGCCGGCCCGCCTCGTGGCGCCCAGCGATGCGCTCGTCGTCAGCGCTCCGTCGGCGCGCTACGTCGGGCGTGGGGGCGAGAAGCTCGAGGCCGCGCTCGACCACTTCGCCGTCGACTGCCGCGACCTCTTCGCGCTCGACGTCGGCGCGTCGACCGGCGGTTTCACGGACTGCCTGCTGGCGCACGGCGCCAGCCACGTCGTCGCGCTCGACGTCGGCCACGGTCAGCTGCACCCCCGGCTGCGCGACGACCCACGCGTCACCGTGCTCGAGCGGACCAACGTTCGGCACGCGATCGTCGACACGATCGGTCAGCCGACCGAGCTGGTGGTCGCCGACCTTTCGTTCATCTCACTGACGATGGTCCTCTCCGTGCTCGTGGCCCTGTGCCAGCCTGGAAGCTCGATGATCCTGCTCGTCAAGCCGCAGTTCGAAGCCGGGCGGGCCGAGGCCGGCCGGGGACGTGGGGTGATCGCAGACAAGGCGGTACATGCTCGCGTCCGCAACGAGATCGACGAGGCGCTGCGTGACTGCGGTTGCGACGTCGCCGGTTGGATGGATTCTCCGCTGCTCGGGGCGAAGGGAAACAAGGAGTTCTTCGTCCATGCGCTGACCCCGGAGGTCACGCCGTGACGTCGGTGGCCGTCGTCGCCCACCACGAGCGCCCCGATGCCGCTCGATGCGCCCGCGCCGCCATCGACTGGCTCGCCCAGCGCGGTCACGAGGGTTGGATGACTGCCGAGGACGCCGATGCCCTCGGCGTCGCCAATCTGGTCGGTGAACGCCCACTGTCGGCGGCCGACCTGATCGTGTCGCTCGGCGGAGACGGCACCATGCTGCGGGCGGTGCGCCTGCTCGACGGCGCATCCGTGCCGATGCTTGGCGTCAACCTCGGCGTCCTCGGCTACCTCACCGAGATCGACCCTCCCGAGCTGACCGACGCGCTCGCCCGGTTCGTCGCCGGTCCTGCCGCCGGCCGCTGGCACCTCGACGAACGGATGATGGTCGAGGTCGTCGCATCCGGAGCCGGCGGCGGGCGGTGGCGGGCATTGAACGAGGTGGTCGTCGAGAAGCACGAGTCCGGGCACACGGTGCGCCTGCTGGCGAGCATCAACGGCGAGCCGTTCACGAGCTACGCCGCCGACGGGTTGATCGTGGCCTCGCCGACCGGTTCGACGGCCTACTCGATGTCGGCGCGCGGTCCGATCGTGTCGCCACGCCACCGGGCGCTGCTGCTCACGCCGGTGTCGCCGCACATGCTGTTCGACCGGGCACTCGTGCTCGACCCGAGCGAGACGGTCTCGATCGAGGTCGCCGCCCACCGGCCAGCGAGACTCGCCGTCGACGGTCAGCTGGTGACGAAGCTCCACGCCGGCAACGTCGTCACGTGCCGTGCGGCTACCGAGACGGCCCGGTTCGTGCGACTTGCGCCGCACCACTTCCACCAGATCCTGAAGGCCAAGTTCGGCCTCAGCGATCGGTGATCGGACCGCCGAGATGCTGACGGAACTGCACGTCGAGCACCTCGGGGTGATCGAACAGCTCGACCTCGTGCTGGGTCCAGGTCTGACCGCGGTCACCGGCGAGACCGGCGCAGGCAAGACGATGCTCGTCGAGGCGTTGGAGCTGCTCGTCGGTGGCCGGGCCGACGCATCGATCGTCAGGCCGGGTGCGACCGAGGTGCGCGTCGACGGGCGGTTCGTCGATGCTGCCGATGCCGAGCTCGTGCTGACTCGGGTCGTGCCGGCCGATGGGCGGTCGCGGGCCTACGTCGACGGGCGACCGTCGACGGTCGCTGCACTCGGCGAGGCCGCCGCCTCGATCGTCGATCTGCACGGCCAGCACGCCCACCAGAGCCTGCTCGGCGCGGCGACGCAGCGCGCTGCCCTGGACGAGTTCGGGCAGGTCGACCTCGACGCGCTGCGCGCGGC
>JBPCJW010000060.1:0-11861 GCA_051004915.1 Ilumatobacteraceae bacterium
TCGGGCTGCTTCTCGCCCGACATGATCTTGCCGTCGGCGAACTGGCTGCGCACCTCCTGCACGACGACGCCGGCGGTGCGTCCGACGGCGCGGATGGCGAGCGCGGAGAAGAGGAACGGCACCGACCCGCCGATCAGCAGACCGATGAAGATCTCCGGCTCGGCGACGTTGATCTGCAGCGCGGGCAGTCTCAGCACGCCGTCGGCGAGATTGGACGCGATGACGCCGAGCTCGGCCCCGGCCGTCTCGATGTAGCTGGCAAAGAGGGCGACGGCGGCGATGACCGCCGAGCCGATGGCGAAGCCCTTGGTCACGGCCTTGGTCGTGTTGCCGACGGCGTCCAGGCTGACCATGATCCGCTGCGGCTCGCCGTGGAACTCGCCCGACATCTCGGCGATGCCGGCGGCGTTGTCGCTGACCGGCCCGAACGTGTCCTCCGAGACGATGACGCCCGTGGCGGCGAGCATGCCCATGCCCGTGAGGGCGATGAGGTACAGCGAGAACGTTAGGTTGCCGCCGCCGAGGGCGAGCGAGACGGCGATGGCGATGGCGATCGCGATGACGGCGTAGACCGAGCTCTCCAGCCCGCTCGACGTGCCCGAGAGCACGACCGTCGCCGGGCCGGTCTCCGCCGAGTCGGCGATCTCCTGCACCGGTCCGTACTCGGTGCCCGTGTAGTACTCGGTCAGGCGGCTGACGGCCTGGGCCAGGATCAGGCCGACCGCGACTGCACCGAAGCAGCGCCAGCCCTCGTTGTCCTGCTCGTTGCCGACGTAGAACAGCGCCACGAGCAGCGTGCCGATCAAGGTCAGTACGCCGGCGACGAGAAAGCCGCGACGGATGGGGTTGAGCGCGTTGGTCTCGCCCTGGCGGGCGCGCACCGTGAACACGCCGGCGATCGATGCGACCACGCCGATCGCCCGGGCAGCCAGCGGGAAGATGAGGCCGAGCGCCGGGTTGGCGCCGATCGATTCGAACGCCGCGACACCCAGGATGATCGAGGCGACGAGCGTCACCTCGTAGCTCTCGAAGAGGTCGGCGGCCATGCCGGCGCAGTCGCCGACGTTGTCGCCCACGTTGTCGGCGATCGTCGCGGGGTTGCGCGGGTCGTCCTCCGGGATCCCGGCCTCGACCTTGCCGACGAGGTCAGCGCCGACGTCGGCGGCCTTGGTGAAGATGCCGCCGCCGACGCGCAGGAACAGCGCCAGCAGCGAGCCACCGAACCCGAACCCGACGAGGATCGCCGAGCTGGTGTTCTGGAACAGGATGATGATCACCGTCGCACCGAGCAGGCCGAGTCCGACGGTGAACATGCCGGCCACCCCACCGGTGCGGAAGGCGACCGTCAGTGCGTCGGCCATGCTGCCGGTCTTGGCGGCGGCGGCCGTGCGCACGTTGCCGCGCGTCGCCAGTGTCATGCCGATGAAGCCCGTCAGGCCGGAGGCCAGGCAGCCGAGGACGAAGGCGACGGTGCGCCACAGGCCGGACTGCAGGAACGACAGGCCCGACTGCTCGTCGGGGCTGAGGATCTCCGTCGACGTGAAGAAGACGATCGCCGCCACGGGCACGACGATGACGGCGATCGTGCGGAACTGGCGTTGGAGGTAGGCGAGGGCGCCCTCCTGGATCGCCGCCGCGATCTCGCGCATCTTCGGTGTGCCCTCGTCGGCGGCCAACACGACCTTGGCGAGGTAGAAGCCGACGGCGATGGCGACCAGCGCGGCGAGCACCGACAGCAGGAGCACGGCCCATTCGCCGCCCTGCAGTGAGAATTCCTGCCAGCCACCTTCGGCGGCGAACAATGAGAGCTGCAATTCGTCTCCTGCTGTTTGGCATCCGCGAACCGGTCGCCGGTGGGCGGCGGAGAGACTACCCGGGCACGTCCGAGGGGCGACAACCCGTCTCGTCTCGCCCGGTCGGAGCGCTGCGGTCCACCGGGTTGAGGTCCTCCAGCTCGCGGTGCGCCGTCTCCGGGTACCAGCGCAGGACGATCGCGATGACCCCGACCTGGGCGAGCGCGAGGAGGGCGACGACACGCCCGTGAGACCAGTCCCGATCGAGCAGCGTGCCCATCAGCAGCAGTCCACCGATGCCCCCGAGCAGCGCGGCGGTGGTCAGGAGGCCGGCCGCCCTGCTGCGGTTGCCGGTGGGGAACAGCTCGGTGCGATACACCGCCAGCGCCGGGATGGTCACCCCGGTGAGGATCCCGGCGGCGAACACCGACAGCCACAACAGCGGCCCGCCGAAGGTGTAGGAGATGACGACGAGCGCCGTCGCGACGGGCACGCCGAGCGCGATGACGCGCTTGCGGCCGCGGATGTCGGCGATCCGTCCGCCGACGATCAGGCCGACGCCGGCCGGCGTCGCCGTGACCAGCGTGAAGATGGCGATCGTCGTCGCCGAGAAGCCGCGCTCGTCCTCGAGGTAGCCGTTCTGGAACAGGCTGGCGGGGGCGACGAAGAAGTTGGCCAGCAGGCCCACCGCAGCGAGCACGCCGAACCGTCGCCGGTCGAGGCGCGGGGCGATGACGTGCGGCCGCTCGAACCGGCGGGTCTCGGGGAGGCGCCTGGCGATGTCGACGGCGACGACCAGCCAGACCAGCGCCACGACGTAGACGAGTCGCCACGAGCCGGTGGAGATGTCGGCCAGTGGGAGCGCGATGACCGCCACTCCCGCCCCGAGGCCGCTGGCCATGGCGAGCAGGCTGATGGCGTACGCCCGGCTGTTGCGCGGCATCTCCTCGGCGGCGACGACGGCGATCATGAAGTCGAGGGCCAAGCCCATGGGGCGCCCGATGGCCTGAGTGGCGACGAGGAACGGGAAGGTCGGCGCGAGCGCGCCGCACGCCGTGACGAGTGGGGCGCCGACGGCCATCGCCGTCACGACGCGTCGGCGCCCGACGCGATCGGCGATCACGGCGACGGGAAGCACGAGCAGGATGCCGGCTCGGACGATCGACCCGGCGACGCCGACACCGGTGTCGCCGACGCCGAAGTCGTCGGCGGCGAACGCGACGGTCTGGGTGAACAGCGTGTTGACGAACGCCGAGGACATCGACGCCGCGGCGAGCAGGCCGAGCACGGTGATCGTGCGCGGATCGAGCCGATCGGGCGGCGCCCACCAGGGCGTCGGCGGGACCGTGCCCCGATGATCCGTGTGCGACAGGGCGGCGCCCCGCCGGGCCAGTGCCGCCCGCACGGGAAGGGCGAAGAGCCACCCGAACCAGGGCACGGCGAGGCGATAGCGGGTCGTCTCTCGCCACCGGCGGGCACCGTCGACGCTGACCGGGACCACCTCGCGGCGGTAGCTGACGAAGGGTCCCTCGGCCTGCTCGAAGCGGTCGCCGGCGGGTTCATCCGCAACCCGACGCTCGACGAGCAGGTCGTCGCGGGGTCGCTGCAGGGTGCTGACGACGCCGGGCTGGTCCGGCCAGTCACGGACGATCCGCCGAGTGGAAGAGGGCCGGTGGTCGTGACCGCGCCCCAGCACCGCGGGAGCATACTGGGCGCCCGTGAGTGAGGTCCGAGAGCCAGCAGGTCACGACGTCGCTCCCGGACAGATCGTCGTGCGCGGGATCGGCGAGCTGCGCGGCACGATCGACGTGCCGGGCGCCAAGAACTCGATCCTCAAGCTGATGGCGGCGACGATCCTCGCCGACGGCACCTACGAGTTGTCGAACGTCCCGGCGATCGTCGACGTCACGATCATGAGCGAACTGCTGGCGGCGATCGGCGTGACCTCCGAGCCGGAGGGTCCGGGTCGGCTGCGCATGGTCAACCGATGCGACCTGGTGCCGGTCGCGCCGTACGAGCAGGTGGAGCGGATCCGGGCATCGATCAACGTGCTCGGGCCGCTGCTCGCCCGGTGCGGCCGGGTCAGCCTGTCGATGCCCGGCGGCGACGACTTCGGCGCTCGACCGATCGACCTGCACATCGCCGGGCTGGAGGCGATGGGGGCGACCTTCAAGTTCGGCCACGGCGAGCTGGAGGCCGTCGCCGACCGACTGCACGGCGCAGAAATCTCGTTCGGGTTCCCCAGCGTTGGCGCCACCGAGAACCTCGTGACGGCAGCGGTGTACGCCGACGGCGTCACCACGATCGACAACGCGGCGCGCGAGCCGGAGGTCGTCGACCTCTGCCACCTGCTGGTGGCGATGGGCGCGGAGATCGACGGCGTCGGCACGTCACGGCTCGTCGTCACCGGGCAACCACCCGGCTCACTGCACGCCGCGAACCACCACACCGTGCCCGACAGGATCCAGGCGGCCACGTACCTGGCCGCCCTGGGGGTCGCTGGGGGAGAGCTGACCGTGCGTCACGCCCGGCCCGAGCACATGCAGAACGTCCTCGCCCGGATGACGGAGATGGGGATGCAGTTCGAGACGCTGCCCGATGGGCTGCGGGCGATGGCCGAGGGCCGGTTGCGCTCGATCGACGTGCAGACCTTGCCGTACCCGGGGATCGCCACGGACTACAAGCCGTTGATGATCACGATGCTCAGCGTGGCCGAGGGGGTCGGCATCGTCACAGAGAACCTGTACCCCGGTCGGTTCCGCTACGTCGAGGAGCTGATCCGCCTCGGCGGCGACGTACGGACCAACGGCCATCACGCCGTGGTGCGCGGTGTCCCGCGCCTGTCGGGGGCGCCCGTCAAAGCCCATGACATCCGGGCCGGGGCAGCGATGGTCGTGGCGGGTCTGGCGGCCGAGGGCGAGACGGTGATCTCCGGCGTGGCTCACATCGACCGGGGCTACGACGACCTCGTCGGCCGATTGCGCGGCGTCGGCGCCGACATCGTCAGGGGCTGATGTCCTGGGTCGGCGTCTTGCGCCTGAGCCGCCGGCGGGCGAGGAGGAGCACGCCGACGATCACGACGATCGGACCGGCGACGAGGAGGATCTCGTCCCAGCCACCCTGGTGGGCGAGCAGCGGAATGGCGGCGACCACGGGGGCGTTGGTCATGCTGCGCAGGGTACGGCTGGTTGAATGATGCGAGATGAACGATGCGTGAGCAGGTCGAGAAGACGATCGAGGTGATCCGCCCGGCCCTCCAGGCCGACGGCGGAGACATCGTGCTGCGCGACGTCGACGAGACCACCGGCATCGTCACCGTCACCTTGATCGGCGCCTGCGTCGGTTGCCCGGCCTCGACCCAGACCTTGAAGGCCGGCATCGAGCGGATCATGCGCGACCGGGTCGACGGGATCACCGAGGTGATCAACACCAATGACCTCGAGTCGGCGATCGCCTGAGACGCTGTTCGACGAGGCGGCGGCCGGGGACCGCTCGGCGGTGGCCCGTCTGCTGACGCTCATCGAGCGCGGTGGCGATCCCGCCAGGGAGGTCGGTCGGCTGGCGGCCCCGCGCGCCGGCGAGGCGCAGACGGTCGGTCTGACGGGTGCGCCCGGTTCGGGCAAGAGCACGTTGACCAGTGCCATCGTCACCCATCTGCGAGTGCGTGAGGAAGAGGTCGCCGTGCTGGCCGTCGACCCGTCGTCGCCGTTCTCGGGCGGCGCCATCCTCGGCGACCGGGTGCGCATGCAGGACCACGCCACGGACCCCGGTGTGTTCATCCGTTCGATGGCGACGCGGGGCCACCTCGGCGGTCTGGCACTGGCGACGCCGGAGGCGATCCGCCTGCTCGACGCCCTCGGCCGGCGGTGGATCCTCATCGAGACCGTCGGCGTCGGGCAGGTCGAGGTGGAGATCGCGGGCAAGGCGGACACGACGGTCGTCGTCGTCAACCCGGGGTGGGGCGACAGCGTGCAGGCAGCCAAGGCCGGGCTGCTGGAGGTCGCCGACGTGTTCGTGATCAACAAGGCCGACCGGTCGGGCGTCGACGAGACACGGCGGGATCTCCAGCAGATGCTCGAGCTGACGGCCGAGACCGGCCCTGGGGACGGCGACGGCGACGCGAGCTGGCGGGTGCCGATCGTGGCGACCGTGGCGTCGACCGGCGAGGGCGTCGGCGAGCTGTGGGAGGCGATCACCGGCCACCAGCGCTACGCCGCCGACAGCGGTGTGCTGGCGCGTCGGCGGCGAGCCCGCCTTGGCGACGAGTTGCAGGAGATCGTCGCCCGCCGATTGGAGCAGCGGGCGCGCGACCTGTGCACCGGCGAGCGGTGGGACGAGCTCGTCGAACAGGTCCTGACCGGCGACCGCGACCCATGGTCCGCCGCCGACGCGATGCTCGGTGACTCGGTCTGAGCCTGAAGACTGAGGACCGCGCGTCGACCTCCCGGGGTGGGCGAGACTGGCGCGATGCCGGATCTCGTGCAGCTCGATCGTCGGGACGACGGGGTCGCCGTCGTCACCCTTTCCAACGGCAAGGTGAACGCCCTGTCCCGGGCCCTCCTCCGGGATCTGCAGGCGGTCGTCGCCAACCTGATGGGAGATCCGCCCGGCGCTGTGGTCGTGACGGGCGGGGAGCGGATCTTCGCCGCCGGCGCCGACATCTCCGAGTTCGGCGGACAGGACGAGGCCGGCCCGATCACGGAGGCGTTCCACGCCACCCTCGACGCCGTCGCCGCCCTGCCCAGGTTCGTCATCGCCTCGGTGTCCGGCTACGCCCTCGGCGGTGGCTGCGAGCTCGCCCTGGCCTGCGACTACCGCATCGCCGGACCGCGTGCGGTGTTCGGCCAACCCGAGATCCTCCTCGGCATCATCCCTGGCGGCGGGGGAACGCAGCGCCTGGCCCGCCTCGTCGGCCCGAGCCGCGCCAAGGAGATGTGCATCTGCGGAAGGAACATCAACGTCAACGAGGCGGTGCGCATCGGCCTGGCCGATGAGGCCGTCGACGGCGACCCGATGCCGAGGGCGCTCGAGCTGGCCGCCGAGGTGGCCAAGGGGGCGCTGGCCGCGCAGGCGTTGATCAAGCGGGCGATCGACGCCGGCCTGTCGATGTCGTTGAGCGACGCTCTGCGTGTCGAGCGCGACGCATTCGTCGAGGTCTTCGCCACGGAGGACAGCCGCACCGGCGTGGCCAGCTTCCTCCAACACGGGCCGGGCAAGGCTGCCTTCACCGGTCGCTGACGCTGGCCCGACGTGGCATCGTTGCCGACGCCCGCGATGGAGAGGTGACGAGCATGGCCAAGCACGATCGATCGGCGCCGATCGCGACCGAACGAGTCCCCAAGCGGGCCTACGAACGCGAGCTGCTGCGCCTGCAGGCGGAGCTGGTCAAGGTCCAGGAGTGGGTGCGCGCCGAGGGGCAGCGTCTCGTCATCATCTTCGAGGGCCGTGACGCCGCCGGCAAGGGCGGAGCGATCAAGCGGGTCACGCAGTTCCTCAACCCGCGTGTCGCCCGCATCGCTGCGCTGCCGGCGCCGACCGAACGCGAGCGCGGGCAGTGGTACTTCCAGCGCTACATCGCCGAGCTCCCCGACGCCGGCGAGATCGTGCTGTTCGACCGCTCCTGGTACAACCGCGCCGGGGTCGAGAAGGTGATGGGCTTCTGCGCGCCCGACGAGTACCAGCGCTTCATGCGCCAGTGTCCGATCTTCGAGCGCATGCTCGCCGAGGACGGGATCCTGCTGCGCAAGTACTGGTTCTCCGTCAGCAACGCCGAGCAGGAGGCCCGCTTCCATGCCCGCCTCGACGACCCGATGGTCTCGTGGAAGCTCTCCCCGATGGACCTCCAGTCGATCTCCAAGTGGGAGGAGTACTCCAGGGCGAAGGACCAGATGATGGTGTACACCGACATCCCGGAGGCGCCGTGGCACGTCGTCGAGAGCGACGACAAGCGGCGGGCGCGGCTGAACATGATCGCCCACCTCCTGTCGACCCTCGACTACCACGACATCGACCACCCGGCGATCGTGTTGCCGATGCGGCCGAAGTCCTCGGGCTACGAGCGGCCGCCGCGCGACACCCAGTCGTACGTCCCCGACCACGCCGCCGAGCTCGTTACATGAGCGCGGGGTTCAGGCGGACGTGGACTTGGCGAACTTGCGGCTGGCGAGGACGGCGAAGACGACGGTGATGCCGACGGCCCAGGCGATCGCCACCAAGACGTCCGAGCCCGGATCCTGACCGTTGTACAGCGCCCGGCAGGCGTTGGTCAGGACCGTGAACGGGTTGTTGCGGGCGATCGGCTGCAACCAGCCCGTCATCCGGTTGACGTCGACGAAGGCGGACGAGACGAACGTCAGCGGGAACATCCAGATGAACCCGGCCGAGTTGGCCGCTTCGACGGAGCCCACCGACAGGCCGATCAGCGCCTGGATCCAGCTGAACGCGTAGCCGAACAGGAGCATCAGCAACGTCGCGCCGACGGCGCCGAGCAGCGAGCCCTCGAAGCGGAATCCGACGATCAGGGCGACGACGAGCATGACGGCGAACGTGATGAGGTTGCGCACGGTGTCCGACAGCGTGCGCCCGATCAGCACGGCCGGCTGGTACATCGGCAGTGACCGCAGCCGGTCGATGATGCCCTTGCTCAGGTCGTCGGCGACGCCGACGCCGGTGAACGCCGAGTTGAACACCACGGTCTGGGCGAAGATCCCCGGGATGACGTACTGCACGTAGGGGATCGGGGTCTGCACCGAGCCCTCGAAGATGTACAGGAACAGGACGATGAACATGATCGGCTGGATGGTGGCGAACATCAGCAGCTCGGGGTTGCGCGGCACCGCGCGGAGGTGACGGGTGGCCTCCGTCCAGCTGTCCTTGAGCAGCCAGATCCGCCCCTGCGGGAGGTCAGCCGAGCCCGCCGGGCGCAGCTCCAGCTCGTCGCCAGCGACCCGTTCGCCGGTGGTGGTGGTGGTGCTCACGCCGGGACCTCCGCGCCATGGCCGGTGAGGGCGAAGAACACGTCGTCGAGCGTCGACTCGTGCGCCGTGACATCGAGGAAGGCGATGCCGGCGGCGTCGAGCTGGCGCACGGCGGCGGGCACGATGCCCTCCAGGTCGTAGACCGGCGCGAGCACCCGCCGGCCCTCGTCGGCCGTCATCGGGTTGCTGCACACCTGGCCGCGCAAGGCCTCGGCGACCGGCCCGAGCTCGACCGGCTCGGCGAACGTGATCTCGATGCGGTCACCGCCGACCTGCTCCTTGAGCACCTGCGGCGTGCCCGTGGCGATGACCGCGCCGTGGTCGATGACGACGACCTCGTCGGCGAGGCGGTCGGCCTCGTCGAGGTACTGCGTCGTGAGCAACGTGGTGGTGCCGCCGCGTCCCAGCTCCTCGATCAGCTCCCACACCGCCTGGCGGCCGTTCGGATCGAGCCCGGTGGTCGGCTCGTCGAGGAACAGCACCGACGGCCGGGCGATGAGGCTCATGGCGATGTCCAGGCGGCGTCGCATTCCCCCCGAGTACCCCTTGACGACCCGGTCGGCGGCGTCGGACAGCCCGAACCGCGCGAGCAGTTCGCGACCGCGCTCCTTGGCCACGGCGATCGGCAGGTGGTACAGGCGACCGACGTGCTCGAGGTTTTCGAACGCCGTGAGGCGCTCGTCGACAGCTGCGTACTGGCCGGTCAGCCCGATCCTCGCCTTGGCTCGCGTCGGGTCGGCGAGCACGTCGATGCCGTCGATGACGGCACGCCCGGAATCGGGACGGACGAGCGTGGTCAGCACCCGCACGGCCGTGGTCTTGCCAGCTCCGTTGGGCCCGAGCAACCCGACCACCTTGGCCCGCTCGACCTGGAAGCTGACGCCGGTCAGCGCCTTCGTCTCGCCGAACGACTTGTGCAGATCCTCGGCGAGCACCGCCACATCGGAGGAGTGACCGGTGAGGGGAGGCATGACGGCGACCCTACCGAGGGGGTGTCACGGCGGCATAGGAGGTTGGTGGTGATCGGCGGCACATCTGAACGATCGGCCTCCCGGCGCCGTAGACAACGATGCCGAGCGCCTGGTCGGGCGCCGGTTCGTGTTCCGCCAGCTCGGCGACGCCGGCACCGCCCAGGACGTCGTGCAGGAGGTGTTCGTGCGGGCGTGGAGGGCGGCCGACATCTACGACCCCGACGTGGCCAGTGTGCGCACCTGGTTGTTCGGCGTCGCCGGCGGCCCAGTTCGACGAACGCCTGATGGACGGATGGGTGGTCGAGGAGGCGCTGCGCCCCCTCGGCACCGAGCACCGCGACGCGATCGTGCAGACGCACCTCCGCCAGCGACCCTACGAGCAGGTGGCTGCCGAGTTGGGCATCCCGGTCGGCACGCTGCGCAGCCGCGTGTTCTACGGGCTCAAGGCGTTGCGGCTGGCGATGGAGGAGATGGGGTTGGAGCCGTGAACGACGCCCACCACGGGACAAGGATGCTGCTCGTTCGCCCTCGGTGACGTGACCGAGGTGGAAGCGCTCGCCATTCAGGCCCACCTCGACGGCTGTGCAGCGTGTCGCGCCGAGCTGACGCCGCTGGCGGCGCGCTTGGCCTCGGCGGGCGTCGACCGGCTCGACGACGTACCGGTGACGCCGCCCGAGCTGGAGGCTCTCGTCTTCGACCGCCTCCGGGCCGAAGCCGGACGCACCGCCGAGAGGGCGACCAAGCCGGGACCGCCTCGCGGCCCGCTCGAACCCGTCGCCGTGCGGGCGCTCGATGCAGACGTGCGCGACCTCACCGCCGACGTGGTGCCGCAGACCTGGGCATGGAGATCAAGCTGGCCGGCGCCGGCTTCGATGCGGGCGCCACCTACGAGGTGAAGGTGATCACCGCCAGCGGCACGGTCGTCGACGCCGGCGAGTTCATCGGTGTCGGCGAGACGACGATGCACTGCAACCTCAACTCGTCGGTATTGCGCGAAGACGCCACCGGTTTCGAGGTCCTCGACGAAGCCGGCGACGTCGTCGTCACCTCCTCGATCTGAACGCTGCGCTGCTGGCGGCCGTATCCCCGGTGACCATTCCCACGTCATCAGGAGAGCGCGATGTCCAGAACCCGCCGAGTAGCGGTCGTCCTTGCCGGAGCAGCGGCCGCCGCGTCGCTGTTGTTCGCCGGTCAGCCGGCCAGTGCCGCCGATGATCCCGTCGATGAACCCGTTACGTTCACGAGCCAGTTCACGACCACCGCGACGGCCGACCAGGTCGTCAACGCCGAGTCCGTCGCCACGCCTGGCGAGGCGGGCGCGACCGGGATCTTCAACTACCGCGTCAACAGTGACCTGGAGATCATCTGTTACGACATCACACTGCGTGGCGTCACGCCGCCCTACATGTCGATGGCCCGCACCGCGACGCACCTCCCCGACAACGTCGTCGGCAAGTCCGGTCCGCCGCGCATCTCGTTCCCCAACCCCGAAGATGCGGGCGACGGCACCAGTGGGCTGCTGCCGATCGGACTGGTCGGTCTGGCTGCGATCGGCGGCTCCCTGCTGCTGATCCGCCGCCGGGGCGCCGCAGCGCGCCAGCGCTGATCCCATCACGATGGGGTAGGTGGGCCCTCGCCGTCGGTGGACTCCTCGCCCTGGGTGCGTGCGCTCGGGATGAGGCGCTGTCCAAGTCGTCGGCCCGGGCGGGGTCGAGCCCGCCGCCGCCAACCGTCTCGGCGACGACGACGACATCAGACGTGCCGATGACGACGCCTTCCCGCGCGGCGAGGACGACCCTTCCGCCGGCGCCCACGACGGTGCCCCCGACCCTTCCCACCATCGGGCCGGCACCGGTGGCGGTGTCGGCGCCTTCGATCGGGATGAGCAGCTTGCTGCAGCACGTCGGTCTGCAGGCCGACGACGGCGGCGTCGAGGTGCCGACGGATTTCGCAATGGCCGGCTGGTACCGCGGTGGCGGTCGTCCAGGCGCCGCTGGTCCGACGGTCCTCGTCGGCCACGTCGACTCACGGTCCGGGCCAGCGGTGTTCTACGGCCTCGCCGACCTGCGGCCGGGCGACGTCATCGAGGTCACTCTCGCCGACACGTCCGTCGCCCACTA
>JBPCJW010000061.1:0-5573 GCA_051004915.1 Ilumatobacteraceae bacterium
GATGGCGATGTACTCGCTGCGCGAGCTGCGCGACAAGGTCAGCGCGTCCAGTGGTCAGGACGCGTCGTGGCAATCGTTCGAGGTGGTCACCGACCAGATGGCCACGCTGCACGACGACGTGCAGATGATCCGCTCGCATCCCTTGATCCCCGACCACGTGTCGGTCGGCGGATTCCTCTATGACGTCGACACCGGGCTGGCCGAGCCGCGCTTTCGAGCCGGGCGACGAAAGACGGTGGTCAACGCGTGGCCCGGAAGTTCGTCGACGTGAACGAATGGGCATGAACCACCGGGCATGAACGAACGGGCGACTCCGAAGCTCACCGTGGTCGAGCACGCCACCAAGGTCTCGCCCGAGATCCGTGCCGGCCTGCGCGACGCCCTCGCCGCGGCCGGCATCGACGCGTCGTGGCGCAAGATCCCCAAGGCGCGCAAAGCGACGAAGGCCGTCGAGATGTCGCTGGAGGACGGCGCCGAGGTCGTCGTCGTGTGTGGCGGCGACGGGACCGTCCGTGCCGCCACCCAGGCGCTCGTCGACACGGGCGTGCCGATGGCCGTGGTCCCGGCGGGGACGGCGAACCTCTTCGCCACCGGGCTCGGCCTCCCGACCGACCCAGCCGAGGTGATCAGGCTCGTCACGTCCGGTCAGCGCCGCGCCCTCGACACCGGTGAGTGCAACGACCTGGTGTTCAACGTGATGGCCGGCGCAGGGTTCGACGTGGCGATGGTCGAAGACGCCGATGCGGCGAAGGAGCAGCTGGGCTTTCTCGCCTACGTGCGGGCGGGCTTCACCAACGCCCGCCATCGCCAGCCGTTCGAGACGCGCGTGTGCATCGACGGGACACCGTTCTTCGAGGGCCCGGCGACCTGCGTGCTGGTCGGCAACCTGGGCACGCTGAAGGGCGGGATCAAGGCCTTCCCCGACGCCTCGCCGACCGACGGCCAGCTCGACATCGCCGTCGTCACGGCCCAGGGTCTGCGCGAGTGGGCGGCACTGATGGTCCGCACCGCCCGTCGCCGCCAGCGCACATCCCCGGACGTCCACCTCAGCCGCGGGACGAAGATCGACGTGCGGCTCGACGAAGCCCACCGCTTCGAGCTCGACGGGGGCGGCAAGGGCACGGCGAAGCGTCTGCGCTTCAAGGTCCGGCCGGGCTCGCTCGTGGTCTGCGCGCCGGATGACGCGACGGAGCGAGCCGACTACGCGTCCTGACGAAGCGGAGGCGGGTTCGTGCGGACGCCCTGTGGATCGGCAGTGACGGGGTCGCCCATTCGCTGCGCACGACCACCGAACACCACAGCGACGATGACGAACCAGCCGTAGCCGACGGCGAGTCCGCCGATCACATCGGTCAGCCAGTGCACGCCGAGGAGGGCACGGCTGGTCGCGACGGCGATCGCGATCAGAGCGGCGACGGCGGTCAGGCTCGCCCGGACCACCTTGGGTCGGTTGCGTCCGAGGATCAGCGCGACAGCGGGCCACACGGCGGCAGCAGCAGCGGCGTGCCCGGACGGGAAGGATGGACCGGCGAAACTGACCAACGGCATGACGGCCGGGCGCTGGCGGTCGATCACGGCCTTCAGTCCGTTGACGATCAACTTCTCGCCGATCAGCACGATCGCCGCGAACGCGATCACTTCGAGGTTGCGATAGCGCAGCAGATCGACGACCACCGCCACCACCAGTCCCACCGTCACGACCCACGTGCCGCCGAAGTGGGTGACCACCTTGAGCACCTCGACGGCGCTCGACGTGGCGCGCCGCGAACCCCATGCCGCGAGCTCGGCGTCGAGGCGAGCCAGTCCCGAAGTCCGATCGACCATGTCGAGCAGGACACCGAGGACCAGGGTGACGACGAAGACCGCGACGAGGCTGACCGTGACGAGGAACCCGCCAGCGGAGCGGCGATCGAAGCGCTGGCGCAAGAAGCGCCGGAGGCGCGGGTGCCGCCGAAGAAAACCGACCGCCGCCCGCTCCTCGGCGACCGGATCGATCGGATCCGGCAGGGTCCGGAGCGCCGAGGCGAGGTACGCCGCGACCGCCGCGATCATCGCGGCCAGGGCGACGACCGCCGTGACCGTCATCGGTGCGTCAGAGCCACCGGCTCGTCGGCGCGGGCGGGCCGAAAGACGAGGTACACCACGACCACAGACGCCACACCGAGGATCGTGCCGGCGACGACGTCGGTCAGGAAGTGCATGCCGCGGTACATTCGGGCGACACCGACGACGATCGGGAGCGCGATCATCACGACGACGGTGACGGTGCGGATCCAGACGTTGCGCGTGCGTTCGAAGATCACGACGGCGATCGCGCCGTAGGCCGCCGCCGCAGCCGTGTGGCCGGACGGGAAGCTGCTGTCGACCGGGGACGAATCGAGGGGCTCGACGTCTGGGCGGGGCCGGGCCACGATCCAGGTGGTCGTGATGAACACCGAGGCCTCGAGCACCAGGGCCAGCGAGATCATCAGCGGTTCGCGCCACGATCGCCAGATGGCCAGCATGATCACCGCGATGACGGCGGTGGCGATGATCTTGACGAGTGTGTCGGCGAGCAACGAGCCGACAGCCGACCAGTCGTCGAGTGCGGGCGTCCGTTGATCGACCATCCAGGTGGCGACGTCTTGGTCGACTTCCGTGATCGAAGAGCCGTTCAGCGGACCGGTGATCAGCAGGCCGAGGCCGACCCAGATGGCGGTCAGGAGCACATAGGCGGCGAGCAGCTCCACCGCGGTCGCCTTCGGCCCGCGAGGAAAGGTCCGTTCGGCGAGGCTCGGTGCCGGTCGGGCGGCTGGAAGGTCGCGCTCGGACCGCTCGGAGGCGGCACTCACCATCTGGCACCTCCTCGGCGGGACGCTGATACCCGCGGGCGGGACGGCCAAACGGTCGCCGCCTTGATCACAGCCAACCGCGCCTGCGGAACATCACCCACAGCCCGCCCGAACAGCCGATGCCGAGCATCGCGGCGGAGGCAACTCCCCATGGCTCGCCCGAACCGGGGTACGGAACGTTCATGCCGTACCACCCGGTGACCAGGGTGGGGACGGCGATTATCGCCGCCCAACTGGTGACCTTCTTCATGATCGCGTTCTGCCGGAAGTCGCGCAGCAGGAGGTTCTGGTCGACGATGTGGCGCACCAGCTCGCGCAACGCGCCGACCTCGGAGGAGGCGCGGGCGAGCTCGGTCTGGACGTCGCGCAGGTACGGGGCCGCCTTGTCGTGGAACCGATCGAGATCTCGCGTCACCACCGTACGACAGCGGCCCGACGGACCGTTCGAACTGGTTGAGCGCCTTGCGCATCTCGAACCACTTGCGCTGCTCGGACGGCTCGATCGTCATCTCGCCGAAGATCTGGTCGGCCGCCGCGTCGTAGAACTGCTCGAAGCGATCGAGGACGGTGAAGTAGCCGTCGACGACGACGTCGAGGAGGGCGTAGATGGCGAATCCGACGCTCTCGCCGCCGGTCTGGCGAACGCCCTGCCACCGGTGCGCGACGCGCTCCATCACGCCCTCGCCGCCGCGGTGCACCGTGACCAGCCAGCGGTCGCCGATGAAGACGTCGAGCTCGACGGTGGTCAGCTCGGCCTGGTCGACATCGAGCGTGATGTCGTGGCAGATGAGGAAGACATGACGGTCGTAGTGCACGTACTTGTCGCGCTGGTGGGACTCGAGCGCATCCTCCACCGACAGCACGTGCAGGCCGAGCTCGGCGGCGAGCAGCTTGAGGTCGCCGGGCGCGGGATCCTCGAGATCGACCCACACGACGGAGCAGCCGCCTTTCAAGATCTCCGAGACGTGCTCGAGGTCCGTGCCGACCTCGTCGTCCGACCCGCCGCCGTAGCCGCGCGTCGTGCAGGCGCCCATCGCAGCGCAGGCTAGGTGGCCGCCCGAGCACCGCCGCGCCGGCTCGCCGTCGGCGCTCGCGTCAAACGCCAAGGTGGGTGGGACGACCATCCGCCATGCGTCCTCCACCAGCTCGCGCATTTCCACCTCGTCGATGGCCGCCAACCGCACGACCACCCAGTGGTAGCGCAGGTCGGCCGGCTTGGGCAGGAGGAACTTGCCTGGGTCCGACGCGACGAGCGCGTCGCGCTCCTCGCGGGGGAAGGCGAACCCCATCATCGACTCGTCCCGGGAGAAAGCGAGGAAGACGATCCGCCTCACCCGGAACTTGACGCGGTCGCGGACGAGCGCCTCCGTGGTCCGGGGCAGCGTCGAGGCCAGCGCGCGGACCTGCTCGATCGTCACCACCGGCCGATCATCTCATTGGAGGGTCGGTCCAACGTGGGCGAGGACCGCATCGAGTGGTCGCGGCACGCGCGCCAGGTCGAGCGCCTCGACGAGCAAGGACGCGTAGCGGATCTTCCGGCCCTGGCGTGTGCCCATGAAGCGTCTGAGCTGCGCTTCGACCGGCCGCGATCGGTGGGCCGGCTGGCGGCGGAAGGTGCGCAACGACCGCTGCTCGCCCTCGGCGTCGACGATCTGCTGGACGGCGGCCGGACCGAGGGCGCGGATCAGCTCGTCTTCGAGATCGGTCATGCAGACGAAGAAGCCAAGCGCCTCGAGGTCGCTGCGCGTGAGGTCGGTACCGAGGCCGGCCCACTGCAGGCCGCGACGAAACACGCCCTCCTCGCCGACGTCGCACAGGCCAGCCAGCCTGAGGTCGAGCCCGGGCGTGCCGTACCGCCCGAGGAAGCGACGGATGTTCGTCGCCCCGCCGAATTGCCGCGGCTCGAACTGGGCGGTGATCCTGCCAGCCCCTGGCGGAGATCACGCCCAGATCGGTGGAGAGACGTCAGCGCTTGGACCTGGTCTCGTTCAGAGCCACGGCGGCGCGGATGAGCGCCTTCAATGCCTTCTCGTCGATCTTGTCGCCCTCGTGGAAGTCGATGGCGCGCCTCACGTTCCCCTCGAGGCTGGAGTTGAACAGGCCCGAAGGGTCCTGCAGTGCAGCTCCCTTGGCGAAGGTCATCTTCACGTGGTCCTTGTACGTCTCGCCGGTGCAGATGATCCCGTCGTGCTCCCACGTCGGGACCCCGCGCCATTTCCACTCCTCGACGATCTCGGGCTCAGCCTTCTTGACGGCGGCGCGGAGCCGGCTGAGCAGCTTGCCCCGCCAGTCGCCGAGCTCCTCGATCCGCTCGTCGATCAGCTCAGCAGGACTCTTGCCGCCCTGCGACCCGCTCTTCGCCATCCCCGACCCTCTTCTGCCCCGAGGCTCACCCTAGGCGTGATCGATGACGGCGCCCCACGCTCCGAAGGCGCGCCTCACGAGAGGTCGGCGCCACGCCGAGCGTGGGATGCCAGGAAGAGGACCCGGCCTGGGCGACGAGGCGCCCGAGGGTCCGGTCGAAGTTCCCTCGTTACATGATCGTTCCGGTCTTGTTCGCGACGACGAGATCGTCGTCGACCCATGTGCTCCCGGCCACCAGCCGTTCCGACGCCCAGGTGATCCGGCCCGTCAAGACCCGCCTCGGCCGCGAGCGTTCCGAGCTGCAGTAGATGCTGCTTTGCCGGTGTCGATGCGATCGACGCGTACGACCCATTTCACGCCTGGTTGATCATCAGATCT
>JBPCJW010000062.1:0-8885 GCA_051004915.1 Ilumatobacteraceae bacterium
CCGATCGGGAACCTCGGCGACCTGGCACCGCGCGCCGTGACCGCGCTGGCCGACGCCGAGCTGGTCTGCTGCGAGGACACCCGGCGGACCGGCCGCCTGCTCCAGCACGCCGGCGTCCGCGCCACGCGCCTGGCCATCGCCAACGAGCACACGGAGGGTGCCCGTTTGGCCGAAGTGCTGGAGATCCTGGCCGGCGGCGGTGATGTTGCCGTGGTGACCGATGCCGGCACGCCTGCCATCAGCGATCCCGGCGAACGACTGGTGCGCGCCGCCCTCGACTCTGGGTTCGAGGTGACGACCGTTCCAGGCCCGTCGGCCGTCGTCGCGGCGCTGACGATCAGTGGGATGGCGACCACTCGTTTCGTGTTCGAGGGGTTCCTGCCGCGCTCCGGTCGCGCCCGCCGTGCGCGCCTATCCGAGCTGGTCGGGCAGCGTCGCACGATGGTCCTGTACGAAGCGCCGCACCGCGTCGTCGCGACGGTCGCCGACCTCGCCACCGCGCTCGGCGCCGACCGGGCGGTCGTCGTGGCGCGCGAGCTGACCAAGCTCCACGAGACGGTCGTGCGTGGCACCCTCGGCGACCTCGACCTCGGCCAGCCGCGCGGGGAGTACGTGCTGGTCATCGCTGGGGCGACCGACACATCGCTGCCGCCCGACGACGAGGCCATCCGCGCCGCGCTGCGCGCCGAGCGGGAGGCTGGCGCATCGACCCGAGATGCCTCCGCCGCCGTGGCCCGGCGCCTCGGTGTGCCGAAGCGTGTGGCGTACGACCTCGCGGTGTCCGATCCCGAGGCGCCGTAGACCACTACGGTTCGCGCCCGGCGATGAACACCGATCCCAGGCCCCTCGGTGGGGCGACGGCAGCGGTCGACAGCGAGCTCGTGCCGGAGTATCGGCGGATGGTCGGCTCCGGCCCGAGCGCCGCCTTCTTCGATCTCGACCGCACCCTCATCTCGGGGTCGTCCGCGTTCGTGCTGGGGATGGCGGCACGCAAGGCCGGACTCGTCCCGACCGGGGTCTTCCTGCGCGACGCCTCGGCGGCGCTGCGCTTCAAGCTGCGCGGCTCGACGGACCGCACGACCGACGACGTGCGCGACCGCATCCTCGGCGCCGTTGCCGGCCTGCGCGTCGCCGACCTCGTCGCGCTCAACGCCGAGATCCTGCCCCGCCTGCTAGCCAAGATCCGCCCGGAGGCAAGGCGTCTTCTCGACCTCCACCGCAACGCCGGGCGCAACACGTACATCGTGTCGGCCGCACCGGTCGAGATCGTCGAGCCGCTCGCCCACTCGCTCGGGATGACCGCCGGCATCGGCACACGCAGCCGGATCGTCGACGGCGTCTACGACGGTCAGCTCGTCGGGCCGCTGGTGTACGGCACCGGCAAGGTCACGGCGATGCAGGAGATCGCCCGCTGGGACGGTCTCGACTTGGCGCAGTGCTACGCGTACAGCGACTCCGCCAGCGATCTTCCGATGCTCGAGGCCGTCGGCCATCCCGTCGCCGTCAACCCCGACGGTCGACTCGCCCGTCGGGCCCGGCTCAACGCCTGGCCCGTGGTCCACTTCAGCCAGCGCACGAAGTCGGTGCTGCGCCGGTCGTTCACCGCAGCGGGCGCCAGCGCGATCGCCGGCGTCTCGTTCGCCGCCGGCACGCGCTACGGCCGGAGATGAACGGCGTTGCTCGGTAGCGTGCGCGGGCGATGACCTGGTTCGACTCGCACTGTCACGTGCCTTCGGCCGATGCCGACCAGATCGTCGAGGACGCCGCGGCCGCCGATGTCGAATCGCTCGTCACGGTCGGGTGCGATCGGGCGACGTCGATGGAGGCGCTGCAGATCGCCGCCCGCTTCGCCGGCGTCCACGCCACCGTCGGGCTGCACCCGCACGAGGCGCGCCACGGCGTCGACACGATCATCGACCTCTTCGGATCAGGTCCCGTCCAGCCGGTGGCGGTCGGAGAGTGCGGTCTCGACTACCACTACGACCACTCGCCGCGTGACTCCCAGCGGGAGGCGTTCGGCGCTCAGATCGCGTTGGCCAACAGGCTGGCCCTGCCACTCGTCGTGCACACGCGCGAGGCGTGGGAGGACACGTTCGATCTGCTCGACGCCGAGGGCGTGCCGGAGCGGACGATCTTCCATTGCTTCACCGGCGGGCCAGACGAGGCACAGGCGTGCGTCGACCGCGGGGCATACGTCAGCTTCTCGGGCATCGTCACGTTCAAGGCCGCCGCCGAGGTGCAGGCAGCCGCCGTCGTGGTGCCGCTCGACCGCGTGCTGGTCGAAACGGACAGCCCGTTCCTCGCCCCGATGCCCAACCGTGGGCAGCGCAACCGACCGGCGTGGGTGCCCATCGTCGGCGCTCGTCTCGCCGAGCTGCGCGACGTGCCGGTGAAGACGATCCGCGACGCCACCGGGTCGAACGCCATCGCAGCGTTCGACCTGACGCTCAACGCTGCTGCTCCACCCACCTGCTGACATCGGTCACGAACGCCTCGAGGTCGTCGACCTCGCCGAGCATCGCGACGACGCGGTCGTCGTCGACGTCGGCGTACTGATGCACGAGCACGTTGCGGAAACCGACCGCCCGCGCCAGCCGCGCTGCGCGCTGGGCACCGAGGACGTCGTGCTCGGCGAAGATGGCGAACGCGTCGGCGTTGCGGTCGGGGGCCCGCCATCCCTCGCTCGCCGCCACATGCTGGGCAACCCGCACGCATCCCTCGATCGACGTGACGAACGCGTACTTGATCGCGCCGAGCCGTACGGGCTCGTGTGGATCGCCCGTCGCTCCGAGCTGGCGCAGGATCGCAACATCGCTCACGATCCGGCGCAGCAGTCGTTGGACCCGCGGCTCATCGACCACGGCGAGACCTGAAGAACACCTCGGCCAGCTCGCGTTGGAAATCGGCCTCGTCGAGGTACTCGAGGCGCGTGTCCCCCTGCCATTCGACGCGCGCCGACGGCTCGTCGTCGAACAGCAGCGCGCCGTGCAGCGCCACGCGGCCGGCGAGCTCGAGGGGCGCTCGATCGAGCACGAGGAGATCGATGCCGCCAGGGAGGACGACGTCCCAGGGCGCGGGGTTCGTGCCGGCGAACCAGGCGGCGACGTCGACGTCCGAGTCGGCGGTGGCGGTGCCGTCCACCCGGCTGCCGTGGACGAACGCGAAGCGCGCCCCGGCGTGACGCAGCACACGAACCAGCTCGTCTGCGTCCTCGACGAGTGAACGCCCCGGCAGCTCCACGCAGCCATGATCGCAGGTGCGATGGCGAGGTGGCTTGCGTTTGCCGGAACCCCTCCGTAGCGTTTTCGCAAACCCAGGTTCGGGCCAATACCCGATCCACGAACGGGAGCCGAGCCCCCTGCGATTCGAACGAGCTGACGCCTGGCGAGTGGGGATCGTCGGCGTGCTCACGCTCGGTGCGCTGCCAGCTCTTCTGATCCTCAACCGACAGGACGACACGGCAGCGTCGGACGTGGCCGGCGGTGATCTGCCCGTCGACAGCGCGGCCTCGACGACCTCAACGAGCGAACCCGACGTCATGGGCACCGTGGCGCCCCGCTTCCTCAACGGCACGAACGACTCGGTCCCGCAGGTGACGAACCCGCCCGTGTTCGTCGGACAGCCCGACGGCATCGTCATCGCCGACGGCACTGCCACCTACCGGCGTGACGTGTCCCGGCCGGGCATCTGCCTCACCAACCGCGTCGAGGCGGGCCAGCAGGTGACGGTCGTCAACGTCGACAACGGCCGCTCGATCGTCTGCATCACCGAGGCTCGCCCGGAGGAGGAGGTTCCTGATCCGGACGAGATCGTCCTGCTCACCCAGGACTTCGCCCAGATCGCCGATCTGACCGACGCGCCGGTCAACATCGAGATCCGGCAGTGATGCACTCGGGCCGAGACGTGCGCGAGCTGCTCGAGGCCCGGTCGCTGGCGCCGCGGCGTGCTCTCGGGCAGAACTTCGTGGTCGATCCCAACACGGTGCGCCGGATCGCCCAGCTGGCGGCCGTCGGCCCCGGCGACCACGTGGTGGAGATCGGGGCGGGCCTTGGCGCGCTGACCTTGGCGTTGGCAGAGCGGGACCCCGCCGAGGTGGTGGCGGTCGAGATCGACTCCGGGTTGGTGGAAGCGCTCGCCGAGGTCGTCGCCGACCTGCCGGCCGTGCGGGTCGTTCACGCCGACGCCATGCAGATCGACTGGCCGAAGCTCCTCTCCGGCTCGAGCGGCTGGACGCTCGTCGCCAACCTGCCGTACAACATCGCCACACCGCTCGTCGCCGACCTGCTCGACACGGTGCCGGCGATCGAACGGATGCTGGTGATGGTCCAGCGCGAGGTCGGCGAGCGTCTGGCCGCCGGCGCGGGCACATCCGGATACGGGGCGGTCAGCGTCAAGGTGGCGTACTGGGCCGAGGCGCGGGTCGTCGGCGCGGTGCCGGCGTCGGTGTTCGTGCCGCGACCGAACGTCGAGTCGGCGCTCGTCCAGATCGTCCGCCGTGCTCCGCCCGCCGTCGATACCCATCGGCTCTTCACCTTGGTGCGCACGGCGTTCGGCCAGCGGCGCAAGATGCTGCGCCGGTCGCTGCACGGCGTGGTGTCGGCCGAACAGTTTGCCGGTGCCGGCATCGACCCGACCGTCCGACCCCAGGACGTGGCGCTCGACGGCTGGGTCCGCTTGGCGCACGCCTCCCCGTGAGGGCGGCCGGGGTGGTCGTCGCGGGCGCGCCGGCCAAGCTGACACGTTCGCTGCGCATGGTCGGGTTGCGAGCGGACGGCTACCACCTGCTCGAGGCCGAGATGATCACCCTCGACCTCGCCGACGAGCTCGCCATCACCACTGGCGGTTCGGGATGTGCGGTCGAAGGACCGTTCGCTGCTGGTGTGTCGACCGATGCGAGCAACCTCGTGGTTCGGGCGTTGGAGGCGGTCGGGCGGCAGGCGGCGGTGCGGATCACCAAGCGCATCCCGCCAGGCGGCGGGCTCGGCGGCGGTTCGGCCGATGCGGCGGCGATCCTGCGGTGGGCCGAGGTGACCGATCCCGCGATCGCCGCCAGCCTCGGGGCCGACGTGCCGTACTGCGTGGTCGGAGGACGGGCCCGGGTGCGGGGAGTGGGGGAGGTGGTCGAGCCGCTGCCGCACGAGGACGTCACAGTGACGCTGGTCGTGCCGCCGCTCGCCGTCAGCACACCGGCCGTGTACCGGGCGTGGGACGAGTTGGGAGGACCGCACGCCGATGGCCCCAACGACCTGCAGGCGGCGGCGCTCGTCGTCGAGCCGCGATTGCAGCGGTGGCGGGACCGCATCGGCGACCTCGCCGGTGAGGAGCCGACCCTCGCCGGCAGCGGATCGACGTGGTTCGTGGCGGGCGAGCGCGACGACGCCCTCGCCGCGCTGAGCAGCGAGGGCGCCGTGGTGATAGTGGCCCGGGCTGTCGACCGCCCGGGCTGAGCGCTACTTGCGACGCTGGTGACGGGTGCGCCGGAGCATCTTCTTGTGCTTCTTCTTGCGCATCCGTTTGCGGCGCTTCTTGATCAGCGAACCCATAAGAGCGAGCAGGCTACCGCCAGGGCTTCTTCGTCTGTGTCACAACAAGTTCGTCGGAACGCGAATTGTTGTGACACAGACTGGTCAGGCAGGCGGAACGCAGCTGGGCGACGACCCAGTCGGGTTCGGCGGTGACGTGGTCGTACGTGAACTGGATGGGGCGCAGCCCGTCCATCACGAGCGCGTTGAGCCGCTCGGCGTCGCGGGTCAACTGCTCCCTCGTGCGGAGCGATAGCCGAGGAGCTCGACGACGATCGGCGTGCCGGGAAACCGGCAGTCAACCCGGACGAGCCGATCCCGTGCCCGGCTCAGCACGACCTGGGTCGCAGGTCGCGGCAGCCCGGCGCGAGCGCACAGCTCGAGGAAACGCCGCTCCAGCCAGCTGTGCCCGCCCCGGCTCGCCTCGCACCCGTCGATCACGGCCATCAGCTTCGGAATGCCGTACCGGCCGCGGGAGCGCAGGTCGACGATGCGGGAGTGGAGGTGCTCCTCGGTCGTCAGGCCGTCGCGCCGCGCCGAATCGAGCGCCGTCGTCAACGCCTTCGGGCCGACGAACCGGGAGAGGTCGATCAACTCTCGGCTCGGCGCGAGCACGGGTAGGCCGTGCGCCGTCGCACGGTCAACCGTCGGCAGCTCGGTGGTGGTGTGGACGAAGTGGCCGATCCGCGCCACGTTGCGACCCGCACGATCGTGACGTGGAACGGTGTCCGCAGCCGGAACCCATCGAGGCCCAGTAGCGCGGCAGCGGTCGGACCGGAGACGAAGGTGTCAGGCCCGCAGTCGATGACGAGGGTGTGGAGGTTGGAGAGCTCGGACGCCCGGCACGAACGGGCTGCGATACGTGCGCACTCCGACCCTGTCGATGCCGCCGCTGTGGACCCTGCGCCAGCGGCGCCCGGCGTCGACGCCGTGCAGCTGGGCGGCGGTCACCGCCCCGAGCTGGTGCTTCGAGACGTCGGCGAGTCGGGTCAGATCATCACGCATGCCCGCGCTGAAGCACGGGGGTGTGACGCCGAGCCCGAAACTCCCTCTGTGTCACGACAACTTCGCCGCAACGCGAATTGTTGTGACACAGAGTGGGGAAGCGGTCGCGATACCTTGCGTTCATCGGCTCGACGGTCCGGGGTCGTTCAATCGGTAGGACAACTGATTTTGGTTCAGTGAATAGGGGTTCGATTCCTCTCCCCGGAGCGATGGACCTCGGCGGTACCCCCTCGACGCTTGACTGGAGCGCACCATGATGTGGATCGCGTGGGCTGGCCCATGACCGTCTCGGCGATCGTGCTGGCGGCGGGGGAGGGCACCCGCATGCGCTCGGCGCGGCCGAAGCCCCTGCACATGATCTGCGGCCGGGCGATGGTGCTGCACGTCATCCACGCCCTCGAGCACCTGCGTCCGGAGCGCACGTCGCTCGTCGTCGGCCACGGCGCCGAGCAGGTCACCAAGAAGGTCCAGGACCAGGCGCCCGGATGGGCCAACGTCGTCTTCGTCGAGCAGGCCACCCAGCGCGGCACCGGCGACGCGGCGGCGATCGGGATGACCGCGTTCCCCGGCGACGACCTCGACGCCGACTCGACGATCGTCGTCCTCCCCGGCGACACCCCGCTGCTGCGCGCCGACACGCTCGACGAACTGGTCGCCGTGCACGTCGCCAACGGCAGCGCGGCCACGGTGCTGTCCAGCGTGATGGACGACCCCACCGGCTACGGGCGGGTGGTGCGTGCCCTCGACGGCCGGGTGCTGCGCATCGTCGAGCAGCGCGACGCGACTGACGAACAGCTCGCCATCGAGGAGATCGGCACGAGCATCTACGCCTTCCGTCGCGAGGTCCTCGGCCCTGCCCTGCGCAGCCTGCGGCCGGACAACGCGCAGGGCGAGCTGTACCTCACCGACGTCGTCGGCGTGTTGAGCGGGATGGGCCACCGCATCGGCTGCGTGCAGGCGCCGGCCGAGGAGACCCAGGGCGTCAACGACCGTTGGCAGCTCGCCCTCGCCGAACGCGAGCTGCGCGCCCGCACCAACCGCCGGTGGCTGCTCAACGGGGTGACGATGCTCGACCCGCGCCAGACGTTCATCGATGTCACGGTCGGCCTCGGGCGCGACGTCACGCTGTACCCCGGCACCATCCTCGAGGGCCACACCGTGATCGGCGACGGCTGCGACATCGGGCCGGACACGCGTCTGGAGGACTGCGTCGTCGGGACGGATTGTCGGGTGCAGCACACGGTCGGGCTGGACGCCGAGATCGGCACGGGCGCCAGGGTCGGGCCCTACGCCCACCTGCCGGCCGGATCGAACGTGGCGGCGGGTGCGGTGACCGGCGCCTTCTACACTGCCAGCGCGGACTAGCGGGGAGGCGAGCCCGATGGAGAAGGTGACGACCAAGAAGTTGGCCCTCTACTCGGGGCGTACGCACCCCGAGCTGGCGGCCTCGGTCGCCGGCCACCTCGGCCTCGAGCTCGGGCACCCGAACATCGTCGAGTTCGCCAACGGCGAGCTGCGCCCGCGCTTCGGTGAGAGCGTCCGTGGCAACGACGTCTTCATCATCCAGAGCCACTACGGCGTCGACGGGCAGTCGATCAACGACTCGATCATGGAGCAGCTGATCATGATCGACGCCGCCTACCGCGCGTCGGCGAAGCGAATCACCGCTGTCTGCCCGTTCTACGGCTATGCCCGCCAGGACCGCAAGGCCGAGGGGCGCGAACCGATCACGGCCCGGCTGGTGGCCGACATGTTCAAGGCCGCCGGGGCCAAGCGGATGATCTCGATCGACCTCCACGCCGGCCAGATCCAAGGTTTCTTCGACGGTCCGGTCGACCACCTGACGGCGATGCCGGTGCTCGAGGCCTACCTCCGCGAGCACGCCTTCGAGCCGGTCATCGTCTCGCCCGATGCCGGCCGGATCAAGGTCGCCGAACGGATGGCCCAGCACCTCAGCGCCGTCGGCGCCGACCTCGCCTTCTGCTACAAGCGGCGACCGAAGGGCACGACCAACGTGGCCAAGGCGACCGAGGTCATCGGCGAGGTGCGCGACCGGTTGTGCGTGCTCACCGACGACATGATCGACACCGCCGGAACCATCACGTCGGCGGCCGAGCTGCTGATGTCCCGCGGCGCCACCGAGGTGTGGGCGATGGCTACCCACGGCGTGCTGTCGGGTCCGGCGATCGATCGGCTGAAGAACAGCGCGATCAGCCGGCTCGTGCTCACCGACACCCTGCCGCTGCCATCCGAGAAGCAACTGCCGATGATCGAGGTGTTGTCGATCGCCCCGCTGATCGCCGAGGCCCTCTCTGCGGTGTTCGACGACACGAGCGTCAGCGAGATCTTCGACGGCGA
>JBPCJW010000063.1:0-5365 GCA_051004915.1 Ilumatobacteraceae bacterium
TACACAAACAACTTGACAGGCTCTCGCCGGCCTCGGCGTCGTCCTGCTCTGTATGACCGCCGCCGTCACCCTGCTGCCTGCCACCCTCGCCGCCGTCGGCGGCAAGATCCCCCCGACCGCGCCGGTCGCCGACGTCGCCGGCCGCTTCTACCGCCTCACCCGATGGGTGCAAGGTCCCGCCGTCGCCGTCGGCGCCACCGCCGTGGTCGTGCTGATCCTCCTCGGTGTGCCGTTCATCGGCGCCCGCTTCGAGATCGGCGACGCCCGCGCCCTGCCCCGCTCATCGGAAATCCGCGACGTCGCGCTCACCCTCGCCGACCGGTTCCCGGCACGCGGCACCGACCCCATCACCGTGATCGCCGAAACCGAACCCGACAGTGCCGAATTCGTCGCCTGGTACGAGCAGCTCGCGACAACGCCCGGCGTCGTCGGCACATCGATCCGGCCCGACACTCCGCCGGACCTCACGGTTGTCGACGTCACACCCGCCGGAACCTCCCAAGGTCCCGAAGCCTCCGATCTCGTCGCAGAGCTTCGCGGCACGCAGCCGACCTTCGACACCGAGGTCGGTGGCATCGCGGCTGAACTCATCGACATCAAGGCCAGGCTCGGCGAACGCCTCCCGTTCGCTGCGCTCATGGTCGTTGCCGCCACCCTCGTGCTGCTGTTCCTGATGACCGGCTCGATCATCGTGCCGATCAAAGCGGTGCTGATGAACATCCTCAGCCTCGGCGCCAGCTTCGGGGCGTTGGTGTGGATCTTCCAGGAAGGGCACCTCGCAGGGATCCTCGGCTTCGACTCCGTCGGCGCTCTCGACCTGTGGATGCCGGTGCTCATCCTCATCTTCGCCTTCGGGCTCTCGATGGACTACGAAGTCTTCCTGCTCTCGCGCATCAAGGAAGTCCACGACGAGACCGGCGACAATGACCTTGCTGTCGCCGTCGGCCTGCAACGCAGCGGCCGCATCATCACCTCGGCTGCGTTCCTCATCGTCATCGTCTTCGCCGGCTTCGCCGCCGGGGAAGTCCTCGCCGTCAAACAGCTCGGCGTCGGGCTCGCCATCGCCGTCCTCGTCGACGCCACCATCGTCCGAACCCTGCTCGTGCCCGCCACCATGAAGCTCCTCGACGAACGCAACTGGTGGGCGCCCGCCCCCCTACGACGCTTGCACCAGCGCTTCGGGCTCCACGAAGCCCCGGCCCCGACCACGCCGAAGGCCGCCCACGGCGCGCTCGGCCACAGCCAAGCCCAGGAACAAACCGAGCCCGAGGTCGAGGGTGAGCCCGTCGGAGCCGGCAGCCGATGAATCCTCAACTCGATGCCGCTGCGTCCGAGCTCGACCAGCTGACGATCACGATCGTCGTCGACAACGCCACCGACACGCTCTCCAGCATCGCCCCAGGAGTCCCACAACTCCCCGAGATGGCATACCTGCTCGGCAGCGTCCCACCGAGCGGCCAGCACGACGGTCACAACTGCGTCGTCACCTTCGACCACCTCTGCGTCGCCTGTCACGGCTTCTCGGCGCTCGCCACCGCACGACAGGGCGAACGCACGGCAACGGTCCTTTTCGACGTCGGCCCCTACGGCGATGTCTGGCTGGCCAACGCCGAACGGCTCACCGTCGACCTCTCCACCATCGACGTTCTGTTCCTGTCGCACTGGCACTGGGACCACTCCGGGGGCATCACCACCGTCGTCGCCGCCATCGCCGCAGCGCGCGCCAGTGCCGGTCGCCCGCCAATCGTCGTCGACATCCACCCCGACCGGCCCGACCAGCGCGGCATCCTCACGCCCTTCGACACCTTCGCGATGCTGCCGCCGGAGCCCACCATCGACGCGATCGAAGCGGCCGGCGGGCGAGTCGTCGCCCACGCCGACGTCCACGAGGTCAACGGTCTCTTTCTCGCCAGCGGCGACATCCCACGCCAGACCAGCTATGAAACCGGTCTCGCCGGCCACCACAGCTGGCGCGGCGACCAGGTGACCCTCGATCCGACCATCCGTGACGAACGCTTCCTCGCCGCCAACGTCCGAGGCCGTGGAACGACGGTGCTCACTGCCTGCTCGCACGCCGGCGTCGTCAACGTCGGCCTCGAAGCACGCCGACTCCTTCCAGATCAACCAGTCGACCTACTGCTCGGCGGCTACCACCTGGCCGGCGCAACCGTCGAGGACCGCATCGAACCCACTGTGTGCGACCTCGCACAATTCGTGGACCCTCGAATCGTCGCACCAGGCCACTGCACCGGCTGGCGAGCCGCCGCCGCGCTCCTCAACACATTCAGCCCAACCCGCTGCGCTCCAAGCGTCGTCGGCGCGCGCTACCTACTCAACGCCTCTTCAGGCCGACACGACGCTGAACCGACGAAGCCCGCCCTGGTGCCCGTGCTGGGTGTACGAGGGCGGGTTCAGGCGGTGGGCGCAACGACCTGTGCGTAGACCTCTGATGGTGTCAGGTAGCCGAGGGTCTTGCGCGGGCGGCCGTTGAGGCTGCGCTGGATCTCGACCAGCTCGGCCGCCGAGTGCCGCGAGAGGTCGGTGCCTTTCGGCAAGTGCTGGCGAAGCAGTCCGTTCGTGTTCTCGTTCGACCCGCGCTGCCATGGCGAGTGCGGGTCACAGAAGCTCTTGCCCGAGGACCGCTATGAGGATTGGGCGGCGCCGCACCGCGACCGGCTGAGCGCGGTCCGGACCCGGCTGGTGGGGGACGTCGCTCCTGCCCTGATCGCCGGCGGGCTGCCCGAGCAAGCCCTCGCGATGCTGGAGCCGCTCGCGGTGGAGTGGTCGCTCGACGAGGACGTCCACCAGTCGCTGTTGGTCGCACTGGCCGCAGTCGGGCGACCTGGGACGCGGCGGCTGCCTTCGAGCGCCTCCGGGACGGACTCGCCGAGTCGTACGGCGTCGACCCGCGCCCGAGACCACCGCCGTCTACCGCCGACTTTTCGTCGGTGGCGCCCCGGATCCGGCGACGTGTCCGCACAACCTCCCCACGTTGTCAACCAGCTTCGTCGGTCGCCATCGGGAACTGGGGGAGCTGGGCCGGCTGCTCGAACGGACGCGCCTGCTCACGTTGGTCGGCTCGGCGGCGCCGGCAAGACCCGTCTGGCCGTCGAGCTCGCCCACGGCGAGGTGGCGAGCTCGCAGTGGACGGACGGGGTGTGGCTCGTGGAGCTGGCAGGCGTGACGCACGGTGACGACGTCCCGTCGGCGGTCGGTGGTTCCCTCGATCTCCCCGTCGAGGGAACCGTTCAAGTCCGACACGCGTCTGAACGACGACGCGAAGGCCGAAGTCATCACCCGCATCACGGCAGAACGCAACGCCCGGGTCGCGGCGTTGGGGGCCGTGTACGAGGCGGAGCTGCGGAGCGAGCTCGATCGTTTGCAGCGGCGGCTGCCGATTCCGTCGCGCTTCGACAGGTACGGCGCCCTTGCCGGCCCCTACCCGTCACCGTCCGGGCAGCACGCGATTGAGCACGCCGGATGCGACCTCGGTCGGCCGTTGCTGCTCGCCCATCCAGGCGTTGAGCACGAGCAGCACACCGGTGAGGGCAGGGATCGACCATTGCACGATGCGCTGCTGGCGCTGGGCGCCGGCCACGTCGTCGGGTGTACCTGGCCCGGGGGTGGTGGCGGCATCGACCGGCGCGTCGGCGTGGTCCATCTGCTTCTGGCCGAGGTAGCGGGCGTAGGCGGTGGCCGCGAGCGCCGCACCGGTCAGCGCCGTCCTGACGAGCGTAATCCGGGCCACGCCTTGCTGGCCGGCCACGCGACCCTTGTTGGCCACTGTGAGCACGGTTCCGCCGGCCAGGTGGGCGACGATGGCACCAAGATTGACGGGCGTCCAGCGAGACCACCCTGCGCCGGCAATTGAGTTCCGTTCTCGCGGATCGGTGGCCGTGGAGGCGGCACCGTTGAGGCCGACGTTGCCCATCAGCGAACCGCCGAACCAAGTGGCCAGTCCGATGTCGTTCAGGGAGCGGGCGAAGGTGTTGGTGTCAGCCATGGGGTCACCACTTCCCCGGCCGTCACCTGGCAAACGTGACCGACGTCGTGCGTCGGGGAACGAGTCGCCGAGATGCAGGCGCACGCGACGTCGACGCAGCAGAGTCCGCCTTGAACGAGCGGCCCGTCCTCGGGTGATCGCGTTCACCGGCAACTGCACGGGGATCACCGGTGTTCCGGGGTCGATCACCATCCCGGTCACTCGGGTGTCGAGCAGCAACCTCGGCAGCTTCGGCGAGCTGGGGCCGGTTCCTCGGCGACGGCGAGTCCTAACGGTGCCTGCATGCCAACCACGGTGCCGCCGGCGGTTCGGTCACGGCGGAGGTTGAGGATGAGCGTTCGAAAGGCGGTGGTGTGCGCAGTGGCTGTGCTCGCGCTGGGAGCGTGCGGTGGGGCCGATGACGACGACAACTCGTCCGGTGGTGCGAGCACTCAGGTCCCAGTCACGGCCGAGGAGGGACCACCGAAGCTCGAAGGTGCATTCGTGCTTCAAGCAGAGGAGGACGACGTGACCGGTGGGTGGTCCTCCTGCTCGGGGCAGGGCGGCTACAACGACTTCAAGCCCGGAATGAACGTGACCGTGCGAGATCAAGCGGGAACGATCGTCGGGTCGGGCTCAGCGCGTGCGCTGACGGAGAACGATCAGCAGTCAGGTCGCCCCGAACTCATCGCTGCTGCCACGTTCGCCGAGTCTGTGCAGGAGGCCGATGTGGCCACCGGCGCCACATGTGTCCTCGCGTTCTCGCTAGACGTCAACAAGGCAGAGCGTCGGGTGGGTGGAGTACGGCGGAGGTGCTGCGCTGTCGGGGTGGTTTCCGTACCTGTCGAGTTCTACGCGGTGGAGATCGGCAGCCGTAGTGAGCTGACGTACTCTCTCACCGATCTCGAGGCGCAGAACTGGTGGGTCGAGCTCTCGCTCGGCGACTAGCTCGACTGAGCGTGGACAAGGCGTGCAGCCGGTTGAGCGCTGCTCGGGCGTCTCCCCCCGCCGGTCCCAGCTCGCCGAGGATGGCCGTGATCTGCTCCTGCGCATTGCGTCGAGGTCGGTCCGCACGCCGAGACCGCGCCCGGGGGCGCACAGCGCATCATCGACGAGGCGACGGCGTTGGCGGAGCGGGCGAGGGCGGTCAGCAATGACTCCATCTCGACCGCCTCAGGTGCAGGACGACGAGCGTCCGGGTAGACGCAGCACCACTGGATCCGATCGGAGAGGGCGAGATGAGCGACGAGCAAGAGATGGCTGAGGCTGACTTGGCCAACGGCAAGGGACAGCCAGATGACGAACCCGACGAGCACGCGGAGGCCGTCAACGACACGGAGGAGCGCTACGGCGAGGACGAGTCACCGGCCTGACCCGTCCAAC
>JBPCJW010000064.1:0-6263 GCA_051004915.1 Ilumatobacteraceae bacterium
CTGCGCGATGCGGTGGATGCTCCGATCTGGTTGCACGGCGCCGACCGGATGCTGTGGGACGTGGTGTGGCCCGGCGAGTCGCCAGACCACGACACGCGAGCGGGCGAGGCGATCGACGTCGGCGGCCACACGCTGGCCGTGATGCACACCCCCGGCCATTCCCCGGGGTGCTGCTGCTTGCGGGACGAGGCCAACGGTGTGGTGTTCTCCGGCGACACACTGTTCTGTGGCGGACCGGGCGCCACAGGCCGCAGCTACAGCGACGAGCCGACGATCCTGCGCTCGATCCGCGACACGCTGCTCGCGTTGCCCGACGAGACGGTGGTCCACACCGGCCACGGGGACTCGACGACGATCGGCGCAGAACGACAGGCGATCCTCGCCAAGGCCGCCGATCTGAGCGTCTGAGGGCCCTTGCATCGAGACGATCGTGCGGGCGGTCGGCGTCGGGCGCGGTGGCACGATTTGCGCCCAGTTCAACCCCGTTGGACGGCGCCGCGGCCATGTCCGAGCATCCGCCAATCTCCTGGTCGAGGCTCGGTAATGTCCCCGCCGCGTGACCTCGACGATCGCCCGACCGACTGCCGGGCCGCAGATGCGACCTGAGCGCGGATCGACGATCCTCGGTCGCCTCGCTGTTCGATTGTCCCTGGTCAGCGTCTCGGAGACGGAGTTCCGGCCCGACGTCGAGGGGCTCCGAGCGGTGGCGGTGGTCGCTGTCGTGCTGTTCCACGCCAAGCTCCTCGGGTTCGACGGCGGGTTCGTCGGGGTCGACGTCTTCTTCGTCCTGTCCGGGTTCCTGATCACCCGCCTGCTGCTGCGTGAGCTCGCCACGACCGGCACCATCTCGCTGCGCACGTTCTGGGCCAGGCGGGCGCGCCGCCTGCTCCCTGCCTCGTGTCTCGTGCTGGTCGTCACGCTCATCGCCGCCCACTGGCTGTTGCCGCCCCTCAGCCAGCGGGCGTTGGCCGGTGAGGCCGCCGCGTCGGCGGGGTTCGTCGTGAACTTCGTGTTCGCCGACCAGCTCGGCGATTACTTCGCCGCCCAGCTCGCCGAGGCCTCGCCCTCACCGCTGCTGCACTTCTGGTCGCTCGCCGTCGAGGAGCAGTTCTACCTCGTCTGGCCGTTGTTGCTCGTCGCGGCCACGCGCCGGCCGGGGCAGTACCGCCGCCTCATCCTGTGGATGATCGGCGTCATCGCCGTCGCATCTTTCGCCCTGTCGGCCTGGCTGACCGACGTGCGACCGACGTCGGCGTTCTTCCTCCTGCCGACGCGCATGGGCGAGCTGCTCGCCGGAGCGGCACTGGCCGCCGTCGGCTCGGCGATCGTGCTCGTGTCGGCCGGCTACCGGGCAGTGCTCGGGTGGCTCGGCATCGCCGGCATCGCCGTGTCGGTCGTCACCTTCGACGCCACGATGTCCTTCCCCGGAACGGCGACGCTGCTGCCGGTGATCTCCACGGCCCTCGTGATCGTGGCCGGCGGTTCACGGGGTGACCCGCGGGGGCCGGTCCGCGTACTGCGGACCGGCCCGATGCAGTGGCTCGGCCGCCACTCCTACGCCATCTACCTCTGGCACTGGCCGGCGCTCGTGCTGGCCGAAGCTCGCTTCGGTCCGCTGTCGCTGCTCACCCGCCTGGCCATCATCGTCGGATCGATCGGCGTCTCGGCCGTCTCTGTCCGCTTCGTCGAGAGCCCGATCCGCCACTCCACGTGGCTGGCCTCGCGCCCTCGGCGCGGCCTCACACTGGGAGCGTCGCTGGCGGCGCTGGCGCTGATCGTGGCCGTGACGTCCGGTGCCCTCGTGCCGCCGCTGCGGACCGATCGCGTCGCCGCCGCCCCCGTGTTGACCACGGTCCCCGTCGTCCCGCCGCCACCGCGCCAGGTGGTGCCGTCGACGTCGGTCGGCGGTGCGCCCGTTGTGCCCGTCACGTCCGTCACGTCCGTCACGTCCGTCCCCGCGGCCAGCACGACGATCGCCGACACCCCCGTCGCCCTCGTCCCGCCCGACGGCAGCGATCTCGCCTCGCTGCTGGCCGCCAACCAGGCCGTCCTGGCCGAGGGGCTGACGGCGACGGAGGTGCCGGCCAACCTTCGCCCCTCGCTGGCGACGGCGGCCGGCGACCGGGCGCAGGTGTACGGCGACGGCTGCGTGGCGATCGGGGTCGTCGACGAGCCGAAGCCGTGCCGGTACGGCGACCCGGACACACCGACGAAGGTCGTCCTGTACGGCGACTCGCACGCCGCCCAGTGGTCACCACCCCTGATCGCCATGGCGGAAGAAGACGGCTTCGAGCTGATCGTGCTCGTCAAGGGCGGCTGCCCGACCGCCGCCGTCAGCATCCCCACCAACACGCTGCAGCGCACATGTCCGATCTGGCGCGACCGCGCCATCGGTCTGATCGCCGACGAGCACCCGGCGCTCGTCATCGTCAGCGCGTGGTCGGGCTACCCGAACTCGGACGAGGACTGGACCACCGGGCTGGACGCGACGATGGCTCGCCTCGCCCCGCTCACCGACTCGCTGATCGTGCTCGGCGACAACCCGCCGTCGGACACCGCACCGTCGAGCTGCCTCTCGGAGAACCTGCGCTCGGCCAACGAGTGCGCCGCCTCCCCGGAGGACGTCGTTGCGACCGGTCGCATCCAAGCGGAACAGTCCGTCGCCGCCCGCCATGGTGCGTCGTTCGTCGACACCACGAGCTGGCTGTGCACGCCGACGGGCTGCCCGTTGATGATCGGCGACATCCTGCTCTACCGAGACAACACCCACCTGTCGACGTTCGGCGCGCGGTGGTTCCAGCAACTGCTCGAGGCCTCGCTGCTGCCGATGTAGGAAACCGCTCACGTGGCCGTCGATCTGGGCGGGATCTCTGCCAGATCGACTTCTGGGCGTGATCTGTGCCACCTGCTGGCACGATTCCCGCCCAGATCGAACGTCAGCAGGTGCGACCCGGGTACTGCTGCACCGCCGACACCTCGTAGGTCAGGTCGCCGTCCGTGTAGAACGTCAGCTGGGTGGCCTCGGACAGCACCACGCCGACGGCATCTGCCGGCACCTCGGCGCACTCGCCGACGTCGGCCAGCCGGACCGGCGCCTGCTCGGGCCACGCCACGACGGTCGGTTCGACCTCGAACGTCATCGTCTCCAGGTCGACGGCCTGGGCGCGGACGAGGTAAGCGCCTGGCTCGTACGTCTCGTCCGGGCCCAGTTCGTCGCCGACGGTGCCGGCGAGATCGGTCATCGTGGCCACGAACTGAGACAGCGCAGCTCGAGCGGGATCCGATTCCGGCTCAAAGTCGAGCGCATACGCCGAGTGCTCGTAGGTCGCGCCGTCCACGGCGATGGTTACCACCGTGTTCGCCATGTCCGTGACCCTGTCGTTGCCGACGTACTCGACGGCTGTGAGCAGCCCGAGCTCGCCGGCTTCGCCCAGCAGCGCCTGGATGCCCTCGGGCCTGATCGACTGCTGACGCAGGTTGGGCAGCAGTGGTCCCGGGAACTGCAGAGTTGTCGGTCCGGTGGAGATGGCGCGGCCAACACCCGTGATCAGTGCCACAGGGGCGGTGACGGACAGGACTTGCGGCGGCATGAAGTTGTTCTCGTAGCTGACCTCGATGACCACGTCGTCGGCGCCCGTGGCGTAGGCGTAACTCGAAACAGCAGCGGTGCTGACCGGTGGCTCGGTCACGGTGGATGGCGGCGTGTCGAGCGGCGCCGCGTCGTCGTCGCCGCAGGACGCGAGGAACAGGATCGACACGGCGAGCAGCAACCGGCGCATGGTCGTTGGACGGTAGCCGGACGGCCGGTTCCCAGCCGGCCCGTAGCCTCCCCCGGGTGCAGCCGATCGTGGGCGTCGTCCAGCACTACGAGTGGGGCGACGAGGCGTTCCTCCCGGCGCTGCTGGGAGTGGAGACGGACGGACGGCCGTGGGCCGAGCTGTGGCTCGGCACCCATCCCAACGGGCCGGCCACGCTGCCCGACGGCCGCCCGCTCGACGACGTCACCGGATTGCTCCCCTACCTGCTCAAGGTGCTCTCGGTGGGCCGGCCGCTGTCGCTGCAGGCGCACCCGGACGCCGAGCACGCCCGCCTCGGCCACCGGGCCGGCCGCTACCCGGATCCGTTCGCCAAGCCAGAGCTGCTGTGCGCGCTGACGCCGTTCGAGGCGTTCTGCGGCGTGCGCCCGGTCGACGCAACGATCGACCTGCTCGGCGAGCTGGGCGCCGACGAGCTGGCAACGGTCGTCCGCCACGACGGCGTCGGCGAGGCACTGCAGGCGCTGTACCGGGGCCGCCTGCACGTCGACCCGATCATCCACGCCGCGGCCGGCAGCGAGCGAGACGAGGCGAGATGGGTGCAGCGCCTCGCGGCTTCCTACCCGGGCGATCCGAGCGTGGCCGTGACGTTGCTGCTCAACCTGGTTCGACTGCTGCCCGGTGAAGCGCTCGTGCTCGGCCCGGGCAACCTCCACGCCTACCTTGCTGGCGCCGGCATCGAGTTGATGGGTGCCAGCGACAACGTGGTGCGCGGCGGGTTGACCACCAAGCCCGTCGACGTCGACGACCTGTTGCAGGTCGTCGACGTCACTGCCCTCGCCGACCCGATCACCGAGCCGGCCATCGTCTACCCATTGGCCGGCACATCGATCCGGCTGCTCCGGCTGGACGGACCGACCCACCGCATCGCCGATGGCCACGAGCTGGTCGTCATGACCGACGGCCGGACCGGCTACCTCGGCGCCGGCGCCGGGCTCGACGTGCCGACGGGTGTCACGGCCTACGTCGCGATGAGCGATGAGCGCTGAGACGGCGCACATCGCTCATCGCGTCGTCAGCCGTGGACGGTCTTGCGGATCTCGACGATCTTCTCCGGGGCGTGGTTGGCGTCGGCCCCCTGGGACTCGAGGAGGCTGCGCCGGTCCTTCGCCGCTTCCCGCTCGGCGAGCGCCGTGTCGGCCTTGGCGATCGCCGCCTCGACGCCGTTGTCGTTGATGAACTCGGCCCACTCGACGAGCGCCTCGACCATCTCGTCCTCCGGCACCACGGCGATGTTGCGGCCCTTGACGAACAGGTGGCCGCGCTTGTTGCCGGCGGCGATCCCGATGTCCGCCTCGCGCGCCTCGCCGGGACCGTTGACCACGCAGCCCATGACGGCGACCTGCAGCGGGAGCTGGCGCTCGCCGAACGCCTCCATCGCCCGCTTCGCCACGTCGATCACGTCGATCTCGGCCCGCCCACACGACGGGCAGGCGATCAGGTCGACGTTCTTGCGTTCGCGCAGCCCGAGCGACTCGAGCAGCTGGCGCCCGGCACGCGCCTCCTCGACCGGATCGGCGGTCAGCGAGTAGCGGATCGTGTCGCCGATGCCTTCCAGCAGCAGCGTGGCGATCCCCGCCGTGCCCTTGACCAGGCCGGCGGGTGGTGGTCCGGCCTCGGTCACGCCGAGGTGCAGCGGGTGATCGGTGACCTCCGACAGCTGCCGATAGGCCTCGACCATCAGCGGCACGCTCGACGCCTTGACCGAGATCTTGACGAGATCGAAGCCCACCTCGTCGAAGTAGGCCAGCTCCTGCTGCGCCGATTCGACCATCGCCTCGGGCGTCGCGCCGCCGTACTTGTCGTACATCGAGGGATCGAGCGACCCGGCGTTGACCCCGATGCGGATCGGCACCCGGCGGTCACGGGCTTCACCGGCCACCGCCTTGATCTGGTCCGGTTTGCGGATGTTGCCGGGGTTCAGGCGCAGGCCCTGCACACCGGCCTCCAGCGCAGCCAGCGCCATGCGGTACTGGTGGTGGATGTCGGCGATGATCGGCACGGGCGAGCGCGGCACGATCTGTGCCAGGCCCTCGGCCGCCTCGGCCTCGTTACAAGTGCAACGAACGATGTCGCAACCGGCCGCGGCAAGCGCGTAGATCTGCTGCAGCGTGCCCTCGACGTCGGCCGTCTTGGTGATCGTCATCGACTGCACCGTGACGGGCGAGCCGCCCCCCACCGGCACCGTGCCGACGTGGATCTGGCGCGTCGGACGCCGAGTCGTGACGGTGCCGACCTTCATGGGGCCGTCCTCATCACCGGGTACTCATCTCAGGGGCTGGGTGATGTCCAGGTACAGGCCGGACATGAACAGGAAGAGCAGGACGACGATCACGCCCATCGCCAAGGGCATCAGCTTCGACACATCGGCGAAGTACCGCCGGCCGTTGCGCTCGCGCAGCCGCTCGTAGGTGGCCACTGCGGCGTGGCCTCCGTCGAGTGGCAGCA
>JBPCJW010000065.1:0-6138 GCA_051004915.1 Ilumatobacteraceae bacterium
ACCACCGTCATCGCGATGGAGCTGGTCACGGGCGACGGCGACGTCGTGCGCTGCTCGGCCGACGAGCACCCGCAGATCTTCCACGCGGCGCGGGTCGGGATCGGAGCGCTGGGGATCGTCACCGAGGTGACGATGCAGTGCGTTGCTGCCTTCCGCCTGCACGCCCGTGAGACCGTCGAGGTGCTCGACGACGTGCTCGACGACTTCGCCGCGCAGTGCGCGGCGGTCGACCACTTCGAGCTGTACTGGATGCCGGGCAGCCGGCGCTGCCAGGTCAAGCGCAACGAGCGCACGGACGAGCCGACCGCCCCGCAGGGTCGCCTGGCCTATGCCCGTGACAAGTGGATCGGGGAGAACCTCGCCTTCGGTGCGGTGTGTCGAGTCGGCCGGCGGTTCCCGTCGGTCGCCCCGAAGGTCGCCAAGCTCGTGGCCTCCAGCGCCACCGAGCGGGAGCTGATCGACCGCAGCGATCGCATCTTCTGCAGCCCGCGCCGGGTGCGCTTCGTCGAGATGGAGTACGGCGTCCCGCTCGAGCACCTTCCGGCGGCCGTGCGCCGGGTGCGCGAGCTGACGAGCGACCTGCCGACACCCGTGCTGTTCCCGATCGAGGTGCGCGTGTCGGCAGCGGACGACATCCCGCTGTCGACCGGGTCGGGCCGCACGTCGGGGTGGGTCGCCGTCCACCAGTACCGGGGCATGCCGTACGAGGAGTACTTCTCCGGGGTCGAGCGGATCATGGACGACTACGACGGTCGCCCGCACTGGGGCAAGCTGCACGGTCAGCGGGCGGCCACGCTGAAGGGCCGGTATCCGCAGTGGGACGCCTTCGCCGACGCCCGGGAACAGGTCGATGCGGGCCGGACGTTCGCCAACCCGTACCTCAACCGCGTCCTCGGCTGATCTGTGGCGCACCCGCTGGCGCCGATCCTCGTGTCTGCTGCATCCGGACGGTTTCCTCCGGCCGACGGCGGCGTGGAGGTGTTGCCGCCCGACCCGTCCGGTGCGCTCGCCGTCGTGGCGTTCTCCGGTCACGCCTACGTCCTCGCCGGCGTCGAGCTCGACGAGCTGGTGGCACGCGGCGCCGACGGGTTCGGCGGGGCGTCGAAGTTCGACGTCGTCTCGTGGCTGGCGGGACCGAACGGTGCGATCGGCTCGCTCGATGTCGTGCTCGTCGCCCGGGGTCGCGGCGGCGTCGACGGCGACCGCCTGGCGCGTCGCGATGACCTCGACGATCACCCGCGCGTCCAGCGGGCTGCGCACCACCGTCGCGACGTCGAGGTGTACGGCGACGCGTTCGGACTCGTGGTGCTCGGCACCGGGCTGGCCGGTCGGGGCGAGCTGTCGGTCGAGCTGCTCGACCCGGTCGACGCCGGGCAGGGCCACGGCCGCCGGCTGATCGCCGCAGGACTGGCGCAGGTAGCGGAAGCAGAGCGCTGCTGGGCGCAGGTCGCCCCAGGCAACACGGCGTCCCTGCGGGCGTTCCTGGCGGCTGGGTTCGTGCCGGTGTGCTCGGAGGTCCTGATCGAACCCGCCCGGCAGGGGTAGGTTCGCCCGAGTGGTGATCACCTGCCCGCGCTGCGGCGACGAGCGCGAGGTGCGCTTCTACGGGCCGTGCGACGATTGCCGTGAGGCGCTGCAGGTGGCGTTCCAACGCGAGGCCCGCGAGGTGAAGGTGGCGGAGTACGAACCGAAGGTCAACGTCACGCCGAACGCCGTCGCCGTGAAGGACGACTGACCGCATTCGAGTGTCACGCGGGGAGGCCCGTCGCCGAACATTCGGATCTCGCAGCGCGAGCTGGCGTGGAGACGACGGGACTCGAACCCGCAACCCCCACCTTGCAAAGGTGGTGCGCTACCAGTTGCGCCACGTCCCCGGGAGTGCAAATGACGCTACCGCACCTCGCCCGAGCGCAATCGGGCGAAGGCGATGGCGGCGGCGTGGCCGACGTTGAGGGAGTCGGCGCCCGGCGCCATCGGGATGCGCACCTGACGATCGGCCGCATCCAGCGCGCCCGGCGAGAGGCCGCCTCCCTCGGCGCCGAGCAGGACGGCCACGCGGTCCGGCACGGCGTTGGCGAACAGATCGTCGGCGGACGGATCAGGGGTCAGCGCCCACGCCTCGAAACCATGCGCCCGCAGCCGGTCGAGGTCGGCCGGCCACGATGCGGCGCGCGCGACGCGCAGGTGGAGCACCTCGCCCATGCTGACCCGGATCGTGCGTCGGTAGTACGGGTCGATGCACGTCGGGTCGAGCACGAGCCCGTCGATGCCCAGCGCACGAGCCGAACGGGCGATGGCGCCGACGTTCTCGGGATCGTTGAGGCCCTCGAGCACGGCCAGGCGGCGCGAGAGCTCGGCGACCTCGTCGACCGACGACAGCGGCTGCCGGTCGGCTGCGGCCACGGCTCCACGGTGCAGATCGAACCCGACGGTGCGCGCCAGCACCTCCTGCGGCGCGACGTACACCGGTGCGTCGAGTTCCGTCAGGCGGTCCGCGAGTCGGGCGTGCGCCTTCGGCGTGAGGAGCACGGAGCGCACCCGGTGCCCGCTCGTCAACAGCCGCTCGATCGCCGTCACCCCCTCGGCGATGAACAGCTCGTCGCGCTCCTGCCGCCGCCGCGCCTCCGGGTCGGCCAGCCGCACGTAGTCGACGAGACGGGGGTCGTCGGCGTCGTCGAGGTGCACGACCTCGCCCATCGGACCATCCTGACGACCGACCCGGCTTGACGACCAACCCGACCGGCGCGAACATCTGAGGCGTGTCAGCGAACGTCAGTTCCCTGCCGGTGCAGGGTTCGCTGTTCGGGCTCGGCGAGCCGGGGGTCGACGACACGTTCGCCGATCTCCACCGCATCGACCTCGACAACGCCAGCTGGCTCGACGTCGCCCGGGGGTGGCTGGGCGGGCACGAGGTCGTCTTCGACCGCCTGTGGCACGACCTGCCGTGGCGCCAGCGCACGGTCACGATGTGGGAGCAGCTCGTTCCCGAGCCGCGACTGACCTGGTGGTGGACGGTCGGCGGCGATGCCGAGCCGCTGCCCGTACTGGCGGCCGCCCGCCACGCCCTCGACCGCTGGTACGGACAGACCTTCGACTCGATCGGGTTCAACTGCTATCGCGGTGGCGACGACTCCGTCGCCTGGCACGGCGATCGCCATCGCCACACCGTGCCCAACCCGATCGTCGCGATCGTCAGCGTCGGTGCGCCCCGACCGTTCCGGCTCCGCCCTCGCGGCGGCGGCCGCGCCCGCTCGTTCGACCTGGGTCACGGGGACCTGTTGGTGATGGGCGGCGCCTGCCAGCACGACTGGGAGCACTGCGTCCCCAAGCTGCGTCACGCGAGTCCGCGCATCTCGATCACGTACCGCTACGGCGCCGATCGCCGCCCGTCCGAGGGCTTGGCGCGGGGCCCCGTCCGGGACGCCAACCCCCCGGTGCGCTGAAAGCCTCGGACCTTCAGGAGGCGGGGAGGACGTACGTGCCCTGGGCGACGGCGGTCGGCCTGTCGGCGCGGTCGTCGACCCACACGCGCACGGTGCCGACGACGTTGCGCCGGCCGGCCGCGTCGATCGTCGCGCGCGCCCACAGCGTCTCGCCGGCGGCCGGCCGGAGGTAGCGGATCGACAGCTCGGAGGTGAGGGCCATCGGTTCGATGCGGCCGATGACGGCGAAGACCAGGTACCACAACGCGGCGTCGGCCAGGGCGAACTGCGTCGGGCCGGAGATGAACCCGCCCGGTCGCAGCTCATCCGGCGCGACGAGCCTGCGCGCCACGGCGTAGCCCGTACCGATCTCGGCACAGTCGTTCGTGCTCCCGGGGAACGCGTCGCGCACCATGGCGTTGATGGCGTCACACGTCACCGTCGACATCGCCAACGCTCAGCTGCCGAGGGGGTGGTGCCAACGAAGGTTCGTGAACCGGGCGAAGCCGCGATCAGCGCTGAGCCAGAGCGCGTTGTTCTCGACGGCGTACGCAGCCCGGTAGGCATCGGCGACGTCGTCGCCCCGAGCGTCGATGCCGGCGGCGAGGCTGCGGAACTTCTCCCAGTGGCGTGGCCCCGGCGTGACCACCCGGACCGCCGGGGCGGAGAGGAGTGCATCCACGGCGCCCCACGCCGCCGCCGGTGAAGTCGGGGCGGCGAACACCCGGCGGTTGGTGATCACCCGCACGAATCCGCTGAGTACGGCGTCGGGGACGACGAGGGGTTCCAGGTCGTTCGCCAGGCGCTCGAGCAACTGTCGGTAGTCCTCGTGCTCGGCGAGGTCGCGTCGATGGGCGTATACAAGGACGTTGACGTCAATGCAGCGCATCGATCGGGAGATCCTCGTCGAGCAGCTCGCCGACCGCAGCGTTCGATGACAGGTCGACACCGGGCCGCAGCCCTCCTCGCCCAGCGGCGCGTACGCGATAGGGCTGCCGCCTGACCTTGTCCGGCGGGTCGAGACCAACTCGGACGGCATCCTCGAGCACGGACGCCACGGTTCGACCAGATCGAGCGGCGCGCTCCTTCACCGTCCGGTACAGGTCGTCGTCGATTCGGATCGTCGTCCGCACATTGTCACCTTAACATCTGTTAGGAGCACCAAGATGCTCCGACGCGCGGCGGCTGGCGCTGACCTCGTCCTTGCGCAGGCTGCCTTGTCTGGCAGGGTGTCGGGCGTGGCTGCATTGGAGCTTCGCCGGGTCGTCGTCGTCGGCGCTTCGCTGGCCGGGCTGCGGGCGTGTGAGACGTTGCGCACCGACGGCTTCACCGGCCAGATCACGCTGATCGGCGACGAGCGACACCTGCCGTACGACCGGCCGCCACTGTCCAAGAAGCTGCTCGCTGGCGACTGGGAGCCAGACCGCATCACACTGCGCAAGCCGGACGACCTGGAGGCCCTCCAGCTCGACCTGCGCCTCGGCGTGACGGCGCACGCGCTCGACATCGACACCCGCTGTGTCGTGTTGGCCGACGGGGTCGAGGTGCCCTATGACGCCGTCGTGCTGGCCACCGGCGCGGCTCCTCGGCGTCTGCCGGGGCAGGCGAACGTGACCGCGGTGCACGAGCTGCGCACGCTCGACGACTCCCTGCGCCTGCGCGCTGTGCTCGCTGACGGGACGGCCCGGGTGGTCGTCATCGGCGCCGGGTTCATCGGCCTGGAGGTCGCCGCGACGGCACGCGCCCTGGGCAACGCGGTGACCGTGCTGGAGGGCGCGGTGGCGCCGCTGATCCGCGGCCTCGGCGCCGAGATGGGCGCCGCGGTGACGTCGGTCCATGATGCCGACGGGCTGGAGGTGCGCTGTGCGGTCGCCGTCGCCGACCTCGAGCCAGGTGGGGTCCGGTTGGTCGGCGGCGAGCTCGTCCCGGCCGACGTGATCGTCGTCGGCATCGGTGTCGCACCCGCCACTGGTTGGTTGGAGGGCAGCGGGCTGGAACTGCGCGATGGCGTCGTGTGCGATGCGACGCTCGCGGCCGGGCCTCCCGGCGTGTTCGCGGCGGGGGATCTGACCCGCTGGCCGAACGAGCTGTTCGACGAGGAGATGCGTGTCGAGCATTGGACGAACGCTGCCGAGCAGGGCGCCGTCGCCGCCCGCAACGTCCTGGCCCGGGCCGCTGGTGAGCGCGGTCAGCCCTATTCGCCCGTGCCGTTCTTCTGGAGCGACCAGGCTCGCCATCGCATCCAGTTCCTCGGGCGCGCCGCGCACCCCGTGTCGCATGACGACGACGTGGTGCAGGTCCCCGTCGGCGTGCCGGCGGACGGGAAGTTCGTCGCCCTCTACGGCTGGCGCGGCCGCCTGCGCGGTGTCCTCGGACTGAACGTGCCCCGCTTGGTGATGGCGTACCGAACGCTCCTGGCGGAGCGCGCCAGCTGGGACGATGCGCTCGCGCTGGCTTCACAGCAGAAGATCTAAGTCGGGCTCGCGCAGGATGTCGGTCCCGCCTGAGGTTGTCGCTATCGAATCGATAGCCTTGCGCCATGAGTGAACCCACGACGGGTGGCGGCGCCTCGACCGAGACCACCGACCTCCCGGCCCCGCCCATCTCATCCGTCCGCCTGCCCGTCGCCGAGCTGCCGGCGACCGTGCTGCCAGGCGCCATCGTCACGCTGGCGCTCGACTCCGACCCGCTGCGGCGAGCCGTCGAAGCGGCCCGG
>JBPCJW010000066.1:0-13771 GCA_051004915.1 Ilumatobacteraceae bacterium
CGTGACCCACATCGACTTCATCCAGGTCAACCTCGACGAGGAGATCACCGTCTCCGTGCCGCTGCGCCTGGAGGGCGAGGCGATCAAGGTCCAGCAGGGCGGCGGCCTCGTCGACCCGGCCATCGACTCCGTCGAGGTCGTCACGACGCCGCGCAGCATCCCCGACGAGTTCGTCGTCGACATCTCGGCGATGGACATGGACACGGTGATCCGGTTGTCCGACCTGCCGATGCCGCCCGGCGTCACGCCCACCGGCGATCCCGAGAGCCCCCTCGTGACCGTCCTCACGATGCGCGCCGAGATGGCCGAGATCGAGGCCGCCGACGCTGAGGTCGCCGAGGAGCAGGCCGAGGAGACAGCCGAAGAGGCCGAGGGTGCCGAAGGCGAGGCCGCCGAGGGTGAAACCGGCGGGGACGCCGGCGCTGGCGGTTCCGACGACGACGCAGGGTGAGGCGGCGCTCCACCCCGTTCGACTGGCTGGTCGTCGGGCTGGGGAACCCGGGCAAGGAGTTCGCTCGCACCCGCCACAACGTCGGCGAAGAGGTCGTCGTCGAGCTGGCCCGCCGGCGCGGCGACAAGCTGAGGAGTGGGCGCGACAACTCGCTGGTCGCCGAGTCGCGCATCGGCGACGAGCGCGTGGTGCTGGCCTTCCCGTTGACGTTCGTCAACGACTCCGGCCGCGCCGTGCAGGCGCTGGTGCGGCGCTATGGGGTTCGGCCTACCGACCACGTCGTGGTCGTGCACGACGAGCTCGACCTCCCGCCGAGCATCGTGCAGATCAAGGCGGGAGGTGAGTTGGCCGGCCACAACGGGTTGCGCAGCATCACCCAGCACCTCGGCACGCAGGACTTCCTGCGCGTGCGCATCGGCGTGGGCAAGCCGCCCGGCGGCAAGGAGCGTGGCGCCGACCACGTCCTGTCTCGGCTGCCGACCCGGCAGCGTGAGCTGTTCGACGTCGCCGTGCAGGAAGCGGCGGACGCCGTGGAGATGATCATCACCGACAGCGTCGACGCCGCCATGCGCACGCACCACCGCCCCGATGCCTGAGGGCGACACCATTCGGCGACTGGCGGAGCGCATCGACAGCCGCTTTCGCGGCCAGCGCTGCGAGCGCTCGGTCACCCGCGACCCGCGGTTGACGCAGGTCGACTTCGCCGGTGCCGTGCTCACGGGCGCCGACGCCGTCGGCAAGCACCTGCTCGTGCGCTTCGACGACGGGCGCACCCTGTACGCCCACCTGCGAATGACCGGCTCGTTCGTGGTCGGCCCAGCGTCGCAGGAGCCGGCGTGGCGACGGCGTGTCGAGCTGTGGATGGAGACCGGCCGGCTGACCGGCCTCAACGTGCCGGTGCTCGGCGTCGTCGCCACGGCGGAGGAGGACCGCATCGTCGGGCACCTCGGCCCCGACCTGTGCGCCGCCGAGCCGCCCGACGTCGACGAGATCGTCGCACGCCTGCAGCACGACGGGTCGGTGCCGTTGGCTGGGGCGCTGCTCGACCAGCGCAACGTCGCCGGGTTCGGCAACCTCTACGCAATTGAACTGCCGTTCATCGTGGGTGTCTCGCCGAACCAGCCGGTCGGCACGGTCGACGACCTGCGCACGCTCGTGGCCATCGGCATCGCCGTCATCCGCACCAACGCGACGCGAGGCCCGCAGAACACCACGGGCCGGAGGCTGGCGACGGACGACCACTGGATCTATCGCCGTCGCGGCCGACCGTGTCCGCTGTGCGGCACTCGGCTCGACGGCTGGGAGGAGGGCACCAGCCCGTGGCGGCGGGTGTCGACCTGGTGCCCGACGTGCCAGGCCCTCGGCGACCCGTCATGCGCCGTCGACGAGACCCGGGCTCGCCGTCTCCTCGCCCTGCACCCGGCACGCCGCGAGCCGATGTTCCCTGCCGCGCCGTAGCGTGGATGGTCCCGTGCGTCTGGCTGCGCTCCCCCACCTGCTGCGCGACGAACCGGCGCTGACCCGCGCCCTCGGCGAGCCCGACGCCCGCCTGGCCGTGGTCGAGGTGGCCCGGCCGATCGCCATCGCCGCGCTGGCGTCGCTGTCCAGCCGTCGACCGCTGGTCGTCGCCACGCCGACCGGCACGATGGCCGCCCAGCTCGTCGACGACCTCGAGCAGTTCCTCCCCGCTGGGCAGGTGGCGTTGTTCCCGGCCTGGGAGACGTTGCCGTTCGAGCGGGTCAGCCCATCGGTGGAGACGATGGGCCGCCGCCTCGAGCTGCTCTGGCGGGTGCGCGATCCGCAGCGCTGCCCGGCGGTCATCGTCACGGGCGTGCGGGCGCTGCTCCAGCGCCTCGGCCCCGGCGCCACCGAGGCCGAGCCGATCGTCGTCCGCCCGGGCGCGATCGTCGACCCCGACGACCTCGCCGCCCAGCTGGTCCATTTCGGCTACCGGCGCGAGGAGCTCGTCGAGCACCGCGGAGAGTTCGCCCGTCGTGGCGCGATCGTCGACGTGTTCCCGGCCACGGCGGACGCGCCGGTGCGCATCGACCTGTGGGGCGACGAGGTCGACCGCCTGACCCGCTTCAGCGTCGCCGATCAACGCTCGACCGCCGACCTGACGGAAGCGCTGATCTTCCCGGCCCGCGAGCTGATCCCCACTGCCGAGGTGCGCGATCGAGCCCGTCGCCTGGTCGCCAGCGAGCCGTGGGGGCGCGAGCAGTGGGAGCGACTGGCCGAGGGTGCGCTGTTCGACGGCATGGAGAGCTGGTTGCCGTGGCTCGTCGAGGGGGACGGGCAGCTGATCACCGACGTCCTGCCCGCAGCCGCGAAGGCCCTGTTGATCGAGCCGCGGCGGATGCGCGACCGGGCGACCGACCTCCTGGCCGAAGAGGACGACCTGGCCAAGGCGCTGGCCTCGACCTGGGCCCGTGATCCGAACAAGTCGTTCCCCCGACTCCACGTCACACCCGATCGACTGCTCAGCGGGCGCGACGCGCCATGGCTGATGGACTCGATCCCCGAATCGCCGGACACGCCGGTCGTCCAAGCGTCCGGTTGGGGCCCGGTGGTCGCCGACGGCTCGGGGCTCGTCAGACGGCTGACCCAGCTGCTCGCCGACGGCTATCGAGTGATCGTGGCCGCCGACGCCGAGGGCTCGACCAGCCGCATGGCGTCACTGCTGCGCAACCGCGGGCTCGACTTCCCCGTGCTGACCGACGCGCTTCCCGGCGACGCGGTCGATGGAGGTGGACGCGCCCGGCGAATCGACGTGACGACACCCGGCGGGTACGTCGTCGTCGCCCCGCTGCACCACGGCGTGACGCTGCCGGCGGCCAAGCTGACGATCGTCGCCGAGAGCGACCTGACCGGGCGCCGCCGAGCCCACCGCCGGCCCCGCACCCGCCGGCGCGATGCGCTGAGCACGTTCGAGGATCTCAAGCCCGGTAACTACGTCGTCCACGTGCAACACGGTGTCGGGCGCTACGAGGGGATGGTCAAGCGATCGATCGGTGGCGTCGAGCGCGACTACCTCCTCGTCGCCTACAAGGGCAATGACCGGCTGTACGTCCCGTCCGATCAGATCGACGTGCTGCGCCAGTACGTCGGCGGCGAGTCGCCGACGCTGCACCGCCTCGGCGGGTCCGACTTCGCCAAGGCCAAGAGCCGGGTCCGCTCGGCCGTGCGGGAGATCGCCCAGGAACTGGTCGTGCTGTACCAGAAGCGGGTCAACGCCGAGGGGTTCGCCTTCGGACAGGACACGCCGTGGCAGACCGAGATGGAGGATGCCTTCCCCTTCGTCGAGACCCCGGATCAGCGCACGGCGATCGCCGACATCAAGGCCGACATGGAGCTGGCGTACCCGATGGATCGGCTGCTCTGCGGAGACGTCGGCTTCGGCAAGACCGAGGTCGCGGTGCGGGCGGCGTTCAAGTCGATCCAGGACGGCAAGCAGGTGGCCGTGCTCGTGCCGACGACGCTGCTCGCCACGCAGCACGGCAACACGTTCGCCGACCGCTTCGCCGGCTACCCGATCCGGGTCGAGACGTTGAGCCGGTTCCTCGGTCCGGCCCAAGCCCGAGACGTCATCCAGGGCATCGAGCGCGGCGATGTCGACTGTGTCATCGGCACCCATCGGCTGCTCGGCGAGAAGGTCAAGTTCAAGGACCTCGGGCTTCTCATCGTCGACGAGGAGCAGCGCTTCGGCGTCCAGCACAAGGAGCTGATGAAGCAGCTCAAGACGAACGTCGACGTGCTGACGCTGACGGCCACGCCGATCCCGCGCACGTTGGAGATGAGCCTCGTCGGCATCCGCGACCTCTCGCTGCTGCAGACACCGCCTGCCGACCGTCAGCCGATCCTCACCTACGTCGGCGGGTACGACGAGCGGGTCGCCGTGGAGGCCTTGAGGCGCGAGCTGTTGCGCGAAGGCCAGGTGTTCTGGATCCACAACCGGGTGCGCTCGATCGAGCACGCCGCCGCTCGGTTGCGGGACCTGGTGCCAGAGGCGCGCATCGCCGTGGCCCACGGGCAGATGGACGAGGGCACGCTGGAACAGGTCGTCGTCGACTTCTGGGACGGCAAGTTCGACGTGCTGGTGTGCACCACGATCATCGAGTCGGGCATCGACATGCCGACCGTCAACACGCTCGTCGTCGAGCGCTCCGATCTGCTCGGGCTCGGCCAGCTGCACCAACTGCGCGGCCGGGTCGGGCGCAGTGGACAGCGGGCGTACGCCTACCTCTTCCACCCGACGGAGGTCGTGCTCAGCGAGGAGGCCTACGAGCGGCTGAAGACGATCGGCGAGGCGACCGAGCTGGGCAGTGGGTTCAAGATCGCGATGCGCGACCTGGAGATCCGCGGTGCAGGCAACCTGCTCGGCGAGGCGCAGTCCGGACACATCGCGGCGGTCGGCTACGACCTGTACTGCCAGATGGTCACCGAGGCGGTGGCCGAGATGAAGGGCGAGCCGATCCGCCCGCCGGCCGAGATCAAGCTCGACGTGCCGACCGATGCCCACCTGCCGCCCGACTACGTGACGAAGGAGGAGTTGCGGCTGGAGGCGTACCGTCGGCTCGCCGCCGTCACGACGTTGGCCGAGGTCGACGACATCCGCATCGAGTGGGAGGACCGCTACGGCCCGCTGCCGGCGGCGGCCGAGGCGTTGTTGACGATCGGCTCACTGCGCGCCGAGTGCCACCGGCTCGGGCTGACCGACGTGTCGATCTCGTCCGATCGGGCGCGGCTGGGGCCGATCGAGCTGAAGTTGAGCGAGTCGACCCGGCTGCGCCGGTTGTCGCGTGAGGCGATCTGGAAGGACGACGCCCGCCAGCTCGTGGTGCCCATCCCACGTCGCCGAGAGCCGGCCGAGTTCCTCGTCGAGTTGCTGCGCAACCTGATCCCGCCGTCGCCACCGGCGGCGGTCGCCGACGAGCGCCAGCCGGTAGCTTCCGTGCCGTGATGCGGAGGACGGGCGCGGCGCTGGCGCTCGCCGCGATCGCCGTCACCGGGTGCAGCAGCGCCCGCAGCAACGACGCCGCCGCCGAGATCGATGGCGCGACCGTGTCGCGGAGTCGGTACGAGGCCCTGGTGCGCGATGTCGCCGCCAACCCGGAGCGGTTCGGGATCGAGGAGGATTTCGCCACCGGCACCATCGCCGGCGATCCCGGTCGCAGCCTGCTGACCGATCTCGTGCAGAGCGCGGCGATGGAGCGGTACCTCGTCACCAACGGCGGGGCGATCACGGACGCCGACCGGCAGACCGTGGTCGAGACGATCGGACCGCAGGCCGAGGGTGTTCCGCCGGGTGTGCTCGATCTGTACGTCGGCCTGCAGGCCGCCGGAGCCGCCCTCGGGCGCATGGCCGGGCAGTCCGGCGAGGCGCAGGCCGCGTGGGACTCATCTCCTGCCGATGTCGGGCTGTTGTGCGTGCGCCACATCCTCGTCGAGAGCGAGGACGAGGCCCTGGACGTGTTGGCGGAGCTGGACGGTGGCGCCGACTTCGCCGAGCTCGCGGCCGAGCGGTCGATCGAGCCGGCCGCGGCAACGACGGGTGGGGCGATCGAGGTGTCGCCAGAGCAGCCCTGCATCGGGCTGGCGGAGGCGGCGGGTGGTGGGTTGGACCCTGTGTTCCTGGCGGCCGCAGTGGAAGCCGTGCCGGGAACGCCGATCGGCCCGGTGCAGACCTCGTTCGGGTGGCACGTCATCCTCGCCCGGCCGTACGACGAGGTTGCCGTCGCCGTCGACCCGGCGGTCGGTGGATCCGGGTTCGAGGAGTACCTCGGCACGGTCGACGTCGAGGTCGATCCGCGCTACGGCCGCTGGGACCCCGATGTCGGTTCGGTGGTCGCCCTCGAGGCTCCGCCGCCGACCACTGTGGCGCTGTGATCACCAACGCGATGAGCGATGAGTGGTCATACGACGCAGAACGCTCATCGCGCCCGTGACCGGGCCGGCGCGATGAGCGATGAGTGGTCGTACGACGCAGAACGCTCATCGCGCTCGGTCGGGCGTCCGCGAGTCGTCGTCGTCGGGTTGGGGCCGGGGGGTGACGAGCACGTCACCGTCGAGACGCAGCGGGCGATCGAGCGCATCCCGCACCGGTACCTGCGCACGTCGCGCCACCCGAGCGCGCACCTCGCCGGTGAGGCGACCACGTTCGACGACCGCTACGAGCAGGCCGACCGCTTCGTCGACGTGTACGGGTCCATCGTCGACGACCTGGTCGCCGCGGCGACCGAGCACGGCGAGATCCTCTACGCCGTGCCCGGCTCGCCGCTGGTCCTCGAACGCACCGTGCGCCTGCTGCTCGACGACGAACGGGTCGTCACCGCTGTCCTCCCCGCGATGTCCTTCCTCGACGTCGTCTGGGCGCGCCTCGGCATCGATCCCGTCGAGGCCGGTGTGCACCTCGTCGACGGTCACGACTTTGCCGTGGCCGCCGCCGGTTCGGCGGGGCCGCTGCTGATCGCCCACGCCCACGCCGACTGGGTGCTCTCCGACATCAAGCTGGCCGCCGAGCACGTCACCGGTGACGAGCCGGTCGTCATCCTCCAGCGACTTGCCACGCCAGACGAGGTGATCACGAAGACCACGTGGAGCGAGCTCGACCGGACCGTCGACGCCGACCACCTGACGTGTGTGTACGTGCCAGTCCTCGGCGAGCCCGTGGCCGCCGGCGCGGTCCGGCTGCACCAGTTGGCCCGCACGCTGCGCGAGCAGTGCCCGTGGGACATCGAGCAGACCCACGCCAGCCTCGTGCCGTACCTGGTCGAGGAGACGTTCGAGCTGGTCGACGCGCTGGCCGCTCTGGACCCGGACGACCCGGCCACGGAGGAGGCGCTGATCGAGGAGCTGGGCGACGTGCTGTACCAGGTCGAGTTCCACGCCGCCATCGCCGAGCAGGCCGGTCGGTGGTCGATGGCCGACGTGACCGCGGCGATCCACGACAAGCTCGTCGCCCGCCATCCCCACGTCTTTGGCGACGTGCAGGTCGACGATGCCGCCGCCGTGGCCACGAACTGGGATGAGATCAAGCGGGTCGAGAAGCAGCGGACGTCGGTGTTCGACGGCGTGGGCATGTCGCTGCCGGCGCTCGCCTACGGGCAGCATCTGGCGCGGAAAGCGGCGAAAGTCGGCTTCGACTGGCCGGACGTCGAGGGGCCGCTGGCCAAGGTCGACGAGGAGCTGGCTGAGCTGCGCGAGGCGTTGGCGTCCGGGGACGCGGCGCGCATCGACGACGAGCTCGGCGATGTGGTCACCGCTGTCGTCAACGTCGCCCGCCACGCCGGCGTCGACGCCGAGCTGGCCGCGAGGGCGTCAGCGGCCAAGTTCCGCCGCCGCTTCGAGACCGTCGAGCAACTGGCAGCGCAGCGCGACCTCGACCTGACCGCAGCGTCGATGGAAACCCTCGACGCCCTCTGGAACGAAGCCAAGACCCGGTGAGGTTGCAGCTGGCGGATCCGGCGGATCATCCGCACATCGCGACGTTGCCGTTCGTCACCGATCTCGCCGACTGGGACCTGCCGCACCTGCACGGCGTGCTCGGCCTGCACCGCCACGTCGTGCGCCTGGTCGAGCTGGGTCCCGACGACGGACAGCGCACCTCCTACGTCGTCAAGGAACTGCCCGACCACCTCGCCGAGCGCGAGTACCGCCTGCTGCGCGGTCTGGTCGAGGATCGCCTGCCCACGGTCATCGTCGTCGCCGTGGTCACCGGCCGCACCGGCGGGCGCGACGGCCTGCTGGTCACCCGCCACCTCGACTACTCGCTGCCGTATCGCACCCTGCTGTCGGGGCGAGGCATGTCGATCCCGTACCTCGGCGACCGCCTCCTCGACTCGCTGGTCGGCCTGCTCGTGCGCCTCCACCTGGCCGGGTTCTTCTGGGGCGACTGCTCACTGTCCAACACCCTGTTCCGCCGTGATGCCGGCGCCCTCTCGGCCTACGTCATCGACGTCGAGACGAGCGAGCGATACGCCAGCCTGTCCGACGGACAGCGGCGAATGGACCTCGACATCGCCTCGGAGAACGTCGCCGGCGGCCTCCTCGACCTGCAGGCCGGTGGCCGGCTCGTCGACGGCGTCGACCCGTGGGCGGTCGCCGAGAACATCGAGTCGCGCTACGCCGACCTGTGGGGCGAGCTGACCAACATGGAGGAGTTCGCCGCCGACGAGATGTGGAAGGTCTCGGCGAGGGTGCAGCGGTTGCACGACCTCGGGTTCGACGTCGGGGAGATGGAGGTGCTGACCGACGAGGAGGGCCAGCACCTTCGGTTCGTGCCGCGCGTGGTCGAGAGCGGCTACCACCAGGACCGTCTGTTCGCCCTGACCGGCTTGTGGGCCGGCGAGAACCAGGCCCGTCGCCTGCTCGACGACATCCGGGAGTTCCGCGCCGAGCTGCACGCCCGAACGGGGATCAACCCGTCGGAGAACATCGCCGCCGTGCGCTGGCTCGATCAGCGGTTCGAGCCGATCATCGCCGCCATCCCCCCGTCGATGCTCAGCAAGCTGCAGGCCGCCGAGCTGTTCCACCAGATCCTCGAGCACCGCTGGTTCCTGTCCGAGCAGCAGCGCCGCGACGTCCCGATCGAAGAGGGGATCCGCTCCTACGTCGGCGACATCCTCGAGTCCGCCCCCGACGAACAGCTGCGCATCGACCCGCCAACAGGGGAACTGTTCCTGGGCCAGCTCTAGGAGTTGCGCGGATTGGTGGACAAGTCACCCGCTCGATCCCCGGGTTGGTCGAAGAGCTCCTGCGGCGACGCGTGTCCCGATCAGCGTGACGCGACTCGCCTGATCTGGGCGCGAAACGTTGCAAATCGGAATCTGGGCGCGGATCGTCGCAGATCTGCGACGAATCGCGCCCAGAAGCGTCGATGACACGATCGTTCGTCCTGAGTACCGTGCGGCCTGCATGAGTGAGATCGTCGACGTTGCTGGGCGCGAGGTGTTGGACTCTCGGGGGAACCCGACGGTCGAGGTGGAGGTCGTGCTGCTGTCCGGCGCCACCGGGCGGGCGATCGTTCCGAGCGGCGCGTCGACCGGCGAGCACGAGGCTGTCGAGCTGCGTGATGGCGGCGATCGCTACGGCGGCAAAGGTGTGCGCAAGGCCGTCGGGTACGTCGACGGCGAGATCGCCGACGAGCTGCGCGGCCGGGAAGCGCTCGACCAGCGCGACATCGACCGAGCGATGATCGACCTCGACGGCACGGACAACAAGGCCCGCCTCGGCGCCAACGCCATCCTCGGCGCCAGCCTCGCCGTCGCCAAGGCCGCAGCCGACGAGCTGGACGTCCCGCTCTACCGCTACGTCGGCGGTGTCAACGCTCACGTCCTGCCCGTGCCGATGATGAACGTCGTCAACGGCGGCGTGCACGCCGACAACAGCATCGACCTGCAGGAGTTCATGGTCATGCCGGTCGGCGCGCCGAGCTACGCCGAGGCGCTGCGCTGGGGGACCGCGACCTACCACGCGCTGAAGGGCCTGTTGCACGACCGCGGCTTGTCGACGGCGGTCGGTGACGAGGGTGGGTTCGCCCCCGACCTGGCGACGAACGAGGAGGCAGTGCGCGTGCTCGTCGAGGCGATCGATGCGGCCGGCTTCCGACCCGGCGAGGACCTGGCGATCGCCCTCGACCCCGCGACGAGCGAGCTGTACCGGGACGGTCGCTACCACCTGGACGGCGAGGGCATCGTGCTCGATCCGAGCGAGATGGTCGCGTACTGGACCCGCCTCGTCGACACGTACCCGATCGTGTCGATCGAGGATGGCATGGCCGAGGACGACTGGGACGGCTGGGCCGAGCTGACCGAGGCGATCGGCGACCGGGTGCAACTGGTCGGCGACGACCTGTTCGTCACGAACGCCAGTCGGTTGCAGCAGGGCATCGATCGTGGCGTGGCCAACGCCGTGCTCGTCAAGGTCAACCAGATCGGGACGCTCTCCGAGACGCTCGACACAGTCGAGTTGGCCACCCGCCGCGGCTACGGGTCGGTGATGAGCCACCGCAGCGGCGAGACGGAGGACACCACGATCGCCGACCTCGCCGTGGCGACGAACTGCGGCCAGATCAAGATCGGCGCGCCCGCCCGCAGCGATCGGGTCGCCAAGTACAACCAGCTGTTGCGACTGGAGGGCGACCTCGGCGAGGCGGCGGAGTTCCGCGGCCGACGCGCCCTGCGCCTCCCGGCGTGAGATCGATGCCCTGAATCGCGCCCACCGACGTGCGAGCATTCGTTCCGTGAGCAACACGCGCGTCTCAACGGTGGCCAAGCCGCCGGGGCGCCGGGCGTCCGACGCCAACCGCTCGCGCCTGGCCGACCTGACCCGCCCGATCGCCCGTGACCAACGGATCACCCGCACTCGCCGCCCCGCCGTCGCCGCCGGCCTCGCCGGGCTGATCGTCGTCGTGACCATCGCGACCGCGCTGTTCGGGCTGCCGGTGCGCACGTGGTTCGGCCAGGACGCCGAGCTGGTCCACCTCGAGGCCGAGCTGTCCGCGTTGGAGTCCATCAACGCCGAGCTCTCCGACGAGGTGGCCCGCCTGCAGACACCGGCCGGGGTCACCGAGGCGGCCCGTGACATCCTCGGTCAGATCAAGCTGGGGGAGCGTCGCCAGACCGTGCTCGGCGTCCCGGAGATCCCCACTGACCTGCCCGATGGGTGGCCCTACTCGGCGGTCGAGCGGATGATCACGTTGCGTGCCGAGAAGCCGTAGCCGGGCGCGACCAAGCCGGACCGTCGAGCCGTCCGTCACTAGCCTTCGTCCGATGAGGTCGCTCCTCGTCGCCGGCGTCGCCCTGACAGTCGCGGTGGGAGCAGCCTGCGGCGACACCCAGGACGAGCAACCGTCACGGCCGGCCCAGCTGTACATCGCCACGGTTCGCGAGATCGTCGCCGGCCAGCCGGCGCCGGTGGATCCCGAGATCCTGCCGATCGTGTACGTCATGGCAGTCGGCGAGTCGCCGATCGATGCGGGCGTGCAGGCGGAGGTGGCGGCAGCGCTGCTGGACGAGGCGGTGCTCCGGTTCGCCGACGTGCGCAGCGAGGCGGTGCTGGAGGATGTCGGCCTGATGCCGGTGCGCGACGAGGGCGTGCTGCTGGCGGTCGGTGAGCTGGCTCGGGAAGGTCAACCGCTGGAGGTCGAAGTCGAGATCTACCGCTCGGTCGGCGATTCGTCGAAGGCCGTTCTGACGCTCGCCGAACGCTCCTCGGAGTGGACCGTCACGTCGTCGTCGGTCGTGCCCGACCCTTGAACCGGCCCCTGCGGCGGGTCATCCAGTCGCGCCACGATCTCGCCGGCTTCGGCCAGCGCCCAGTCGACGGCGCGCTCATCGAGCGGCCAGGTCGACAGCGCCGTCGCCCGCAACTCGTCCATCCGCACCACCGCCGCGGTGGGGAGTTGAACTCCGCTGGCCCGACCGAGGTCGACGACACCTGCCAGCTCGGTGACGGCCAAGCGATCGAGACCACGGCGGTGCCACTCCTGGGCGTGGTCGAGGCGGCGGCGGGCGACCTCGCGCGGGTCGAAGGGGTCCTCGGCGTGGGCCCGGTGCGCCTCGCGCAGGGCACGGACGTATTGCGCGGCCGCGGGGAGCAGGCCAGCGGCGAGGATCGCCAGGCTGACGCGGATCGGTAGCCCGCTCGCCGTGGCGATGACGGCGCCGATGACCCAGGCAACCTGAAACCGCGTCTCGAAGCGGGCAAACACGCGGCCGTGAGTCGCCGTCGGTGCCCGGGACTGGACGAGGGCGTCGAAGCCCTGGCGAGACAGCGAGGCAGCGGCACCGAGTGCGGTGGCGACGACCAGCACGAGCGGTCGGGACTGCCCGAGGGCGCCGAACGCGGCGACGACGGCGAGGCCGATCAGTGCGCCGGCCGTCAGCCGGTCCTCGCCGTAGCGCCGTCGCACGACTGGCGCGACGATGTTGCCAGCGAACGAGCCGGCGCCGTACAGCCCGATCGTTGCGCCGTACATCCATGCCGGTTCGCTCTCGCGACGCAGGGCGAAGGCCAGCCCGAAGACGAAGAACCCAACGGCGGCGCGGACGGCCGTGAAGGCCCACGAGGTGGCCACGATGGTCGGCCGATGCAGCTCGTCGTAGGTGACGCTGGCGGGGACGTCCGTCGCAGCAATCCTCGCCGCGCCGGGAAGGCGCAGCGCCGCGACGGCGGCCGCGAAGAAGAACGCTCCGGCGATGCCGGCCACGATCTCCGGGCTGCCGATGGCCAGCACCCCGGCCCCGACGGCCGCGCCCACGGTGCCGGCGATGATTCCGATGGTGGCGAGACGGGAGTTGGCCGCGACGAGCTCGGACGGATCGCGCACGAGGCTCGGCATCAGCGCTTGGCGCACGATGCCCGTTGCCTTGGCGGCGATGAGGAGGGCGAGGGCGAAGAAGTAGAGGCCGAGCTCGAGCAGGGACAAGGCCAAGCCGATCGCGCACGCCGCCCGCACGGCGAAGATGAAGGCGGCGATGGTGCCGGGACCGTGGCGCAAGCGGTCGATGGCGGACCCGACCAGCGGAGCGAGCACGACGTACGGCGCCATGTTGATCAGCAGGTACAGCAGCACCTGCTGCTGGGAGGCCTCGGGGCTGAGGCTGAAGAACAGCGAACCGACCAGCGACACGGCGACCAGTGCGTCGGCCGCCCCCGACATCGCCTGCGCGACGGCCAGGCGCTCGAGGCCCGGCCCGGACGTGCGACCGACGAGCAGACGCACCAACCTCACCCGCCCATGCTGCCCGAATTGCGCAGTGCCGAGGCCGCACACGCGTCGGTGGCTCGCTTCGCTCGCTGGGCCGGGCAAGGCCGGCCGGACGCGTCGAGTGGCTCGCTGCGTCAGAACGCTCGGGAGCTGCTGGTGGCTCATGCGCTCGAGAACTGTCACCACCCCCCTGCGCGAGACGTCCCGCCGGCTCACCGTGTGGTGCGCGGGCGGGACGTCTCTGGGTTCCCGACCGAAGCGTCACCGCCCGCCGGATGGTGGACGGGCCCGGTGGCGAGAGCGGACGGCGTGTCGCCGGGGTTGCCGGTGATGCTGACCGTTCTGCGCATCCGTGGTCCGTCATCGAAACGGGTCGGCCGACGAGTCGGATCGGTCCTGGTTCGGCCTCAGCGCGGAGGTGATCGCTCCGGGTGCTCGGCTAACCTCATGTGTTCCGTACCTCCTTCGACGAATCGGTCGATCGAGTTGATACGGCAGGCCATCGCTGACCTGTCGACGACATCGTCCCGCGTCGTCAGCGGTTCGTCAAGAGGTCGCACCAGGGCTTGGCGGCGGTTCCAGACCGAGCGCGGCCATGACCTCGGCGATGA
>JBPCJW010000067.1:0-5340 GCA_051004915.1 Ilumatobacteraceae bacterium
CATCTGCACGTCGTCGTGCAGCGTGGCCATCTGGTCGGTGACCACCTCGAACGATTGCCACGACGCGTCCTGACCACTGGACGCGCTGACCTTGTCGCGCAGCTCGCGCAGCGAGTACATCGCCATCGCGCACCTGGTGTGCGGGATGACCAGGATCCGCCGCACGCCGAGGAGGTGGACAGCGAGGACGAGCGCGTCGAGCGCCGCCGGTGTCACCCGTCCCCCGGGGTTGCGGAAGATCTTGGCGTCGCCGTGCGACAGCTCGAACATGCGCAGCGGATCGATGCGCGAGTCCATGCACGTGACGATGGCCACGCCGGCGTGGGCTACACCGTCGAAGCCGCCGCGCTCGAAGGACTCGGCGAACCTGCGGTTGGCGGCGAGCAGATCGTCGAAGGCGTCAGCCACGGCCAGCACGCTACGAGACCGCTGCGTACCGGCCAGGATCCGTCGCCGCGGCCCGCAACGTCTGGAGCAGGTCAGCCGCCGAAGTCGCCACCACCGAAGTCGCCGCCGCCACCGAAGTCGCCGCCGCCACCGAAGTCGCCGCCGCCACCGAAGTCGCCGCCGCCCCAGTCGCCGCCTCCGTCGCCTGCTCCGCCGTCGCCACCCTCGTTGTTGATGATCGTCGTGCCGCCGTGGCCCCAGCCGCCGAATCCACCACCGAGCATCGAGCCGAGGATGAGCCCGCTGAACAACCCGCCGCCCGTCCCCCCGAACCAGCCGCCCTGGAACCCTCCCGGGTAGCCGACGTAGGTCGGATGGCGGTCGTCGTCGAGCGTCACCGCCGGCTCACCGTGGCGACCCACCTGGCGCAGCGCGTCCGGCGGCGGGGCCGGCTCGCGCCCGTCGACGATCGCCTTCGCCCGGTCCATCGAGTAGCGCGCCTCGGCGACGACGCGTTCGACGCGGACCAGATCAACGGGCTCGTCGGCGTGCTCCAGCGCCGCTTCGGCCGCCCGGTACCGGTTGACCGCGGCGTCGTAGTCTCCCTGCGCCTCGGGGTGCAGCTGGACGTTCGGTTCGACACGAACCACGTCGTCGGCGAGGACCGCCAGCTCGGCGCGCAGGAGCTGCCGATCGGCTTCGTGCTGGCGAGCCTCCTCGGCGGTTGCCGCCTTGCGCCGCCGGCTCGCCAGCCAGATCACCACACCAGCAACGCCGGCGCCGACGACGAGCAACGCCGGGAGCACCCAGCCCGATCCGCTGTTGCTGCCGCCGTCGCCGCCGGATGAGCCGCTGCCCTGACCGGCGGCCGCCTCGTCGCGGACCAGCCGGACGAAGTCGACGAGCACGGCGGTCGTGTCGTCGCCACCTTCTCGGAAGGCCTGATCGGCCAGCGCGCCCGTTCCGTCGAGGCGGGTGCTTCCCGCCCGGAAGCTCTCGCCGACCACCACGGCGTACGTGCCGTCGCGCCCAACGGTCTCGGCGAGCTGCCGGGCGACCTCGGTCGGGTCTCCTCCCGCCGCGTCGGCCGCCGCGGCTGGCAGCACGGCCACGTAGATCGGGGTGCCGGCGTTGCCGATGGCGGCGCGGACCTCGTCGGCACCGGCAGGCTCGAGCGCCCGCTCGGCCGCCGGATCGACGTAGACCGTGTCGCTACGCAGCGCCTCGGCAGCGTCGTCGATGGCCGCAGCACCGACCGACGCAGGCGCACCCAGCAGCACCAGCAGCAGGACCAGCGCGGCGGTGACGGCCCGCGTCATGGCGCCACGGTACCGATGGCGATCGGAGGACACACCGCGTAGCGTCGCCCGAATGCCAGCCCGCGTGTCCGCATTCGACTTCGACGCTCGTGAGGATCATCCGGACTGGCGCTACCTGCTCAACACGCTGCAGGCGACGTTCGTGGCGCGGTCGTTCAGCGCCGGCGCCGCGCTGGTGGCCTCGATCGCCGGGGCGGCTGACGCTGCCGACCACCATCCGGACGTCGACCTGCGCTACCCGGGTCGGTTGCGGGTCGCGTTGACCACCCATGCCGAAGGCGGCTCGGTCACGGAGCTGGACCTCGCGCTGGCGGCGACCATCTCGCGGCTCGCCGCAGATGCCGGCGCGACGAGCGAGCCGTACGTCGGTCAGTCGACCGAGGTCGCCATCGACGCCATCGACATCCCCGCGATCCGCCCGTTCTGGAAGGCCGTGCTCGGATATGTCGACGACCCGGCGGAAGCCGAGACCGGGCAGGGTGCGATCTGCGATCCGGCCCGCATCGGGCCACCGTTCTGGTTCCAGCAGATGGACGAGCCGCGCACCGAGCGCAACCGGTTCCACATCGACGTGACCGTGGCGCACGATCAGGCCGAGCAACGGGTGGCGGCGGCGATCGAGTCCGGCGGCACGCTGGTTACCGACCAGCACGCCCGCGCCTTCTGGGTGCTGGCGGATCGCGAGGGCAACGAGGCGTGCGTGTGCACCTGGCAGGACCGCCGCTCACTGGTGGGGTGACCTGGTGGGGTGAGAGGTGAGGGCGACAGGTGCACTCACCTCTCACCGCGCGAGTGCGGTACCCCTCGATCTGGCCGACCGGGCGCGTCATACTGGGTGCGATGGCCAAGGGCGGTCGGCCCACCGTGGCCGCGACGGTCGGTTCGCTTGCCGACGCGATGTTCGGCGGTCAGCTTTCCGTGCGCGTCGAGTTCTGGGACGCCAGCGCGCTCGGTCCGCCGGTCCCACCGGCACCGGGCACGTTGCAGGTGCGTCGGCCCGATGCCCTCCGCCGGCTCATGTGGCGGCCAGGCGAACTTGGCCTGGCCAGCGCCTACGTGGCAGGCGATCTGGACGTCGACGGTGACATCTTCGAGGTGCTCGCAGCGCTGTTGCCCGTCACGAGTCGGGGGATGCGGCTCGGTTGGTCGTCGCTGCCTGCCGGCCTGCGTACCGCTCTCCGGCTCGGTTTGGTGCGTCGACCGCTCCCAGCACCGCCTGAGGAGGCTCGACCGCGTGGTGGACTGCACTCGCTGCGCCGTGACGCGTCGGTGATCAGCCACCACTACGACGTCGGCAACGACTTCTACCGCCTCATCCTTGGGCCATCGATGACCTACTCGTGTGCCCGCTTCGCAGACGGGTCCGTCGACCTCGCCGCTGCGCAGGTGTCAAAGCACGAGTTGATCTGCCGCAAGCTCGGCGTCGACGGACGTCCGGGCGTGCGCCTGCTGGACGTGGGGTGCGGCTGGGGTTCGATGGCCATCCACGCCGCCCTCCACCACGACGTGACGGTTGTCGGCATCACGATCAGCCGTGCACAGGCGGACCTCGCTCGCAAGCGCGTCGCCGAGGCCGGCGTCGCCGACCGCGTCGGCATCCGACTGCAGGACTACCGGGAGCTGGGTGGCGAGCGGTTCGACGCGATCTCCTCGATCGGCATGTCGGAGCACGTCGGCGCGGAACGTCTGGCCGACTACTACGGAGTGCTGCGCAACGCTTTGGCGCCGCAAGGACGTCTGCTCAACCACGCCATCAGCTCGGTCGGCGGCTTGCGCATCGGGTCCGACACGTTCATCGGTCGGTACGTCTTCCCCGATGGCGAGCTGATCGACGTCGGAGACTCCGTGCTGGCGATGGAACGGGCGGGCTTCCAGGTGCGCGACGTCGAGTCACTGCGCGAGCACTACGCCACCACGTTGCGGGCATGGGTGGCCAACCTGGATGCTCGCTGGGACGAGGCGGTGGACCTGGTCGGCATCGGCCGAACGCGGGTGTGGCGGCTGTACATGGCTGCGTCGGCGGTCAACTTCGAGGCCGGGCGCTTCGACATCCACCAGGTGCTGGGCGTGGTCCCCGACGAGGAGGGCGCCAGTGGCATGCCGGCGACCCGCCGAGCGTGGGACGCCACCCCTGCGGGCCCGGCCGCCTGAGCTGTCGGGCTGCGCAAGGCTGCCACTACCGTCGGTCGTCCATGTCCGGACGGGTCCTGCGCGACGCCATGGCCACCACGTTGGTCCACGTTCCGGGTTGTTCGGACGCCCTCGGCGCGCTGCTCATCGAGCAGGCTGGGTTTCCCGCCGCCTACCTGTCGGGCTTCGCCCTCTCGGCCACGGCGTTGGGTGCGCCGGACCTCGGGCTGATCGGGCTGGACGATGTCGTGGGGGCCGTTCGCCGCATCACATCGGTCGTCGCCATGCCGTTGATCGCTGACATCGACACGGGGTTCGGTGGTCCGCTCAACGTCCGGCGCACGGTCGCCGACGTCGAGGCGGCGGGTGCCTCGGGCGTGCAGATCGAGGACCAACTGGCACCGAAGCGTTGCGGCCACTTTGAGGACAAGGCCATCGTGCCCATCGCCGAGGCCGTCGAACGGGTGGCGATCGCCGTCGCCGCCCGCCGCTCGGCCGACACGGTCGTGATCGCCCGCACCGACGCCGTGGCCGTCGAAGGGATCGAATCCGCCATCGATCGAGCCACGGCCTTCGTCGACGTGGGCGCCGACGTGATCTTCGTCGAGGCCCTCGAGACGGTCGACCAGTTGCAGCACGTCAGCGCCGCGCTCCCGGACGTGCCACTCCTGTACAACGCCGTCGAAGGTGGTCGTTCGCCGATGCTCGATGCGGCGACCCTGCACGCCACCGGTGTGCGCATCCTGCTCCACCCGGTGACGTTGCTGCTGGCGACGATCAGCGCCCAGCAGACCGCCCTCGCCTCGCTCGCCGCCGGCCATCCCGCGACGACCGCCACGTTGGCGCTCGCCCGTGAGGTGGTGCGCGCCGACGAGGCGCTGCACTACCAGCGCCAACACCAGCGCCAGTCACACCGGAACTGACTCACGGAGGACCCCATGCCGAGACTGCGCCAGGTGCACCGTAACGAGACCGACGATCAGCTGACCCTGCAGATGTACGACCAGCTGTTCGGACCGGACCGCGACCCCGTCGACGAGCCGGGAACGGCGACGGGGACGCCCGGCGACTGGTGGACCGTGTTCGCCCTGTGCCCCGACGTGCTGCGCCACTGCGTGCGTGGGTTCGCCCTCTACCGGAGCCCGCAGCGGCAGGTCGACCCCGCGCTGCGCGAGCTCGGCCAGACGCGCGCCGGGTGGTTGCGCGGCAGCCAGTTCGTGTTCTCCCAGCACTGCAAGTCGTGCCGCACGGTCGGCATCACTGAGGAGAAGATCTCGGCCATCCCGGCGTGGTCGACGTCGGACCTGTTCGACCCGCGCGAGCGGGTCGTCCTCGCCTACACCGATGCGCTGGTCGGAGGCGACGGTCGTGTCCCGGACGCGCTGTTCGACACCTTGCGCGAGCACCTGTCGGACGTCGAGATCCTCGAGCTCACCTACATCACGTGCATGTACGAGATGCACGCCATCATGAGCAAGGCGCTGCGCACGGAGTTCGACGACCG
>JBPCJW010000068.1:0-11895 GCA_051004915.1 Ilumatobacteraceae bacterium
CCCTCTTGGATTGCACCCCGTTGCTCCTCGCTCGACTTCGGGCCGTAGACAGCCGGAAAGCCAAGCCGGGCAACGGGGTGCACCCGCGGATGCTCAGCTACCCACCCACGGAACGGGACGAAGAGCCGGAAAAGTCCTCGCGGTGGTGAGTAGGTGGATCCCCTGTCGGGCCGCCTCGAGCGGTGATCGTGAACGACGACCAAGTCAGTTCAAGATCACGACGCTCGAGGGGTTGGCTCCATTGTGTTGTTGACGCGTACGCGCGTCTGGGGTCGTATCGCGCCGCCGGTGAGGTGTGCGGGGTGGCCCGAAGACCGTCAAGCGCAAGGTGCTCGCTCAGGAAGCGGGTGACCTTCATCGGCGACCTCGCCCCCTACCGAGCGACCTGCCCCAACTTCGCCTGATCCTCAGCAACCACCGACACTCGAACCCCTGCCTCCACCAAGCTGGGCGCAAACTCTGCCGGCGTCTGTCGACGATCGCACCCAGCCGCCATGACCGGGTCGCAGCCGGGCGGCTGGCGCAGGAGGGCGTCGATCGTGTTCTACGACTGGGTGATGCCTCGGACCTCAGGTGCCGCCGAAGTTCGGGGGGCGCTTGGCGAGGAAGGCGGCTCGGCCTTCGCTGGCGTCCGTTCTGCGCCAGGCCCGCGGGCGGGCCTCGGTGACCTCGTCGTCGGCGGCCGGCTCGGGCGCCGACCGCTCGAGCGTCAGCTTGTGGGCGGCGATCGACAACGGCGCGAGCACGGCGATCTCCCTGGCCCACGCCAGCGCGTCATCGAGGGGGCCAAGCCGGTGCACGGCCCCTGCGGCGTGCAGCGTCGCTCCGTCGTAGGTCTCGGCGCCGAGGAGCATCGCTCGGGCGACCGACCAGCCGACCTCGCGTCCCAGTCGTTCGACGGTCCAGTGGTCGACGACGAGTCCCAGGCGGGCAGCGGGGATGCCGAACCGGCTGGTTGGCGTCGCCACCCGCAGGTCGCAGGCGACGACGAGCTGCGTGCCGGCCCCGAGCGCAGCGCCGTCGACGGCGGCGACCGTCGGGATGGGCAGCGCGGTGAAACCGCGCAGCACCTTGCCGAGCAGCGTGGCGAACTCGCCCTCCTCGACACCCGTCAAGTCGGCGCCGGCGCAAAACGACGGCGGCTCACCGGTCAGCACGAGCACCCGAGCGTCGGCGGCGAGCACCTGGGCGTCAGTGAGCGCGAGCAGCGTGGCGTGGTCCACGGCGTTGCGACGGTCCGGGCGATCGAGCGTGACGACCAGCACGCCGGTGCGCTCGCCGTCGTCGTCGACGTCCCACACGGCGCGCACCACGGCGCCTCTCTAGCATGAGCCCCCTGAGCACGGCCGAGCACGCTCCGACCCGGCCGCGCCGATCGCGCGGGAGGCGGGTGGTGTGAGCGACAGCGACGTTGCGGCGCAGGTGCGCCGGCTGATCGGGCGCACCGAGTACCTCGCCGCGTTCGACGTCGCCGACCGTGCCTTGGCGGAGCAACCACACGACGTGGCGTTGCAACATCTGGCGGTGCTCGCGCTGGCCCGGGCGGGAGCGACGGACAACGCCGCAGACCGGCTGATGCGTTCCGGGCTGCTCGCCCACGCCGACGAGTGCGATGACGAGCTGGCCGAGGACGTGCTGGCGCTCGAGGCGCGCGTCTCCAAGGATCGTGCGTTCGCCGCGCCCACGAATCAACGGCGTGCGCTCGCCGAGGTCGCGGCCGCCCAGTACGACGTCGTGTTCGAACGGTTCCACCGCACCTACACCGGCATCAACGCGGCAACGATGTGGTGCGCGGCTGGGCAGCAGGACCGAGCACGCACCAGCGCCGCTGAGGTCCTGTCGCTGCTCTCGGCCGACGTCGACTACTGGGCGGCGGCAACTCGCGCCGAAGCGCTGCTGCTGCTCGGCGATCTGGCCGGCGTCTACGACGCGTTGACGATCGCCGACGCGGCGAACGGCGACCTCGCCAGTCGGGCCTCGACCCGTCGCCAACTGGCGATGATCTGCGACGAGCTGGGCATCGACACCGACGTGCTGCGCGCCCTGGCGGTCCCGTCTGTCGTGCACTACTGCGGTCACCTGCCGGGCGAAGCGTCGAACGACGCGGGACGGATGCGCGGCGATGACGAGCAGCGGGTGGCACGGCTGGTCCGTGCGTTCATGGATCGCCACCGCTCGGTGATCGCCCACGGATCGCTCGCCGCAGGCGCAGACATCATCATCGCCGAGGCCGTGCTCGAGGCCGGCGGCGAGGTGCACGTCGTGTTGCCGTTCCCGGCGCAGGAGTTCGAGCTCTCATCGGTGCGCGACGCCGGCGTCGACTGGTTGTCGCGCTACCGGTCGTGCCTCGAACGGGTGACGAGCAGCACGGTCGTGACGGCCCGCCGACACGGCGACGACGACGCCGCCTACGCGTACTGCTCGGCGATCGCCATGGGGACCGTCGTCGTGCAGGCTCGATTCATGGCCGCTCGCGCCGAGCAGTTGGCGGTGTGGGACGGTCAGCCGCCCGATGGCGAAGCGGGCACAGCGGCGGACGTCGCTCGCTGGCGGCGCACCGGCTTGCCTTCCACCATCGTCGACGTCGCCTCGACGACGAACGCCAAGACCGCCGCTGCGCCGAGCGCACCGACCGCCCGAGGGCTCCGGGCGCTGCTCTTCGCCGACGTCAAGGGATACAGCTCGCTCGCCGATGAACAGATCCCGGTGTTCGTCGCCCAGGTCCTCGGTCCGCTGTCCAGGGTGCTCGACCGTGCCGGGATCCACTTCCGCAACGGCTGGGGTGACGCTCTGTACCTCGTGATCGACGACGTATCGATCGCCGCGGACGTCGCGCTGTCGCTGCAGGAGGCGATGGAGTCGATCGATCTGGAGCGCGTTGGCCTGCCAGCGCTGCGACTGCGGGTCGGCGTTCACGCTGGTCCGGTGCTCATGCTCCACGACCCCGTGCGCGACGAGCCGTCGTTCTTCGGCGAGCACGTCACCCGAGCGGCGCGCATCGAACCGGTGACGCCACCCGGCGCGGTGTTCGTCACGTCCGCCTTCGCCTCGCTGCTCGCCCTCGACGACCCGGACAGCTACGTCTGCGAGTACGTCGGACAAGTGCCGATGGCCAAGAACTACGACACGGTGCCGATGCACCACTTGCGCCGCAGCAGACCCTCTCTACCATGAGCCGCCTGAGCACGGCCGAGCACGATCCGATCCGGCAGCGCCGGGCGCAAGTGGCGCGCTGGACGCTCCTCGCCAACCGCGTCGGCTACCTCCTGATGGTCGTCGCCGTCGTCGCCTTCTTCGCCGCCCTGATCACCGGGTTCACCGCAACGATGGCGGCGATCGTGATCGTCGCCCTCGTCGCCGCCTGCGTGGTTCTGGCGCCGTCGATCGTGCTCGGCTACGCCGTCAAGGCCGCCGCACGAGACGACCGGGCGCGCGGCATCTGACGGATCATGTAGGAACCTCATCGTGGGCGCTGACGCCGGGGAGGAGCGCAACAAGTACTCGGCGATGAGCAAGAGGACCGTGCTGCTGATTCGCTCGCTCGAAGACTCGCTCGCTCATCGGCTGACCGGTCCGGATGACCTGGCCTCGACCTCGGCGCTGAACGCCAGTCGCGCCGCTACACCGCGATGGAGGGGATCGGGCAGCGTCGCGAGGTCACGCAGCGCGTCGAGGAACGATTGGCCCGGGATCCGCCACACCTCACTGTCCGTCGCGGCGATGACGGTGGCCGTCCGCCTGCGCCGCTCGAGCACACCGATCTCGCCGAACCAGTCACCTGCACCCATCGTTCGCAGCACGCCCGTTGCGTGCGCCGACGCGAGGAACGAGCCGGAGCGGATGACGTACAGGTCGTCGGCCGGATCTCCTTCCTCGATCACCGTGGTTCCTGCGGCGAATCGAGTCGGGATGACGGCGGCGGCAACGGCTTCCACGCTCGCCCGCCCGGCGCCCTCCAGCAGACCCAGGTCGGCCAGGGCGTCGGCGACGGGCGCGACCTCCAGCGCCCTGACCTCGGCGATCCGGCCGCAGCGCAACAGGGCCGGCGCGGCGACGACACCGAACGCCACGAGCACGCCGCCGCCGACGGCGCACGCCGCCGGAAGCCCAGCCACCAGTAGCACGGGCGCGGCGATGCCGCCGAGCAGCTGCGTCGCTGCGCTCATCGAGTCCTGGATGCCGAAGACCTGTGCCACCTGATCGCCGGCCAATCGCTGCAGGAGCGTGATCGCCAGCACCTCGAACACGATGACGCCAACCCCTTCGAAGGCGAGGAGGACGAGGGCCACCACCGGCGAGGAGATGAACCCCAGCGCGACGAGCGGTGCGCCCTGCAGCATCGCGCAGGCGATCAGCCACGGACCCGGGTTGGGCGACGCCGCGATGCGTCCCGTCAACGGGGATGCCAACAGGCCGCCGATGCCGATCGCCGCCGTCAAGGCGCCGACGAACGCGGCTTGCTCGCCGAGTCCATCCTCGGCCACGATGACGTGCAGGACACCCTCTGCGCCGAACGTGAACAGCGTGAGCACCACGAGCATGTTCAACACGAGCAACCCGGGCACGGTCACGAGGACCTTCCAGCCGGTCACGATCTCCCCAAGGATCCCGGGCCTGGGCGCGACGGTCCCGGGTTCGCCACCGGCCGAGATGGCCGTCCCCTCGCCATCGTCGGCACCGGCGGGCTGCTCCACAATCGAGCCGCCACCGAGGTCACCGGCGCGGATGATGAACACTGCGGAGACCACGAACGTCAGCGCGTTGAGGGCGATGGCCAGCGACGGCGATCCGATGGTGATGAGAACGGTCGCAAGGGCCGGCCCGGCGAACACGGTGAGCTGACCGGCGATCGCCTCTGCGCCGTTGGCGGCGGCGAGCGCGGTCGTCGGCACGACGTACGGCGTGGCGGCCGCCAGCGCCGGGCGATACGGCACGGTCAGGACGGAGGCCGCCACGGTCACCAGCGTCCCGACCAACGGGGATCCGTCGGAGACCACGATGAGCGCCAAGCCGATCATCACGCCGGCTCGGGATGCGTCGAGCACGACCATCATCGACTGCCGGCGAAACCGCGCCGCGGCAGCCCCGCCGAGCGGCCCGAGGATGACGTACGCGAGCAGCCGTGACGTCGCCGCCGCCGCCAGCCAGACCGCCGAGTCGGTGCGATCGTAGATCCACACGGCGAAGGCCGTGAAGTACAACCAGTCGCCGATGCCCGACACGACGGTGCTCCCGAGCACCATCCGCCACCGCCGGTGGCGCCACGCCTGGCGCAGCCCGGAGCGAGGTTGGCGGTCGGTGCTCACGAGGCGATCAACCCAATCAGCCCCACGGGCCCCGCCCCGGCCACGTCGTGCACCGTAGCCGAGCGCGCCGCAACGTGACGCGCTGGGTGAAGCGCCGGCTGAGCTGTGAGAGGTGAACGCGTCTGGGGCCCCGATCGCTCACCTCAGCGCAGACCACGATCAGTTGCCGTCCGGCCACTGCGGGCAGGTGGGCGCAGTCAGGATGGCGGTGACGAAGACAACGAAAGGAACCGCACATGAACAGGGACATCGACAGCGACCAACGAGACCAAGCCGAAGGCCACGCGATCAGGCCAAGGGTCCTCGACGACGGGTCCGGCGACGACGCTGGCACCGAAGGCCAAGGGTTCAGGGTCAGGCCGGGACTCGATGACGGGTCCGGCGAGGACGCCGGCACCGAAGGCCACGCGATGAGGAAGGGTCTCCTCGACGACGGGTCGGGCGACGACGACGGCGAGACGGAGGCCCACCGCCTCGAGCGGGGGTGACGTCAACGGCGGGTCGCCGGCGTCGGGTGCGCTGCGCGCCTCGACCCCCGACGAGCCGCGACGGTGACGTACGTTGCTGCGCCGACGGCGTGGCGCCGTTGTGCGGTCGCAGAACCCACCATCACAGCGGGAGGAGCCGGCAGTGGAGCAATCGGACATGATCCGACGCTTGGCGATGGCCGTCGACGACCTCGGGCCGTTGGCGGCGCCGAGCGACGTCGTCGTCCAGTTGACGGCGTTGTGCGCAACCGTGCGGACCGCCCTCAGCGCGGCATCCTGCTCGATCGCCCGTCTGGACAGCGACGCGTTGGAGTACGTCGCCGCCGACGGAGCAGGCGCTGAGCAGATCATCGGTGTGCGCCTCCCCCTGACCCGGGGCATCGCCAGCTACGTGGCCCGCACCGGACAGGCGCTGGCGGTCGACACGGTGACCGACGATCCGCGCTTCGCCCGCGACGTCGCCCAGCGCACCGGGTACGTGCCGACGTCGGTGCTGGCGGTCCCCGTCTCCGCCGCCGACGGCGAGGTCGCCGGTGTGCTCAGCGTGCTCGACCGCACGCCGGGTGACGTCGATGCGCTCGAGGTCGCGTCGACGGCCGCGACCCAGGCCAGCCTGGTGCTCCCGACGATCGACGTGGTCGTCCGGCTCGGGCCGGTCATCGTTCGTGCGCTCGCCCGCACGGTCGACGACGTCGAGCTCGCCGACGCGTTGCGGGCCGAGGCCGACGTGCTCGCGCAAGGCGCGGACGAGGATGACGACGGCGACGTCACCGAGCTGCTCGTGCGCGTCACGGGATTGCTCGCCGAGCTCCGTGTCGCTGGGTCCGCCGCGGTGCTGGCGGCGGAACGGATCCTGCACGAATTGGTCGCGCTCAACCAGCGACGCCCGTGAGCGACGTCCTCCCGGCGTCGTCCGAGCCGTTCCACGGCGACGGACCAGGCCCGGCGCCGACGCTCGCCCTCCCCGACCTGATCACGCCCGCTTGGGCTTACGGTGACGGCTCCGGGCGCGGCGTGCGGGTCGCCGTGCTGGACTCCGGCATCGAGGCCGACCATCCAGACGTCGGAGAGGTCAACGAGTGGGTCGACGTGCAGGTTGACAAGACGATGCCCGACGGCGTGCGCTTCGACCATGAGCCGCACGCCGACCTCTACGGCCACGGCACGGCATGCGGCGGCATCATCCGCCAACTCGCCCCCCACTGCGAACTGGTCAGCGTCCGGGTGCTCGGAACCACGCTCAGGGGTTCGGCCCGCGCCTTTGCGAATGGGCTCGAGTGGTGCATCGACAACGACGTCCACGTCGCCAGCCTGTCGATGTCGACACCGAACGACGAGTGGGCGGAGACGTTCTGGGACCTCGTCGATCGGGCGTGCTACCGCAACATGATGATCGTCTCGGCGATGAACAACGAACCGAAGCGGACGATCCCCAGCGAGTTCGCGGGTGTCTTCTCCGTCGCCTGCGCTCCCGGCACCGACCGTGAGCTCGTGTGGTGCCGGTCGACGGGGCCTGCGCAGTGGGGCGCGGCCGGCATCGACGTTGACGTCGCCTGGCTCGGCGGCGGCCGGATCTTGTCGACCGGCAACTCCTACGCCACGCCGGTCGTCGCAGGGCACCTCGCCCGCATCCTCGGCGCCCATCCCGGCCTCGCCACCTGGCAAGCCAAGACGGTGCTCGCCGCGCTCGCCGTCAACCGTGCCAACCCGGAACGTGTGGAAGCCACGCCGTGAGGCTCGCGCCCTTCGCTCGGCACCTGGGACGCGAAGCGTGCCCGCCTTACGCCTGGCAGGATGGGTCGTGGCGAGCACGAGCGACCTCGCCGCCGGCGAGCGGATCCGAGTTGAACGGAGGCGGGATGATGCAGCGGTGCGGTGCGGTGCGTTCGCGTCGTTCAGCCGTGCGCTTGAACCGGTGGCGGTGAGAGGTCCGCAGGGCGACCGCGCCGACGGGCAGCGAACATGCGCGAGACGGTGGTGTGGCATGGACTATGACGCCTTCATCTCCTATAGCCATGCGGCGGATGGCCAGCTCGCCCCACGGCTGCAGGACGGGATTCAACGGTTCGCCCGTCCGTGGTGGAAGCGACGGGCGCTGGCGATCTTCCGCGACCAAACGGGGCTGGCCGCGAACCCCAACCTCTGGCGGTCGATCGTTGGTGCACTGGATTCATCCGGATGGTTCGTGCTCATGGCTTCGCCGACCAGTGCCGCTTCGGAGTGGGTCGGGCGAGAGATCGCCCACTGGGTCGAGTCGCACGGCGCGGCCCGGATCCTGGTCGTCGTCACCGACGGCACCTGGCAGTGGGACGATCAGACTGGCGACATTGACTTCGATCGGAGCACCGCTGCTCACCCTGCGCTGCGAGGTGTGTTCACCCAGGAACCGCGGCACGTCGACCTGACGTGGGCACGCACCGACGCTCAGGTCGACACGCGCGATGGACGCTTCCGCGATGCCATTGCCGAGCTCGCCGCCCCGCTGCACGGCAAGGCCAAGGACGAGATCGCCGGCGACGATGTCCGCCAGCATCGCCGAACGATCCGTCTCGCGTGGTCGGCTGGGACCGGCCTCCTGGTCCTCACGGTCGCTGCCGTCATCGCCGGTGTCGTCGCATTCGCGCAGCGCGCCGAGGCGAACGAAACAGCGCAGCAAGCAAAGGGTGAACGCCTTGCTGCACTGGCCGAGGGCTCGACGAGCGCCGACCTGTCGTTGGCCCTTCTGCAAGCGGTCGAGGCCCAGGAGCTGGCGGACAACGCGGTGACGCGTGGAGCGCTGCTGACGTCGCTGGGAGCCAGTCCACGGCTCGAGTCGTTCCAAGCACCACCCGTCGACGAGAAGCCACTTGTCGTTGCCAACGGAGGTGTCCTGCTCACAGGTGATGGGACCGGCGCGCTGCGCCGATACGACCCGGCGACACATCTTCCGATCGGCGACCCGATCACAGCGCTCACCGGCGTGGCGGTCAACGGTGCGTTCGTCCCGACGGGCAACCGATTCGCAGCCTCCGCCGTCGACGGGAGCCAGGTCGTGATCGACGCCGCGACCGGCCGGCTGATCTTGGAGATGGATGGAGCCCCGACCGGGAGTGTGGTCCTCGAGTTCAGCCCGGACGGCACGCTCCTCGCTGGCACCGATCAGTTCGCCGGGACGCTGCACGTGTGGTCGGCGACGAGCGGTGAGCCGGTGTTCGAGCCGGCCGAGATCTCGCCGGCCGGCGCCTCCGGCCTGGCGTTTCATCCGGAGGGCCGCGTCGTCGCGGTGACCGGCTACGACGGACGGGTCGAACAGCGCGACGTCCGGACGGGGGAGCTCGTCGGCGAGGTGCGGGCACTGGATTTCCAACTGCAAGAGATCGCCTACAGCCCGGACGGCGCAACGCTCGCCGTGTCCACCGACGGGGGCGGCGTGTTCGTCATCGACGCAATGACCGGGGAAGACCGGTATCCGCCTCTGCGCACCCCTGATCGGTACACGGTCGCCGTCGCCTTCGGCCCCGACGAGCGCTCCCTCGTGACGGGCGGGGACACGGGGACGGTCTACCTGTGGGACGCAGCCAGCGGTGAGCTCGTCGAGCGCCTCGTCGGTCACGCCGGGACCGTCGTGGCAGCTCGGTTCGAGGCCGACGGCGGGCTGACGACGGTGTCGGAGAGCGAGGTCGGCCGGTGGCAGCTCGACGGCCTGACGACGGGCACCAACCGCCGTGCGCACGACGGTGAGATCGGCGACGTCGCCGTGAGTCCCGACGGTCAGTCGATCGCCACCGCTGGACGACAGGATGGCATGGTGCGGATCTGGAACCGCGACGGAGCACTCGGGCCCGCTTTGGAGACGCGCGCAGAAGTTGCTCAGGCGGTCGGCTACAACCATGATGGCACGCTGCTCGCCGTCGGCGTGGCCGAAGCGGACCCTTCGCTGCATGTGGGAGCATCCGGCAGGAACGGGCGGGTGCAGGTCTGGAGCGTGGCTGACCGTCGCTTGTTGGCCGAGGCAGACCTCCCCGCCCCCGCCTCACCGAATGAAGCAGCTGCGGACGATCCGGGGGCGCAGAGCGTCGCCTTCTCCCCCGACGGCACGACCCTGGGCGTCGGCGACAGCTCGGGCCAGCTGACCCTGTGGACGTGGGCCGGTATCGATCTACAGCTCCGAGCCACGCAGGCGGCGGACCCTGCAACGGTGTGGGACGTCGAGTTCACCCCGGATGGCGAACGCATCGTCACCGCCGGGTTCTTCGGCAACGTGGGCATCTACGACGTTGGCACGAGCGAGCTCCTCTTCGCGCTCCCCGAGCAGGCACAAGGGGTCAATGACATCGCCATCAGCCCGGATGGCTCCAGGCTCGTCACGGCCCGAGCCGACGGTGAGCTCAGCTTCTGGTGGCTCGAAGACGGCGAGCGAGACGGGCCCGTGTACACCGGCACGGCCTTCGGGTACTTCGGCGTGGACGTCTCGCCCGACGGCGCGACGTTGGCCGTCGGAGGCGCTGCCGGTGAGATCACCCTGATCGACGTGGAGACCCGACGGCCACTCGGTCGCGATCTCGTCGGTCACCAGTCGTTCGTGACCGGTGTCGAGTTCGCCGACGACCGTCTCGTCACGAGCAGCTTCGACGGCTCGTTCGTGGAGTGGGACCTGCGGTTGGAATCGTTGCCCGAACGAGCCTGCGCGCTGGCCGGGCGCAACATGACTCGCGCCGAGTGGGATCAGACCGTCGGCGGGAACTATCGGGCTACCTGTGGGCGGTGGCCCACGCCGGAGTGAGGACAAGTGTGACCAGAGCAGCGCGCCGCGGCGCACGGTGGAACTGTGCGCTGGGCGACAGACCACGGCGTCTTTCTCAGTGATGATCGCAATGTCAACCGACAACGAGAGGAACCGAATGAACCGGGACATCGATAGCGACATCCGAGATCAGACCGAAGGCCACGGCCGCCGGTCAGCCCGACTCGACGACGGCTCCGGTGACGACGCCGAAACCGAAGGCCACGGCCGCCGGTCAGCCCGACTCGACGACGGCTCCGGCGACGACGCCGAAACCGAAGGCCACGGCCGGTACTGGAAGTGACCTCGTAGCTGGACCGTCGGGCGTCGCAGGTGCAGCGCAGCACCGGTGCCGCCCGACGTGCCGGCCAGACGGACCGTGCGACCTCCGCTATCGAGCGTTTCGCTCGAGCAGGCGGCGGTCGACCACGGTGAACTTGCCGCGGCCGAGCTGGATCGCACCATGCTTGGCGAGCGCTTGCATCACCCGATTGACCGTCGGGCGGGTGGTCCCCGCCATCGCCGCCACGTCCTCTTGCGTGATCTCGACCAGTTCGCTGGCGTAGAGCTCGTCGAGTTCGAGCATCCTGCGCACCACGCGCTTGTCCGCGCCAACGAACAGCGCCTCCGTGAGGCGGTCGCTCAGCCGCCGGACCTGCCCGGCGAGCTGCTCGATCAACAACCGATCGACGGAGGGGTAACGATCTCGGAGCTCCTCGAAATCGGTCCGTTGCAGCACCATCGTCTCGACGAGCTCGAGCGCGACGACCGTCGCCGTGCGACGTGCGACCGGATCGATCAACGCCTGCTCGCCGAACGCCGCACCGACGCCGTGCACGGTCAGCGTGGCGGTCTCCCCGGCAGGCGTGCCGACGCGCACTGCCACGCGACCCTTGACGAGCAGGTGCAACGAATCTCCCGGATCGCCCTCGTGGAAGAGCACCATCCCCTTGTCGAACCGTCGGCGGCGCGCGGTTGCGAGCACCTCGGTCCGCAACGCTGGCTCCAGTGATTCCAGCAACTTGAACTCCACCCGGCCTCCAGCCCGCGCCACGCGCCGCCGCGAACGTAGTTCGCGAGCACGACTGGCCAGGCCGGCCTTGCCCGGCCCAGCGAGCGAAGCCAGCCACCAGCGACAGTTTCGAGCCGTTTACGATCTGGCGGTGGCGTCAACTCGCACCCTGATGTTCACCGACATCGAAGGCTCGACGGAGCTTGTGCGACGGCTCGGAGGCCGGTACCTCGAGTTGCTCGAGCTACACCGTTCGGTGGTCCGGGGCGCCATCGGCCAGTACGGGGGCGTCGAGCACGGGACGGAAGGCGACTCCTTCTTCGTCTC
>JBPCJW010000069.1:0-29141 GCA_051004915.1 Ilumatobacteraceae bacterium
TGCAAGACCTCCGGATCGAAGGGCCTGCAGCTCTACGTACCGATCAACACGCCGGGACTGACCCACGAGAAGGCAGCCGAGTTCGCCCTCGTCGTCGGGCAGGTGATGGAGAAGCAGCTGCCGAAGCGAGTCACGACGGTGATGGCCAAGGCCCACCGGCCGGGGAAGATCTTCGTCGACTGGAGCCAGAACGCCCTCCACAAGACGACGATCGCCCCATACTCGCTGCGGGCGCGACCGGAACCGACCGTGTCGACGCCGGTCAGCTGGGATGAGGTCGAGTCCTGCGCCGACGGCGAGCTGGAGCTGCGCTTCGAGGCGCCAGACGTGCTCGCCCGCATCGAGGAGCACGGTGACCTCTTCGCGCCGGTGCTGACCCTCGAACAACAACTGCCGGGTTGAGCCGGACCGGCAGACTGCTGCCTCGAGTACCAGGAATCTGCAGCCTGGGCAGCGGCTGCGGCTCCGGCGCGACCCCCGACGGCCGCCTCGGCCGGGCATCATGGGGCGGTGACGGGCAGGCGGATGGTGGTGCTCCTCCTCGCCACGATCCTCGCCGGCTCGACCCTGACCGCCTGCCGCTCCGAGGTCGCCGCGCCCGAGGGCACGTCAACGACCGTTGCGCCTTCCCGGCCGACGACGACGAGGCCGAGCCCGCGCCGAACGACCACCACGACCACCACGATCCGCCGGTCCTCGACCACGACCGGCGCGGTGCCGACGACGAGCGACGAACCGACGACGACGAGCGAGTCGCCCGTCCCGTCGTCCGAGTCGTCGAGCCCCGGCACGCCGAGCAGCGTCGCCGAGACGACCACGAGCGTCGCCGAGACGTCGACCACCGTTGCGTCGAGGCCGACGACACCCCCCGGGGATCTGGCGTGGGTGGCGTTCGACCAGCAGCTCTCCGGCCGCCTGATCGGAGGCGGCGACTTCGCCGCCTCGGTCACGGTCGCCGTCGACGGCGCGATCGTGCACACCGGCGCGTACGGCGTTCGCTTCCCGGTCCTGGCGGCCCCGCCGGCTCCTGCTCCCGTACCGCCGCCCGTGCCCGGCGAGACGCCGGCGGCGACCCCCGAGCCGCCGCCGGCGACCGCCGCCGCGGTCACCCCGGTCGAACTGGTCGACTCCACCGACCGGTTCCGCATCGCCAGCCTCTCCAAGGTGATCACGGCGATCGTCGTGCTGCAGCTCGTGGAGGCGGGCCAGCTCGGGCTGGACGAGGCGGTCGGCGGCCGGTTGGCCGTCCAGGTCGGCGCCACGCCGGTCGACCCGGCGGGCAACAACATCACCGTTCGCCAGCTGCTCTCGCACACGGCCGGGTTCCCGTCGTACCAGCGAGCCTTCTTCAACGCGTCGGCTGACTCGTGCCCGACGATGGGTCGCATCGGACTGTCGGCGCCGTTGCAGAACCCGCCGGGCGCGGCGTACCTGTACTCGAACCTCAACTTCTGCCTGCTCGGGTTGCTCATCGAACAGGTCAGCGGCCGCGGCTACCAGGCGGTCGTGGACGAACTGCTGCTCGAGCCGCTCGGGATCACCGGCATGCGCCTGGCCGGGACGTTCGACGCCGGCGAGTCCGAGGTCCTCCATCCGTCGTCCCCCGGCCGCAACTACATGGAGGTGCTCGGCGCCGCCGGGTCGTGGGTGGCCACGCCCTCGGACATGGTCAGGATCGTCGACTCATTGGACCTGACCAAGCCGGGGTTCCACCCGCTGTCGTCGGCCACCGTCGACCTGATGCGCCAGCCGGCCCCGCCGCCGGTGGTGTACGACCGACCCGACCGCTGGTACGGCCTGGGGCTGATCGTCACTGCCGACGGAGCCTTTGGTCACACCGGGACGATCGAGAACGCCCACTCGATGGTGCTCCACCGCCCCGACGGCGTCACGTGGTCGGTCCTCGTCAGCGGTGAGAACCCTTGGAACTCCGACCAGCTGCGCCGCATCTTCGACGAGTCGATCTACTCCGCCGGCGTAGTGCTCTGAATCGCGGAGTCTCATCGCGCCCAGTTGCCGTTTTGCAACGATTCGCGCCCAGTTCGGTCGAGTCGCGTCGCGCTGCCCGGGGCACCTGCTACTTCCAGCGCTCTTCGACCGACCTGCGCCCGAACGAGGTGAACCCGTGAGCGCACGGCTCAATTCACGTGCCGCGCGTGACCTTCCCAGAACGGTTCGCGGAGCTTGAACTTCTGCAGCTTGCCGGTCGACGTGCGGTCGAGGACATCGCGAAACTCGACGCGCTTCGGGCACTTGAAGCCGGCCAGGCGCCGGCGCGTGAAGGCGATCACCTCGTCCGCCGACAGGTTGCTGCCGTCCGACTTGACGACCAGCGCCGTGACGAGCTCGCCCCACTTCTCGTCGGGGATCCCGATCACGGCCACCTCGGTGACGTCCGGGTGCTGAAAGATGGCGTCCTCCACCTCGATCGACGACACGTTCTCGCCGCCGGAGATGATGACGTCCTTCTTGCGGTCCGAGATCGTGACGTACCCGAACTCGTCGATCGACCCGCCGTCACCGGTGCGGAACCAGCCGTCGACGATGGCGGCATCGGTTGCGTCCGGCTGCTGCCAGTAGCCCTCCATCACCACGTTGCTGCGGGCCAGCAGCTCGCCTTCGTCGTCCGCTCGCATCCGGCAGCCGATCGCCGGCGCACCGGCCCTGTTGAGCTTGATGGCCCGCTCGTGGGACGTCAGGTCGTCGAACTCGTCGCGGCTGCGGTTGACGGTGAGCAGCGGTGACGTCTCGGTCAACCCGTAGATCTGCACGAACTCCCAACCGAGCTCGGTCTCCGTGCGCTCGATGGAGCGCGTCGGCGGCGGCGCGCCGGCGACGACGATGCGCGTGCGGCCGTGGCCGGGGATCGGACCGTCCCATTCCGCCGCCGCGTCGAGCACCATGTTCAGCACGGCCGGCGCGCCGCACATCAGCGTGACGCCGTGCTCGTCGACGCGACGGAGGATCTCGGCCCCGTCGACCTTGCGCAGGATGATGTTGCGACCGCCCATCCCGGCGACGGCGTAGAGCATCCCCCAGCCGTTGCAGTGGAACTGTGGCAGCGTGTGGAGGTACACGTCGCGGTCGCTGACGCCGAGGTGCCAGCCGAACGTCGTGGCGTTGAGCCAGATGTTGCGGTGCGTGACCTGCACGCCCTTCGGCCGGGCGGTCGTGCCGGACGTGTAGTTGAGCGTTGCGGTGGCGTCCTCGTCGGGCGTCCACGGAGCCGGGTCGACGCCTGGCCGCATCAGCACGTCGTCGGCGTCCCGCCCGATGACCAGGCGGCGCTCACATGTCACCCCGGACAGGGCCTCGTCCAGTTCCGGGTCGACGAGCAGGACACGAGAGCCGGAGTGCTCGACGATGTAGCGAACTTCCGCCGCGGCGAGGCGGAAGTTGACCGGCACGAGGATCCGCCCCGAGCCCGGCACGCCGAGCAACGCCGTCATCAGTCGCGCCGAGTTGTGGCTGACGATGGCGACGCGCTCGCCGGGCCCGAGCCCCAGCTCGTCGAGCCCCGCAGCCAGGGCTCGGGCTCGAGCGGCGACCTCGCCGTACGTGAGTGAGCCCCACGACTCGGCTGGCTGGTGCGGCTCGTCGACGAGGCCGATGCGGCCGCCGTACAGCAGCTCGGCCCGGTCGAGGAAGTCGTTGACGGAGAGGGGGACTTTCATGGCAACTTCTGATTCAGCCCGTAGAGGCGCCGAACTCGGTCGGCGCGGTCGGGTCGAGGCCGGGCTCGCCTGCGCCGCCGCCCGAGGTTGCAGTCGCCGAGCCGGCGGTCAGGGGCCACGGCCGATTGTGTTCGACGAGGCGGGCCAGCTCGAGCAGCAGCGCCTCGGTGAAGTGTCGTCCGATCACCTGCAGGCCGACCGGCAGCCCGTCGACCTCGCCGGCCGGGATGGAGATCGCTGGGTTGCCGTGGAGGTTGGCCGGGAACGTCAGTCGCCCGTTGTTGCCGGCACCGGCGGTGAGGCCGCCGAACTCCGAGGGAAGCGGACCGTCGGCGGCGAAGGCGATGTCGGGGTTGCTCGCCGTGATCACGAGGTCGACGCCGTCGACGGGGTCGAAGATGCGGGCCATCGCCTCGTTGACCTCCATCCGCCGCTGCTCGATGCGCGCTCGCGCCTCCGCCGAGTACAAGCCCGCCGTGCGGGTCAGTCCGTCGCGCATCTCCGGGGTGAGGTCGTCGGCGCATGCCGGCCAGGCGTCGCCGAGCTCGGCGGCGACGGCGATCATCCCGCTGATCGACCACGCCGCTCCCATCCTCGGCAGCCCGGCGTCGATGCCGTCGACGCGGCGCATGGACGCATCGTCGATCAGCGCATCCGCCGCCTGTTCCAGGATCTCCCACATCGCCGGCGACACTGTGGCTCCGCCCCAGTCGGCGACGACGGCGGCGCGCAGCCCGTCCAGGCGATCACCGAGCGTCCCGAGCGCACGTTCCCAGCCATCGACGCGGGGGAGGCTGAGCGGATCGCGAGCGTCGTGCCCGTTGCACACATCGAACCAGCGAGCAGTGTCGCGCACCGACCGTGACACACAGCCGACGGTCGACGTGAGGTTGCCGTACCGGAGCTCGGGTGAGCGGGGGATGCGCCCGTACGTGCCCTTCAGCCCGACGAGACCGCAGAACCCGGCGGGGATGCGGATCGAGCCGCCTCCGTCGCCTGCGGTCGCCAGGGTGAGGATCCCACCGGCGACGGCGGCGGCCGAGCCGCCCGACGAGCCGCCCGGTGTCCGGTCGAGCTGCCACGGGTTGTGCGTGACACCGTGGAGGATCGTGCGGGTGAGGTTGACGCCGCCGAACTCCGAGGCCGTGGTCTGACCCGCGAGCACGGCCCCGCCAACGTCGCGAATGCGATGGACCATCGTCGAGGTGACCGTGGCGATGCGATCGGCCAACGGCACCGACGCCTCGGTGGCCGGCCATCCCGCCACCATGTCGAGCTCCTTGACGCCGATCGGCACGCCACCGAACGGCAGCGCCACGTCGGCGACGCCTGCCGCCAGCGTCGCCCGCTCGCGATCGAGATGGCTGAACGCGTTGAGTTCGCTGGCGTCGATCGCGCCGTAGACGGCATCCAGCTCCTCGGCTGGTGAGCGTTCACCTCGCCGGAACGCATCGACCAACGAACAGGCATCCCCCGACCAGGGCACATTCCCCATGGGCGCCGAACCTACACGCGCCGTACGATCCGGCCCCGATGGACACCAGGACCTTCCTCGGCTTGGAGGCGACGCACAACCGCTTCCGCTGGAAGTTGCCCGTGACGAACGGCATCTGCACGGACGGCGAGTTCCTGTTCGGCGGCGCCGGGCTGGGGGCGGCGATCGAGGCGCTGGAGGCGACGTCGGGGCGGGAGACCATCTGGGCGACGGCGCAATATCTGTCGTACGCCCGACCCCGCGAGTTCGTCGACATCGATGTGACGCTGGCGGTGGAGGGCCACCAGATGACCCAGGCCCGCGCCGTCTGCCACGTCGCCGACCGAGAGATCCTCACGGTCAACGCTGCACTCGGCGACCGCCCGTTCGACCGGGAGGCGCAGTTCGAGGCGATGCCAGACGGCGTGCCGCGTCCGGAGGACTGCCCGGGGCGCGAGTTCCGCCTGGCGGTCGGCGACAACATCAACAGCCGACTCGACCAGCGCATGGCCAGTGGACGTGACCTCGACGAGCTGGACGGCACGCTGGGCAGCGGCCGAACGCTGCTGTGGGCGCGCATCCCCGAGGTCCTCGACGGTGTCGACGGCGCCGCGCTCGCCGTGCTCGGCGACTTCGTGCCGATGGGTGTCGGACAATCGCTCGGCGTGCGTGGCGGCGGGAACAGCCTCGACAACACGTTGCGCATCCTGCGCCTCGTGCCGACGGACTGGGTGCTGCTCGACATCCACACGCATGCCGTGCAGCGCGGGTTCGGTCACGGACTGGTGCACATGTTCGCCGAGGACGGCACCTTGCTGGCCACCGCCAGCCAGAGCTGCATCGTGCGGTACTGGGGCCCGGAAGGTGAGCGGCTAGACACGCCGCGATGAACAACCCGAGCCACGGGCCGACGCGGTCGCGCCCATGACGCTGCCGGTCCGCCCCGGGATGACCGTGCCGCTGCCGGGTCACCTGCACACCCATCGCCAACGGCTCAACGAGCTGGCCGACCTCGGCTACACGGACATCTGGTCGGCCGAGGCGGATGGCGCTGATGCGTTCACGCCGTTGGCGCTGGCGGCGGCGTGGGAGCCGCGGCTGCGGCTGGGCACGGCGATCGTCCCGGCGTACACGCGGTCGCCGGCGTGCTTCGCCCAGTGCGCCGCGACGCTCGCCGACGCCGCACCCGGCCGCTTCGCCATCGGGATCGGATCGTCGAGCAACGTGATCGTCGAGCGGTGGAACGGCGTGCCGTTCGTCGACCCGTACAAGAAGGTGCGCGACGTCGTGCGCTTCCTGCACGACGTGTTCAAGGGGGACAAGGTCGCCAAGATCTACGACACGTTCGAGGTGCAGGGCTTCCGCCTCGGCATCAGACCCGAGCAGCCGCCGCCGATCCTCGTCGCCGCGTTGCGCGAGGGCATGCTGCGGTTGGCCGGACGGGAGGCCGACGGCGCGATCATCAACTGGCTGTCGGCCGGTGACGTGACACGAGTCGCCGGCATCGTGCGAGACGCAGCAGACGGCGAAGACCGAGAGATCGTCGCCCGCATCTTCGTCTGCCCGAGCGAGAACGTCGACGTGGTGCGGGCCTCGGCGAAGTTCGCCATCGCCGCCTACCTCAACGTGCCCGTGTACGCCGACTTCCACCGCTGGCTCGGGCGCGGCGACCAGCTGCAGGGCATGTGGGACGCCTGGGCCGACGGCGATCGCAAGGCGGCCGTGGCGTCGATCCCCGACGAGGTGGTCGACGAGCTCGTCGTGCACGGCTCACCGGAGCGCTGCCGAGCGCGCATCCAGCAGTACTTCGACAACGGCGTCACCACGAGCAGCCTGGCGGTGATGCCGCTCGACCCCGAGCTCGACCACTGGGAGGCTGTGCGCTCATTGGCGCCGTCGGCGGGCTCAGCGCTGAATGCGATTCGGGCGTGATCTCTGCCACCTGTCCGCAGGAATGACCCCCAGTTCGTGCGTCGGGCGAGAATGGGTCATGGCCGAGATCCCCACGACTGGTTGGCAGCTGCGGTCCCTCGTCACCGCCGATGGCGTCCTGGAACTGTCGTTGCAGACGGTCGATGTCCCGACACCTCGCGATGGCCAGGTGGTGGTGCGCGTCGAGGCGGCACCGCTCAACCCGTCGGACCTCGGTCTGCTGTTCGGGGGTGCCGACATGAGCGGCGCGGCGTTCGACGGCAGCGGCGACGCGTCGACCGTGTCGGCCACGGTCCCGCCGGGGGCGCTGCCGTCCCTCGCGGCGCGCGTCGGGCAGTCGATGCCGGTGGGCAACGAGGGTGCCGGCACGGTCGTCGCCGCCGGCGGGTCGGGCGAAGCTCAGGCGTTGCTCGGCAAGACGGTCGCGCTGCTGGGCGGCGCGATGTACTCGCAGTACCGGTGCGTCGAGGTGGCGCAGTGCCTCGAGCTGCCCGATGGTGTCTCGGCTGCGGAGGGAGCGTCCTGCTTCGTCAACCCGCTGACGGTGCTCGGTCACGTCGGCACGATGCGACGCGAGGGCCACACGGCCCTCGTCCACACCGCTGCCGCATCGAACCTCGGACAGATGCTCAACCGGCTGTGCCTCGCCGACGGCATCGACCTCGTCAACATCGTGCGGTCGCCGCAGCAGGAGGAGCTGCTGCGATCCGCCGGCGCCAACTACGTGTGCAACTCGACCGCACCGACGTTCGCCGACGACCTCACGGCGGCCCTCGTGGCAACGGGCGCAACGATCGCCTTCGATGCGATCGGCGGTGGCCGCCTCGCTGGGCAGATCCTCACGTGCATGGAGACGGCACTCGTGGCGTCCGCCGCCGAGTACAGCAGGTACGGCTCGACGACCCACAAGCAGGTGTACATCTACGGCGGGCTCGATCGCGGCCCGACCGAGCTGAGCCGCAACTTCGGGATGGCGTGGGGCGTCGGCGGCTGGCTGCTCACGCCGTACTTGATGCAAGCCGGCGCCGAAGAGGTCGAGCGCATGCGCCAACGGGTTGCCGCCGAGATCACGACGACGTTCGCCAGCACGTACACGAGGCACGTCTCCCTCGTCGAGGCGCTGAGTGCTGACGCCGTCGCCGGCTACGCCAAGCAGGCGACGGGCGAGAAGTACCTCGTCATCCCGAACGCCTGACCGGGACCCGGCGCGGGTCGCCGTCCCAGCCGTCCGGCGCGGCGAGCTTCCGCACGGATCGCGGCGGGCGCCTCGACCGGAGGGGACGATCATGGGTGACGGTCGGTTCGCGGTGAGCCGCTAGCGCCGACTCGTCGGGGGTCATCGCCGTCGTCATCGCGTGTTCTTGAAGTGCGGGGCCCGATCGGCGCGACGCGACCCGGCAGATCTGGGCGCGAAGCGTTGCAAATCGGGAACTGCGCCCAGAAGGCCTCGCCCAGTGATCCGGGGCCTCCCGAGGCCGTTGGGTCCAGCATCTACAGTCGGTCCATGGGACTGGTGCGCACTGTCGCCACGGGAGCATTGGCGGGGGCGGTGGCGACGGCGGCCATGGATGCGCTGTGGTACCGGCGCTACCGCGCCGAGGGCGGCACGAGCGGCTTTGCGACCTGGGAGTTCTCCAACTCGGCGGCGGGTTTCGATGACGATGACACGCCGGCACCGGCAAAGGTCGGCAAGCGCATCGCCGACGCCGTTGGCATCGACTTACCCACCTCGTCAGTGGCCGCGACGAACGACATCGTGCACTGGGCGACCGGCATGGGATGGGGCAAGGTGGCCGGTCTCGCCGCCGCCATCGTCCCACGGCCGGCGTTGGCCATCGGCCTCGCCACCGGCGTCGTCGCGTGGGGCACGTCGTACGCGGTGCTCGGCGCCGCCGGGATCTACGAACCGATCGACTCCTACGACCTGAGCACGCTGTGGAACGACCTCAGCGCGCACCTCGTGTTCGGCGCCGCCCTCGGAGCCGTGCTGACCACCAGCCGCTTCATCCAGCGCTGAGGCACCCACCGACTGACCTCGCCCATCTGCAGGCGCCGCGCCGAGGTGGACGGTGTCGGTTTGCCGAAACTGGGCGCGGATCGTCTCGAGATGAGCGATCTGCGTTGCATGACCACTCATCGCTCATCGCGCCCACAGCGCTTGAACCCCGCGCCGCCGAGACCTGCGGCGCGGGGTCAGAGCGCGTCGGCGGTCGTCTGCGCTGGCGGAACGTCTCCGATGTACTCCGGCAGGTGGAGCCGGCGACGCAGATCGGCCTGGATCTCCTCGATCGACTGCGTGGCATCGGACTCAGCCACGAACTCCTTGCGGCGAAACAGCGCGATCACCGGTTCGGTCTTGTCCCGGTATTCACGCAGCCGGGCGGCGAGGGCCTCGGGCTTGTCGTCCTCGCGGGCCACGAGGGGAGCGCCGCACACGTCGCACCGGTCGGCGATCTCCGGCCGGTGCGCCATCAGGTTGTAGTCCAGGCCGCACCCCGAGCAGAACCGGCGGGCCAAGACCCGGCGGGCCACTTCGTCGTCCGACATCACGAGGTGGATCACCCCGTCGATGTCGTAGCTCTCCAGGAAGAACTCGGCCTGGCGAAGGTTGCGCGGGAAGCCGTCGACGATGAACCCATAGTTCCAGTCGTGCATCGCCAGGCGTTGCTGCACGACCGACTCGACGAGCTCGTCGTCGACCAGCTCACCGGCAGCCATGGTGCGGCGCACCTGGGCGCCAATCTTGGTGTGGTGCTGGACGTGCCAACGGAACGTGTCGCCGACGCTCACGTGGACGAGGTCGAGGTCGCGGGCGAGCAACGCCGCCTGGGTTCCCTTGCCGCTGCCCTGGACACCGATGATCGCGTACTTGCGCACCAGCCCATTGTGGTGCGCGGCCACCGGTGCGAGATCCGGTCAGGTGGCGAGGCCCTTGCGCTGGCGACCGAGCGCCCGTTCCATCTCCCGGTTGGCGTCACGCTCGGCGATGGCGTGGCGCTTGTCGCCCTTCTGGCGACCCCTGGCCAGGGCCAGCTCGATCTTGGCCCGACCCTCCCGGAAGTACATCCGGAGCGGCACCAGCGCCAACCGCTCCTGCGCGATGCGCGCCTGCAGCCGGTCGATCTCGTCGCGATGCAGCAGCAGCTTGCGCCGCCGGTCGGGATCGTGGGCGCCGACGCCGGCGGCGAACTCGTACGGCGCGATGTGCATGCCCTCCAGCCACAGCTCGTCGTCCCCCGCCCTTGCGTACGCGTCGGCCAACTGCACCTGGCCGAGCCGCAGGCTCTTCACCTCGCTGCCGTGCAGCACGAGGCCGGCCTCGATGGTCTCCAGGACGGAGTAGTCGAATCTTGCTCGGCGGTTGCTGGCGATCAGCGTGGTGCCGTCCTTGGCGGGCCTGCTCATGGAAGGACCTCACCGTGCGCGGTGACGTCGGGATGGAGCGCAACACGTACCCGGCCATGAGCCACAAGACCATGCTGCTGGTTCACTCGGTCGAAGACTCCCTCGCTCATGGGAGCGGACAGGGTACCGGCCGCTCAACGACCGCTACCGTCCCGCCGGTGCTGGAGCTACCCGGCGAGATCGTCGACGACATCATCGCCCTCGCCACCGAGCAGTACCCGTACGAGGCGTGCGGGCTGCTCGCCGGGCCGGCCGGGGGCATCGCCGCGGAGCGGTTCTATCGGTGCCGCAACACCGCCGAGTCGGCCCGCGTCTACACGGTCGATCCGCGGGGCCACCTGCGCGCCGAGCGTGACGCCGAGGACCAAGGATGGGAGATCGTCGGCGTGGTCCACAGCCACACCCACACGCCGGCCTTCCCCAGCCCGACCGACGTCGCCCAGGCCCCCGACTCCGCCTGGCACTACGTCATCGTCAGCCTGCAGCACGAGGAGCCGTCGCTGCGCGGGTTCCGCATCGTCGACGGCGACGTGACCGAGGAGGACGTCGTCGTCCGACGGTGAGCTCGGCAGCTGGCCGAGCGGCCCGTCCCGGTAGATTGTCGACCAATGACATCGGGGTTGTCGGGATTGCCCGAACTGAGCTGCCGGGACAGCTGCCAGGACTGGGAGGGGTCGACGCCATGCTGACCATCGCTGCGGTCAACGACAGCGTTCTCGAGCTGATCGGGCACACGCCGATGGTCGACGTGTCGTCGCTCTCGCCGAACCCCGAGGTCCGCATCCTCGCCAAGCTGGAGAGCCAGAACCCGTTCGGATCGGTCAAGGATCGCATCGCCAAGGCGATGATCGAGGACGCCGAGAAGCTTGGCCACCTGCTGCCCGGCCAGACGATCGTCGAGCCGTCGTCGGGGAACACCGGCATCGCCCTGGCGGCGATCGCTCGCATCAAGGGCTACCCGATCAAGATCCTCCTGCCGGAGAACGTGTCCGTCGAGCGTCGCCAGATGCTCGAGGTGTTCGGCGCCGAGGTCATCCTCACCCCGGGCGAGGAGGGGTCGAACGGCGCCGTCTGGCGGGCCGAGGCGCTGGCCGCCGAGCATCCCGACTGGTGCTTCCTGTACCAGTACGGCAACGACGCCAACCCGCGCGCCCACTACGAGGGCACCGGCCCGGAGATCTGGCAGGACTGCCCCGAGATCACCCACTTCGTCGCCGGGCTGGGGACGAGCGGCACGTTGATGGGGACGGGCCGGTTCCTCAAGGAGCGCAACCCGGAGATCAAGGTGATCGCCGTCGAGCCGCCGCTCGGCGAGCGCGTCGAGGGGCTGCGCAACCTCGACGACGGCTACATCCCACCGGTGTTCGAGCACTGGGACGGTGCGACTATCCTCGACCGCAAGCGGGTGGTGCGGCCCCGCGAGTCGCTGCAATGGACGCGGCGCCTGGTGGAGGTCGGCGTGTTCGCCGGCATCTCGGCCGGCGCGGCGCTGGCCGGTGCGGCCAAGGTGGCGGGCGACATCGACACGGGCACGATCGTGTTCATCGTCTGCGACGGGGGTTGGAAGTACCTGTCGACCGGCGCGTACACCGACGACCTGGACATCGCCGAAGCCGCTGCGGAGCGCGTCATCTACTTCTGACGGCGTCGCGCGACGATGGTCGCATGCCCGACTCGTTCCCCCCGCCGAACGAGGGTCAGCGACCAGACGATCCGTTCTCCCCACCGCGGCGTGACGAAGCGCCGCCCGGCGCGGATCTGCCGCCGATCGGCGCCGACCGCGATCCGGACCCGACACGCATCCTGCCGGCAGGGTCGATCCCGGGTGAGCCGATGGTCGGCGAGTCGACGGTGGCGGCGGCCGCTGGCGGCCCTGGCGAGCCATCAAGCCCGCCCGGTGCCGGACCGGGCGGGCCGGGCGACGAACCGCCGGGCGATGGCGAGCCGCTGTACGAGGACGAGTTCGATGACGAGACGCCGTGGTACCGGCAACCCGGGCCGCTGGCGGCATTGATCGCCGGGGTCGCCGCGCTCGTGCTCGGGCTGATCGCACTGCTCGTCGTTCGCTCGGGCAACGACACCGACAGCGACGACACGCTGCCGCCGCCGGTCAGCTCGACCACCTCGACCGTGCCGGGCACCGGTGTCTCGACGTCGACCAGCATCGTCGCTCCTTCGACGACGACGACGACGGACTCATCGACGACGATCACGACGCCGCCCGCCACGACCGCGACGCCGCCCACCACGACCACGCCGCCGACCACGACAACGTCGACCACCGTCGCGCCGACGACCACAACCTCCACAACCTCCACGACCACGACGACCACTACGGCACCGCCGACCACGACCACCACGGCACCGCCGACGACGACTACCACCGCCCCGCCGACCACGACGACGACCACCACGACGGCGCCGCCGACCACGACCACCACCACCAGCACGACGGTGCCGCCGACCACCTCGACCACCATCCCACCGAGCACGCTGGCGCCGTCCGGCCCCGACGCGCTGGAGGTGATGCGCGACGACCTGACGCTCTCGGAGTTCGTGGACGCGATCGACGCCGACCCCGAGCTGGTCGAGCTCCTCGAGGGTTCGGATCCACTCACCGTGCTGGCGCCGAGCAACGGCTTCATCGAGCCGAGCGAATTGACCAGCGAGCAGGTCCGCCTGCAGCTGGTCGGCGAAGCCCTGACCGAGTCGCAGCTGTTCGCCCTGACGACCGTCGAGACGCTCAACGACGGCGACGAGCTGGCGGTCGACGGGGCAACTGATCCGCCCAACGTGGGCGGCGTGGCGATCCTCGAGCCGGACATCCCGGCCAACAACGGCTTCATCCAGATCGTCGACGGCGCGACGACGGCTGCACCGTGAGCCGCAGAGTGCTTCCGAGGTGGCAGTTTCCTCGCACCGGGGCCGCAGTCTGCGACTGCCGGCGAAGGTCGGGCGGGTCAGGCCGCCGCGGTCGCCGGTCTCGGTGTCGCAGCGCGAGCGGGCCGTGGCAGCGCCAACGCCACGGCGCTCGTCACCACCCCGCACACCACGATCAACCACCACGCCCGCTGGAACCGACCGAGGGCGTCGGCGGCCGTCGCCCCGGCGATGAACGACACCACGATGGCCACGCCGAAGGTGGCGCCGAGCTGGCGCATCGTCTGGTTGACCGCCGATCCGGAGCCGTAGCGGCTCGTCGGGAGACCTTGCACGGTGGCGCTCGACAGCTGGGGCAGCGTCAGCGCGACGCCGAGGCCGGTCACGAGCGACGCCGGCAGCATCGTCGTCGCCCAGCCGGAGTTGGTCTCGACGGCGAAGATCAACAGCAGACCGCCGACGGCGTACACCAATCCGCCGACGATGATCAGCCGGCGTGGTCCGATGCGCGCCGCCAGCCGCCCGAACCGTCTGGCGAACAGCAGCACCACGAGCGGGCCGGGTGACATCGCCAGCCCGGCCTTGACGATGTCGTATCGCCACACCGACGTGAGGAACGTGACGTTGGCCAGGAACATGGCGGTGAACGACAGCCCGAACGCGGCCGTCGCCACGTTGCCCCAGCGGAAGCTGGGGATGCGGAACAGCGTGAGGTCGAGCGCCGGCGCCGGATGTCGCCGTGAGCGCATGACGAACGCGACGCCGAGGATCGCGCCGACGACGATCGAGCCGACCGTCTTGACGTCCGTCCAGCCCCACACGTCGCTCTGCACGAGGGCGAGCGAGACGGCGGCCACCGCCAGTGCCAACAGCGCCGAGCCGACGAGGTCCGGGAAGGGGCCGGGGTCGGACTCCCTCGACTCCGCGAGCACCCGCCGTCCGGCGACCACGGCGAGCGCGCAGACCGGCACGTTGACGAAGAACACCCAGCGCCAGCCGGCCCAGTCGACGAGCAGCCCGCCGATCGTCGGCCCGGTGGCGGCGGCCAGCGCGCCCATCGACGCCCAGATGGCCACGGCGATCGGCATCCGCTCCGGCGCCGTCGCCCGCAGCACCAGCGCCAGCGAGGCCGGCGTCACGGCGGCTGCACCCACCGCCTGCAGCACGCGAGCGACGATCAACATCAGCGCGGTCGGGGCGAACCCGCACAGCGCAGAGGCGATGGTGAACAGAGCCAGCCCGCCGATGAACATCCTCCGCCGACCCCACCGGTCGGCCAGCCGACCGGACGGCACGAGCAGCGCGGCGAAGACGAGCGTATAGCCCGAGAGGACCCACGACATCGTGGTCGTGCTGATCTCCGGGAACGAGGCCTGGATGTCGGTGAACGCCACGAACAGCACTTGGGTGTCGAGGAAGACCATGAAGATCCCGAGGCCGGCGACGAGGAGCACCCGGTTGGCTGCGGTCACGTTTGGTATACTTCTTCAACCGAGTGGTTGAAGTCAACACCTGGGCAGGACTAATCTTGTGACGTGCGTTCGTATGGGCAGTACTGCCCGGTCGCCGTCGCTCTCGACGTGGTCGGCGACCGTTGGACCCTGCTCATCCTGCGCGAGTTGCTGATGGGTGAGCGGCGGTTCACCGATCTGCGCGTCGCACTCCCCGGGCTCGCTCCCAACCTGCTCACGGAGCGGCTGCGCGAGCTCGAGGCGGGCGGCCTGGTCGAGCGTCGCGAGCTGCCGCCTCCGATCGCCCGCACGGTGTACGCGGCGACCGCGGACGGCCGAGCGACAGCACCGGTCCTGCAGGCCCTCGCCCGGTACGGCGCGACGCGCCTTGGTCTGCCGGGTGAGCAGCGCGTCCGGCCATCGATGGCCGTGTTCGGGATGCTCGTGCCGTTCCATCGTGCCGACGGGGGGCGCCTGCACGTCCGCCTCGACGTCGACGGTGAGACGTTCGACCTCGTCAGCGACAACGGCGTGCTGTCGACGCGCTCACGCCCCGATCTGCGGCCCGACGTGGTCGTCTCCGCACCTGCCGCCGAGATCGCCGCTGCTCGCACCGAGGGCCGCGCGCTTGCCTCCGCCAAGGTCTCCGGGACCGCCGCCGACCGTCGACGGTTCGCCCGAGTCTTCGATCTCGGCGCTGGCGGTCTCCGGCCTCGCCGCATCCCGACGCCGTAGCCTCTCGGTCCGTGGATCGGCCGATCGGGATGTTCGACTCCGGCTTCGGCGGCCTGACCGTCGCCCGTGCCCTAATCGATCTCCTGCCAGGCGAGGACGTCGTGTACATCGGCGACACCGGCCGGTACCCGTACGGCCCGAAGCCGCGCGCCGATGTCCAGATGTTCGCTCGGCAGCTGGCGTGGAGCCTGGTCAAGGACCACGATGTGAAGGCCGTGATCGTCGCCTGCAACACCGCTGCGGCCGCTGGTCTCGACGAGCTGCGCGCCGAGCTGCCGGTGCCGATCCTCGACGTCATCGAGCCGGGCGCAGCTGCGTTGGTCGAGACGACGACGACCGGACGGGCCGGCGTCATCGGAACGGTGGGCACGATCGCCTCCGGCGCTTACCTGCGCGCCGTGCGGGCAGCGGCGGCGGCCAAGGGCACCGAGGTCGCCCTCGCATCGGCGGCGTGCCCCGGCTTCGTCGAGTTCGTCGAACGGGGGATCGTCGGCGGCGACGAGGTCACGGTGCTCGCCGAGCGGCTGCTCGCGCCCGTGCTCGAAGCCAACGTCGACGCCCTGCTTCTCGGTTGCACGCACTACCCGTTCCTGGCCGGTGTGATCGGTGCCGTGATGGGGCGCGACGTCACGCTGGTCAGCTCGGCCGACGAGACCGCTTTCGCCGCCCGCCGCACGCTCGGTGAGCTCGGACTGCTGTGCGACCTGGTGCACTTCGACCACGCCATCGGCGTGCACACCTTCCGCTCGAGCGGCGACGTGCACGTGTTCCGCGAGCTCGGCGGCCGACTACTCGGACCGGAGCTCAACCACACCGAGCCGTGGGCGCCGCCGGCGTCATGACCTGACGACCTCACGAAAGGATCGACGATGCCCCGCCCCGACGGTCGCACCCCTGACCAGCTGCGCCCCGTGACGTTCGAGCGCGACTTCACCGAGATGGCCGACGGCTCGTGCCTCGTGTCGTTCGGTCGCACGCGCGTGCTGTGCACGGCGAGCATCGACGACGACGTGCCGCGCTGGATGCGGGGCAAGGGCAAGGGGTGGGTCACCGCCGAGTACTCGATGCTGCCCGGATCGTCGCCCGAGCGCGTCGACCGCGAGGCGGCGCGCGGCAAGCAGAGCGGGCGGACGATCGAGATCCAGCGCCTGATCGGCCGCAGCCTGCGTGCGGCGTGCGACATGGTCGTGCTGGGGGAACGCCAGATCCTCGTCGACTGTGACGTGCTGCAGGCCGACGGCGGCACGCGCACGGCGAGCATCTGCGGCGGGTTCCTCGCCCTCCACGACGCGCTCGCGAGACTCGTCGCCGGCCGGCAGCTGGCCGCCCACCCACTGCACTCGTACTGCGCGGCGATCAGCGTTGGCATCGTCGACGGCACGCCGGTGCTCGACCTGCCGTACGTCGAGGACAGCAGGGCAGAGGTGGACATGAACGTGGTGATGCTGCGTCCCGTCGGCGGCGGCGTGCCCAGCTTCGTCGAGGTCCAGGGCACGGCCGAGGGCAAGTCGTTCACCAGGGACGAGCTCGACGAGCTGCTGCTCCTCGCCGAGCTCGGCCTGACGGAGATCACCGACCTGCAGGCCGAGATGGTCTCCGTGCCACCGCCGGCCAAGCGCTGAGCTCGTTGCGGCACTGATGATCGAGATGGTCTGCGCCTCGGCCAACACCGACAAGGTGGCCGAGATCGAGGCGCTGCTGGCCGGCGCCGTCACGCTGCTGCCACGGCCGGCGGACGTGCCCGACGTGGTCGAGGACGCGGACACGCTGGAGGGCAACGCCAGGCTGAAGGCGGTCGCAATCGCCACCGCCACCGGCCTGCCCGCCGTCGCCGACGACACCGGGTTGGAGGTCGCCGCCCTCGACGGTCGACCCGGTGTTCACACTGCCCGCTATGCGGGGGAGGGGGCGACGTACGCCGACAACCGGTCGCGGCTGCTCGCCGAGCTCGTCGCCGTCGAGGATCGGCGAGCACGGTTCCGCACCGTCGCCGCGGTCGTGTGGCCCGACGGTCGCGAGCTGCTGGTCGACGGAACGTGCGACGGCACGATCTCCACGGTCGAACGCGGCACTGGCGGTTTCGGCTACGACGCAGTGTTCGTCCCGGATGGCGGCGACGGGCGCACGTTCGCCGAGACCGAAGGCACGGTCAAGCACTCCATGTCGTCGCGCGGCCGGGCGTTCAGGGCGTTGCTCGCCGCGCTCGATCGCTGATCGCAACGGTGACCCTCAGCCCGAGGTGGTCGCTGCCGGGGATGGCGAGGTCGACCACCTCGATGACGTCGAGGTCGGCGGTGACCAGGGCGTGGTCCAAGCGCGTGAACGGGGGGTGCCAACGGAACAGGAGGTGCCACTTCTCGGTCGGCCACGAGCAGGACAGCCCGCGGCCGCGCGCGATGTGGCTGTCCCGCCAGGTCGAGGCGAGGAGCGCGCGGAACTCCGGGTGCCACCACCCGGCATTGAAGTCGCCCGTCAGCACCGTCGGGATGGTCGGTCGGAGATCGCCGAGCCGGGCGAGGTCGGCCAGCCAGTCCCCGTGGTGGGCGATCGGGCTCTGGGCGTGGACGACGATCACCTGGATGCGTCCGGTCGGCGCTTCGACGTCGGCGACGACCGTGTGATGGGTGGTGTGGACGGTCGGCCGCAGCGTGACCGGGAACCGGCTCCACAGCGCCGTGCCCGTCGACGACTGCCCGACGAGGTCGAGGCGATGTGGGCAGCGGGTGATCAACCCGGTGGTCCGGAGCATCGTGGCGTGGTGCGGGGTGTACTCGCTGAACGTCACGACGTCGGCGGCCAGGGCGGCGAGGAGGTCGCCTACCTCGACCACGTGACGGTTCACGGAGAGCAGGTTGACGTGGACGATCGACAGCGACCGGGATCGCCGGGCGATGGGTGCGGTGCGGCGGCGGACCAGCGGCCAGCACATCGCCGCGCTGGCGGCGCCGACGAGCAGCCCCGCGGCTGCGGTCCGTGGTCGGCGCGCGAAGGCTGCGACAAGCCCGAGGGGGGCGGCGGTCATCCCGGCCCACGGCATGAAGGAACGGGTGACGGTGACGAGGCGCCCGTGCGCTGACCTCAGCCACGGGGAGGCTGCGATCGCCGCGCAGGCGCCGACGCCTGCGCGCAGCCCGACGGTCGAGGTCGACCGGGCCGTGGCCCGGCGGTTGCTCATCCCCAGCCGCGCAGGTCGATCGGCCAGCGGTCGACCACCTTGTCCCCGCGCACCAGCCAGGCCACCTCGTGCATGGCCATCGTCGGGTCGACGTGCGCCGGCGCGACGCGCACCCTTTCGCCGACCGCCGGCAGGGTCTCGCGGGTGTCGGGGGTCGCTGCGAACGTGACGTGCTCGTCGCTGCAGAACCACACGGTTGCGCCCGGGATCGACGGGTTGCCGTGGTCCATGCCGAGGGCCTTCAACCCGACGTCGGCGACGGCGTGGTGGGGGCGGACCGACACGACCGTGCCGACGACGAACACCGCCTGCTCGAACGGGATGCCGAGCGTGGCGTAGTAAGTGTCCATCAGCGCGTAGCTACCGGCCTGCACCTCGGTCACGCCGGTGTCGGCGTGGAGGTCGTACGTGCCGGTGCCGCCGGCGGACACCACGTCACCGCCGACGTCGGCGTGGGCGGCGCGCAGCCGCTCCATCGCCGATTCGACCTCGGCCTGCTGCCGCCTGCGGTCGTCGAGCACCATCAGGTGGCCCTCGTACCCCATCACCCCGCGCACGGCGAGGCCGCGGGAGCGGGCGATGTCGGCCAGCGCGCCGGCCGCAGCCGGGTCGCACCCGCAGCGGGGAAGACCGACATCGACGTCGATCACGCACTCGCGGATGCCCGCAATGGACGCCGCCGCGACGGTCTCCGCGCTGTCGACGGCGACCGTGATGCGCGCGCCGTCGCCGAGCGCGGCGAGCGCCTTCAGCCGGCGCGGGTCGAGAACCTCGTTGGCGACGAGCAGGTCGGTACCGAGCCCGGCGGCGGCCATCCCCAGCGCCTCGCGCGGTGTGGCGCAGGTGAAGGACTCGTGGCCGGCGGCCAGTTGCCGGGTGGCCAGCGACGTGCACTTGTGGGCCTTGACGTGCGGACGGAGCGCCGCGCCGGGGTGGGCGGCGGCCATCCCCGCCAGGTTGCGGTCGAGCGCGTCGGCCTCGATGACCAGCGCCGGCGTCGACAGGTCACGGACGTCCATCGGCCGCCGAGTGTGGCACGCAGTCGGGTGTTGGGAGTGCCGGCGGAGGGAGTCGAACCCTCACTGGCAGGAGCCTAGATCCTGTGCCTCTACCGAGTTGGGCTACGCCGGCCGGGCAGCGGACCCCAGCCTCGCAGCTCCCGAGCGCGATGAGCGATGAGTGGTCAGACGACGCACATTGCTCATCGCGCTGGCCGGTTGTCCGGCGCGATGAGCGATCTGCGGTCCATGACCACTCATCGCTCATCGCGTTGAGCGACCAGGCCTACGTGATGGAGGCCTCGTAGATCTCCTGGATCGTCTCGTCGAGGGTGGCGTCGAACTGCTTGGCGTCCTGCTGGGCGAACAGGCCCTCGGTCAGGGCGCGGGAGAAGCTGGCGATCACGCCATGGTTGCGGGCCAGCTTGGCGTCGGCTTCCTGGCGCGAGTACCCGCCCGACAGGGCGACCACGCGCAGCACCCTCGGGTGGGCGATGAGGTCGGCGTAGAAGTCGTCCTCGTCCGGCAGCGTCAGCTTGAGCATCACCTGCTGGTCGTCGCCGACGTCGTCGAGGCGCTGCAGGATGCCGGCCCGCAGCAGGTCCTCGGCCGCAGACTTCTCCGGGCTGTTGATGTCGACTTCCGGCTCAATGATCGGCACCAACCCGGCCCCGAGGATCTGGTGTCCGAGCTCGAACTGCTGGTCGACGACGGCATCGACGCCGCCCTTGTCGGCCATGGCGATGACGGAGCGCATCTTCGTACCGAACACGCCCTTGTCGACGGCCCGGGCGAGCAGCTCGTCGAGCCCGCCGATCGGCTTCATCACCTGCACGCCGTCGGCGGCATCGGCCAACCCCTTGTCGACCTTGAGGAACGGGACGACCTGTTTCTGCGTCCACAGGAACTCGGCCGATTCGAGCCCCTCGATGCCTCGGTCCATCGTGCCCTCGAAGAGGATCGCACCGAGGATGCGGTCACCCGTGAAGCTCGGGCTGGTGACGATCCGCGCCCGCATGGCGTGCATCGCGGCGAACATCTCCTCGTCGCCCGAGTACTCGTCGGGCTCGACGCCGTACAGCGACAGCGCCTTTGGCGTGCTGCCGCCGCTCTGGTCGAGGGCTGCGATGAAGCCCTTGCCGCTGCGGACCTTGTCGGTTTGCTCCCGGTTCATGCTGGACCTCGTCGTTCGTCGATGCCCTTTCGACGGTAGCAACGCCCGGCGCAGCTCGCCGACAGCATGCCGCTCGCCAACGTCACGCCACCGGCAACCAGGCGAGCATCAGCTGGGTGACCTTGACGTCGGTCCGTTCCAGCGCCACCGTCATCGACTCGATTTGCGCGGCCTGCTCGAGCCACCGGTTGTCGATCTCGGTCAGCTCCTCGACCAACTCCGCCTCGATGTCCTCGAGGTCCGTCTGCAAGCGCGCCACCTTGTTGTCGGCGGCCTCGACGCGGGTCTTGGAGGCGGACGTCCGTCCGGACCGGCCAGCCGCCCGCCCGACCTGGCCGAGCAGCCCGCCGCGTGAGCGTCGGCCGCCGAGCAGCCCGCCGAGGATCGATCCGGCTGACGACAGCAGGTCGTCGCGCGAGCGGGCCTCCTGCTGGTCGCGGGCCACCTGGGCGCTGTCGGCGGCCGCCTCCAACCGGTTGCGCACCGCCGTCACCTTGGCCTCGTACTTGCTGCGCAGGGCGGCCAGCTCGGCGTCGGCCCGTTCGCCGGCGACCGTGCGGCAGCGCAGCGCGAAGTCCTCGGTCGTCTCGCCGACTCGGCCGTACAGCTTGAGCCGGCGGTTGACGGGAAGGTCCATCGACAGGCTGCGGGCGAGGTGATCGGTGAGGTCGCGCTGCGCCTGCTTCCAGAACGCAGCGGTGGCGATGGGTGCACCCGTGAGGCGGTAGGCGACGGTGGCCGGCGGCTGCTCGCCCAGGTCGCGGTCGTCGTAGTCGACGGCGACGGCGCGCGTCACGTCGACGTGCTCGGCGAGCGGGAACAGCACGGCCTCGTACTCCACGTCGTGAACGAGGTCGGCCTTGGTCTCGTCGTAGCGCAGCGCGACCCTGGCGACGAGTGCCGGCTCCAGCGTCGCGCCCATCGACGAGGCGCCGATCTCGGCCAGCCACGGCGCCGCCGGATCGACCCACCGGACGGCGATGCTGCCGGCGACCTCCGGCATCATCGGTGTGGTGTCCGCGGCCGCCGCCGGCGGCGCGTCGGCTGGAGTGTCCGGGACGGGTGCGTCCGGGACGGGCGTCACCGGGACGGGCGCGGCGGGCGCGGCCGGTGCTGCTGGTGGCACCGGTGGCACTGGTGGCACTGGTGCGGCCGGGGCCGGCGCCAGCTGCTTGATCTGGTCGCGGGTCATCGGGCCGCGCAGGTAGCTCATCGCCCAACGCGTCGTGAACACCTCCGGCCGGTCCTTGCCCGCTCGCCGCAGCACGAACTCCCGCTTGGCGAGGCCGCCGATCGTGTCGCCCACCGCACCGACGTCGACGCCGCCCGCCGCTGCGCTCATGCCGTCGAGCAGTCGCTGCTTGTCACGCTCGGTCTGCAGCCGACCGACCATCCACGTCCCGGCGTTGGACAGCGCCTTGTAGTCGATGTCGACGGGGTTCTGGGTGGCCAGCACGACGCCAACGCCGAACGCCCTGGCCTGCTTCATCAGCGTCATGATCGGCTTCTTCGTCGGCGGGTTGGCGGTCGGCGGCAGGTACCCGGCGACCTCGTCCAGGTAGAGCAGGACGCGCAGGTCGGTCGTCCCGCTCTGCCGCCTCATCCACGTGACCAGCTTTGACAGCAGCAACGACGTGACGAACTGGCGCTCCTCGTCGGACAGGTGGGCGATCGTCACGATGGCGCAGCGACCAGTGCCCTCCGGGGTGAACAGCAGCGACTGGATGTCGAGCGGCTGGCCGGCGCTCCAGGCGGCGAAGGACGGCGAGGCGAGCAGACCGTTGAGCTTGATCGCCAGCGCCGTGCGGTCGCCCGGCGGGAAGAACTGGTCCAGCTCGAAGACGCCGAGCTTGCGGATCGGCGGTTGCTGGACCATGCCGACGAGGGTTGCCAGGTCGAGGGACGTGCCGGCGGACCATGCGTGCTGGATGAGGTTGGCCAGCAGGATGTGCTCGCGGCTGGACAGCGGGTCCGCCTCGATGCCGACCAGCCCGAGGAGGCCGGAGGCGTAGCCCTCGATCTCGTCGCCGATCACCTCGAGGTCGTCGGTCTCGGGCGCCTGCAACGAGCCGACGATGTTCACCGGCACGCCCGACTGCGAGCCGGGTGTGTAGATCGTGAAGTCCGTCGCCGCGCGCAGCGCCGTGATCTGATCCGGCCCGTACCCCCACCCCGCGAGACCCTCGCGCCATGCCGTCGCCTGCTGCTCGGCGAACTCGTCGATCGGGACCCCGGCTGCCTTGGCCTGCGCCTCGTCGATCCACGGGCGCAAGGAGGTGGCGGTGAGGTCGGGGAACGTGAGGCAGAGGTTGGTCAGGTCGCCCTTCGGGTCGATGAGCAGTGCCGGCAACCCGGCGGCGAGGACCTCCTCGATCATCACCACGCCGAGACCGGTCTTGCCTGATCCGGTCATGCCGACGATCACGCCGTGCGTGGTCAGATCCTCCGTCGGGAGGCGCACGTCGTTGCCCGTGCGCTCATGCGTCGCCGGGTCGACCGACTCCCCGAGGAACAGCTCAGCCATCGGCCGCAAAGTAGTGGAGGGCGTCCGACATCGCCGCCGGGGGTACGGTGCGTCGGGTGACGTTCCGCGGGTTCCCGCCCGAGGCGATCGAGTTCTACGAGGCGCTGGAAGCCGACAACTCGAAGGCGTTCTGGCAGGCCAACAAGACGAAGTTCGACACCTCGGTGAAGGCGCCGATGGAGGCGTTGTGCGGCGAGCTCGCCGACTACGGGCCGTTCCACCTCTTCCGGCCGTACAACGACCTGCGCTTCGCCAAGGGTCGTCCGCCGTACAAGACGGCGCAAGGGGCGTACGGCGAAGGCGATGGCGGCGCCGGGTTCTACGTGCAGGTGTCGGCGGAAGGACTGCTCGCCGGTGCCGGGTACTACGCCATGGCGAAAGACCAGCTGGAGCGGTTCCGCTCGGCCGTGGACGACGATGCGACGGGCGCCGAGATCGAGCGGGTGACCGCCGAGCTGGAACGACAGGGCTACTCGATCGGGGCCATGGACGAGCTCAAGACGGCACCGCGCGGTTACGCCAAGGATCACCCACGCGTCGTGTTGCTGCGGCGCAAGGGCTTGATGGCGTCACGGCAGTGGCCGCCCGCCAAGTGGCTGCACACCAAGCAGGTGGCGAGCAGGGTCTGGACGATGTGGACCGATGCCGCGCCGCTGTGCGCCTGGCTCGACCGGCACGTCGGCGCGAGCACGGAACCACCTGACGTCAGATAGGTGTTGACATGACATCATTCTGATGTCATCATGGCGTCATGGAGTTGACGCCGTTCGTCGACCAGATGCGCCACGACCTCCTGGCTGCTGCGGAGGCGGGCGGTCCCGACCTGCAGCGCGCCGCCGGGCTGCTCGCCGCCGCCACCGAACCATCCGCCCGCCTCGTCCTGCTCGACGCCCTGGCGGCGGCGGCCGACGAACTGACCGGCGCGGCGGACCTGGTCGTCGAGGTGCGCCTGCGCGGTCGTGACGTCGAGCTGGTCGCCCATCGGACCCACCACGACCCTCCGGCACCACCGCACCCGCCCGCACCTCCGACCCCGCCCGGCGGCGAGGAGCCCGACGACAACACCGCCCGGGTCAGCCTGCGGCTGCCGGAAGCGCTGAAGAGCCAGGCCGAACGGGCGGCCGCCGCCGATCGCGTCTCGCTGAACACCTGGCTCGTCCGCGCCGTCGCCGCCGCCAGCGGGCAGCCGGTCCGGCACTCGGGACCGTCGCGGGGCACCCGCCTGACCGGCTGGTCCCGCTCCTGACGATCCCCGACACCTTGCGCCACGCCACCTCTCACGACATCCACCTCTCAGCAACCCAGATCTCAGAAGCAGGAGACATGACCAACTTCACCACCCCCGAACCGATCGTCATCTCGGTCGAGTTGGCCGCCGGCTCGGTCGACATCACGGCGACGAAGGTCGACCGGACGACCGTCGAGTTGACCGCCGTGCGCCCTGACGACGCCGACGCACGGGCCCTCATCGCCCGTGCCCGCGTGACGCTCGACAGCAACACGCTCGTCGTCCACGTCCCCGAGGGCCGCTCGGGACTGCTCCGCCGAACGCCGGAGATCGACGTCCACATCACCGCGCCGGAAGGGTCGACGCTGCGGGCGACGACGAAGTCGGCCGACATCGACGTGCACGGCCGGCTGGCGGACGCGCGCATCGCAACGGCCTCGGGCGATGTCATGTTGGCCGAGCTCATCGGAGACCTCAGCGTCGATGCCGCCAGCGGCGACGTCCACGTCGGGACGATCGGCGGCAGTGCCCGGGCCAAGACGGCGAGCGGCGACATCTCGATCGACGACAGTGTCGGGGATCTGCGCACCCAGTCCGCGTCCGGCGACGTGCGCCTGGGCACCGTCGGTGGCGATGTCGAGGCGAAGACCGCTTCGGGTGACGTGGAGGTCGATGCCGTCGGCGGATCGGTGACCGTGCGCACCGCGTCAGGTGACATCCGCATCGGCGGTCTCGGCGCCGGCCGGTCCGACGTCAACTCGGTCTCGGGTGACGTGGCCATCCACGTCGCGCCCGATCTCGCCGTGTGGCTCGATGTCTCGTCGCTCAGCGGCGAGGTTCGATCATCGCTCGACAACGCCGACGACGGCGGCCCCGGGTCGTCACCGGCGCTCGAGCTCGCCGTGCGCACCGTCAGCGGTGACATCACGATCGCCCCGGTTCGCGGCGCACCGATGCGCGGCGCGACGAGGAGGGTGTCGTGAACGTTCTGCCGATCGAGCTGATCCGGCAACTCGCCGACGAACGGGTAACGCGCTTGCGCCGCGCGGCGCGTCCCCGCCGCGACACCAGTCGCCCGTTCTTTGGTCGGCCGCGGTGGCCGCGTCGCGCGCCACACTGACCGCGTGAGGACCGACGACCCGCAGCAGGCGCTCGAGTCCCAGCTCGGGTTGGCCGACCGGGTCATCGACGATGTGGCGTTGGCCAACGCCATCCAGCGGTTCCGGGAGCGGGGGATCACGCTGCCGACGTTCGCCGAGCTCGCCGACCCAACCACGATCGAGGCGCACAAGGTCGGTGATGCCGACCCGCAGCGGCCCGACGCCCGCAACCTGTGGCGCGTGCACTGGTACAACGACCTCGCCGGCCGGCGGGTCGACGTCCCCGACCACGTGGTGCTCCCGTCGTCCCTGACCGGTGTCGAGAGCCCGATCATCGTCGTCTTCGGCGACCGGTTCCCGATGATCACGGCACACAAGGTGCTCGCCGCCTACGCCTGCCTCGCCCCGCGCATCGTCACCGGCCAATTCGACCCGACCTGCCACCGAGCGATCTGGCCGTCGACCGGCAACTACGCCCGCGGCGGCATCGCGATCAGCCGCATCATGGCCAGCCGCGGCGTGGCGATCCTCCCGGCGGGCATGAGCCAGGAGCGCTTCGACTGGCTCGACCGGTGGTGCGCGGCGCCGAGCGAGGACGTCATCCGCACGCCGGGAACCGAGTCCAACGTCAAGGAGATCTACGACGCCTGCAACGAGCTGTCGCTGGACCCCGTCAACGTCGTGCTCAACCAGTTCTGCGAGCTCGGCAATCACCTCGGGCACTACGAGGTCACCGGTCGCGCCCTGGAGCACGTCGTCGACGCGGTGACGGAGGGCACGGACTGGCGCCTTGCGGCGTTCGTCTCGGCGACCGGTTCGGCTGGGACGATCGGCGCGGGTGACCGGCTGAAGGACACGTTCGGCGCGCAGATCGTCGCTGTCGAGGCACTGGAGTGCCCGACGATGTTGGAGAACGGCTACGGCGAGCACAACATCCAGGGCATCGGCGACAAGCACGTGCCGCTGATCCACAACGTGATGAACACCGACGTCGTCGTCGGCATCTCCGACCGTGCGACGGACGAGCTCGACCTCCTGTTCAACACCGCCGCCGGCCGGTCGTTGCTCACCGATCGCAAGTGCGTGCCACACCACGTCGTCGACGCGCTGGCCCACTTCGGGTTCTCGTCCACCTGCAACGTCCTGGCCGCGATCAAGACGGCCCGGCTGCTCGGCTACGGGCCCGACGAGGCGATCGTCACCATCGCCACCGACGGCGGCGCGATGTACCCGAGCGAGCGAGCCGCCCTGCTCGCGGCGCGGTTCGGCGGGGAGTTCACCGACCTCGATGCGGCCGAGGTGTTCGGCCGTCACCTCGGGACCGCCGACACCGACAACGTGCTGCAGTGCACCGAGCGCGACCGGTCGCGCATCTTCAACCTCGGCTACTACACGTGGGTCGAGCAGCAGGGCACTCCGCTCGAACTGTTCGAGCAACGGCGCGAACAGGGGTTCTGGCGTGGCTTGCGGCGCTACCTCGGCGTGTGGGACGAGATGATCACCGAGTTCAACTCCAGGGTCATCTCGTGACGGTGCTGCTGGCGTGATCGTCGGATGGCGCTGCGCGGTCTGCGGATCGACCGTCGACGTCGCCACGCCCTTCCCGTTCCGCTGCCCACGCTCCTCGCCGAGCGACCGCCACCACGTGCTGCACCCGCTCGACGTCGGTGCCGTGGTTCCCCGGCGGGACGATCCGAACCCGTTCGTGGCGTACGGACCCCGGCTCGCCTGGTGGGCGTTCGCCAGGGCCAACGGGATGACCGAGCTGGCCTGCGAGGCGTTGACCCGAGAGATGGCCGCCGGGTTCGTCACGACGCCGTTCGCCAGGTCGCAGTTGCTGACGGCGGAGCTGGCCGGCGAGGTGTGGGTCAAGGACGAGACGGGGAACGTCGGGGGCAGCCACAAGGGCCGGCACCTCGTTGCCATCCTGCTCCACCTCCTGGCAGCGGAGGCGCTGCGGCTCGGAGCCCGTCGCCGGCAGCCGCTGGCCATCGCCTCGTGCGGCAACGCGGCGATCGCCGCCGCCACGCTCGCCGGACGGGTCGACTGGCCGCTCGAGGTGTTCGTGCCGGATTGGGCGGACGATCGGGTCGTCGCCCACCTCGAGCAGCTCGGGGCGGCGGTCGAGCGCTGCCCGCGCCGGTCGTCGGATCCGCCGGGGGACCCGGCCGTGCTGCGCTGTCGCGAGTCGGTCGCCGCTGGTGCCGTGCCGTTCAGCGTGCAGGGACCGGAGAACGCGCTGTGCCTCGACGGCGGGCGAACGCTCGGGTGGGAGCTGGCCGACGCGGCGGTGGCGCCGAATCGCGTGCTGGTGCAGGTCGGCGGCGGCGCGTTGGCGGCCTGCGTCGGGTGGGGACTCGGACCGTCGGTGCGCCTCGACGCCGTTGAGGCCGCCGGATGTGCACCGTTGGCCGGGGCGTGGGAGCGGGCCAGCGATCTCGCGCCGGACGAGGTGGCCAGCCGGTGGGCGGAGCTGATGACGCCCTGGCCGGACCCGCACTCTGTGGCCGACGGCATCCTCGACGACGAAACCTACGACTGGCTCGGCGTGTTCGACGTGCTGCGGCAGTCCGGCGGCGAGCCGATCGTCGTCGCCGAGTCGTCGATCGTCGCCGCCAACGAGTTGGGTCGGCGGATGGGGATCGCCGTCAGCGCAACGGGCTCCGCCGGGCTGGCCGCCTTGCTCACGAGCGAGGAGCAATCCGCCGAGCGGACCGCCGTGCTGTTCACCGGTGCCCGTGACACCGCCCGGTAGCGTCCCTGCCATGAGTGAGCCCCGTCTCGACCTGTCCCCGCGGATGCTCGAGGCGGGCCTCGATCCTCGCGCCGACGTCTTCAACCGGTTGCTGCGCAACCGAGTGATCATGCTCGGCGCGGCGGTCGACGACGACATCGCCAACCAGGTGTGTGCGCAGTTGCTGTACCTGGAGGGCGAGGACCCGAAGCAGGACATCTGGCTGTACGTCAACAGCCCGGGTGGGTCGGTCACCGCCGGCATGGCGATCTACGACACGATGCAGTTCGTCGGCTGTGACGTGGCCACGGTGTGCCTCGGCCTCGCCGCCTCGATGGGGCAGTTCCTGCTCACCGCCGGTGCGGCCGGCAAGCGTTACACGCTGCCCAACGCGCGGATCATGATGCACCAGCCGCTCGCCGGCCTGCGTGGCCAGGCTGCCGACATCGCCATCCAGGCGGAACAGCACGCCTACACGAAGCGCCGGATGGCCGAGCTCATCGCCCAGCACTCGGGCAAGTCGCTCGAGCAGATCCAGGCCGATTCCGAGCGGGACCGCTGGTTCACCGCTGAACAGGCGGTCGAGTACGGGTTGTGCGACGACGTCAAGCGCAGCCGCAACGAGATCCGCCCCGAGGGCGAGATCTGACCCGAGCG